>CBDUBS010000229.1:0-5488 GCA_965365445.1 uncultured bacterium | reverse complement strand
ATCCTCCCTTTTATCGCAAAGACGTATTCGGGAGGCGGTTCATAGCTAGCCCCGAGAAACGGGCGGCCCTGAAAATAATCCGGCAACGGCGCTCCGGCCAGCGACAGCATCGTGGGAGCGAGATCCACGAAGCTGATGAGTTCGTCGTTGTATGTGCCGGCCCGGCTGCCGTCGGGCCACCGGACGACGAACGGCACCCGGAGCCCCGAGTCGTACAGCCACCGTTTGGCCCGGGGCAACCCGTCGCCATGGTCGCCGAAGAAAACCACGATGGTTTCGTCCAGCAACCCGTCCGTTTCGAGCTCCGCGAGAATTTCCCCCACCCGTTGGTCCATGACCTGGATGTTGTCGTAATGCCGGGCCATGTCCCGCCGGATGACGGGCGTATCGGGGTAATACGGAGGCAGGAGTACCCCGGCCGGATCGACGGTCAGCGGTTCGGAGGCCCGCCTCCACACCTGGGATTCGTGGGTCGTCTCGATGTTGAACACGGCGAAAAACGGCTGATCCGGATCGGGACGGTCCCGCCAGTGGGCCCTGGGGCTCGATTCGTTCCACGCGGTCAACGGCGCTCTGAACTGATAGTCCTCCTTCGCATTGTTCGTGGTGTAGTAGCCGTGCCGTCGGAGCCATTCGGGAAACAGCTTCACCTCCGGGGGCGGAACGGCCTCATAGATTGGTATGGCGAGCTGTTCCGGGTCGGTGATGTCGGCAATGGAGGCTGTCCGCTGCATGGTGCGCATATGCTGCGCCCCGTAACTGGTAGGATAGAGGCCGGTCACGATGGACGACCGAGCCGGGCCGCATACCGGAGCCGAAGCAAATACGTTGGTGAATACGACCCCTTCCGCCGCCAGACGGTTTACGTTCGGCGTGGAGGCGGTTGAATCCCCGTAGAAAGCAAAATGGGGGCTCAAATCCTCGGTCGTAATCCAGACGATGTTGGGCGGCCTGCCTTCGGTGGAGGGCGGCGGGGCCGATACGCACCCGGCCAGCGGAACCAGTATTACCGGAACCATTCGGAAAACCAGGCCGGTTGTCCGAAACCCGGCGAGCGCCCGGTAAAGATACCGTAGACAACGTACCGCGCCGTCGAGAATGCGGAGCATTGCAGTAATACCCGTTCGGTGTACCGAATTAAACAGGATTGCCTCCATGCCTTACGGGGCCGAGGGGGATGCAAAATACAGATGGGCCCGGTCTTTCTTCGCGTCGGGGTCCGAGGCCAGTTGTTGCAGAGACCGGGCATACCGATCGGAATCCCAGACGCGCCGGGCCATCAGCAACAGGGGCAGCAAATCCGATGGTTGAGCGGGCGTGATCTGTTTGTATGGATACGCCTCCGGATCGGCCGTGAGGTCGAGGATGAAGTCGAGGGCGTCTTTCATCGATCCCCCGTCGGCTCCCTCATAACCCCATAGATCCAGCCCGAGATCGTCGCCCATCATGGCCAGCCTGAACATGCCTGCCAGGTTCATGGTGCTGTAGCTGACGGCTCTCGTGCGGGCCAGCTCGTGGGGCTGGCGCCCGTCCGGCCCGATGTGCGGATCGATACGGACGTAGCGACTGCTTTCCACGATGGCCCGGGCCACGTCGTCCTTTCCGACGAAGCGGGCCGCCGCCGCCGCCTGTACGTCGAAATGCGTTCCGTGGTTGTTGAAGTACCGGTTTTCGCGTATACCGTGAGGGCTCGTAAGCAGCCACGTCAGATAGGCGTCGAACCACTCCGTTAGCGCCGCCTGGTCTGCCGCCGTCCAGGACGGCGAAGAGCGGATAAGGCCGACGGCATTGATGATACCGACAAACCGGGCGCCGTCGATGATGCCGATGAACCGGCCCTGGTCGTGCCCCCGGGTAACCTGGGAATATTGCAAATGCGGGTTCATGCGCGTAGCGAGGTCGATAAACCAGGCCCGGATGAGCTGCGCGGCTTTTTCGGCGTACCGTTCCTCGCCGGTGAAATAGTAAGCCAGGCTGAGTGCTTCCACCGCATCCCGGAGTTGCGAGAGCCGTTCCGAGTCGGAACCGGGCCCAAGCGACTCGGGGTTTCTTTCCCCGTCTTTCCGGATATAGGGCAGCCCGTCCGGCTTGCTCGGGTCGGGCCACCAGTACGGCCCGAGGCTGGTGTAGTCGTGCGGATCGCCGGAGGGCGCAGGGATGGATTTGTGCGTGACGGAAAACGGTCCGGCTCCCAGCGCCTCCCGGGCATCCTCCAGCAGTGCTGCAAGAGCCGGCTGGAGGGCGGCGTCTCCGGCGCGGAGCCGCTCCCGGGCGTTTTCGAGTCCGTCCGGCGGGACGCCGGCGAGGATCGGTCCGGCTGGCGGCGACGGCTGCGCCCACACCGGCATGGAAATAACGAGGAACAGCCATACGGCTGTCGGACCATACGTTTTCATGACATGGCTATCCAAACGACTGAACATATCCGTACCAATGATCTGGTTTCATCCAAAGTAAGGGCTTCCGGGCGGCAAATGGAAATCTGCGGAGACGGCATCCGGCGCATCGGGCTTCCAGAGGTGCCTGGAAAGGTTTACGCACCCCTCTTCCGTGAACGTGATTCCTTCGGCGCGAAGGCGCTCTTCCATGACGAACGGCCCTTCGAAATGACGGCTGCCGGAGAGGGCTCCGAAGCGGTTGACCACCCGATGGCAGGGCAATGCCGTGCCGGCGGCGGCATGCAAGGCCCACCCGACCATTCGGGCGGAACTCCGCGCCCCAAGGCACTCCGCAATGTGCCCGTAGGTCGTTACGCGGCCCTCCGGGATACGGGCGACGACCTCCCAGACCCGGCTAAAAAAGTCCGATGGTTGTGCGGCCTCACTCACTGGTTGCCGAGGATGATCGGCAGCCCGTCCCGGCCGCTGCCCACGATAACCGTTTTCGCGTTGGGTGATTCCGCCAGTTGCTGTGTGGCCTCTATCCCCTTGAAGCGTAAAAACTCCGGCGACAGGCTCTGCGTGATGATCCGCTGGTACTCGGCCTGGCCGCGCGCCTCGATCTGCTTGCGCTCCGCCTCCAGGCTGTCCTTCTGTAACGTGAACTGATACCGCTGCACTTCCTGCTCCTCGGTCAGCTTGCTTTCGATGGCCCGGCGGATCTGCTCGGGCAGCACCACGTCGCGGATGAGCACAGCGTCGATCTGCACGTATCGCCCCTCGACGCCCGCCTTCACCTGGTTCAGGATGGCCTGTTGCAGTTCGGAACGCTTGCTGGCATAGAGCTCCTCCGGCGTGTACCGGCCCACGACTTCGCGGGCATCGCTGCGCAGCACGGGAATCACGAGCTTGCTCGGGTAATCCCTTCCGTAGGTTACGTGCAACTGCGGGAGCAGCTCGGGTACGGGGCGCCAGCGAAGCGATACGTCCAGCGTAATGGTCAGGCCGTTGCTGGATAAGGCCGTAATCTCCTCCTCGGCCTCCTGCACCCGGAGATCGTACGTGTACACCCGCACCCAGGGGGGATGTACTTTCAACCCCTCCCCATACGTTTCGTCAAGCGACGTGCCGCCGAATATGCTGTACATCACGCCGCCTTCCCCCGACTGGATGGTGGTGGTCATGCACCCTCCGGCAAGCAGAACGAGGAAAAGAAATCCGGCGCCGAGAAGAACGAGCCGGGAGAAAACGCGGGATAAGTGCGGGTAGGTTTTCAGCATGAGCGTGCTACCGTAAACCTCGCATTAATGGAAGGTTGATACCAATCTAAGCAAAAATATTGCAAATGCCGGGTGTTTTCGAGGGTATTTTTGAATTTTGCCCCTCGCCTTACCCATTATTACCTCCCTATGATCGCCGGAGAAACCATCCAGAAAACAGACGTTACCGCCCTTGAAGATAAGGTAGGCCCGGGCCGCCTGCGCCGCGACGTACTCCTCGCACCGTTTACGACCTTCAAGATAGGAGGGCCGGCGGACTGGTTTTTCGAGGCGCGTTCGGCCGACGAACTGGCCGATGCGCTGCTGCTGTCACGGCGGCAGGGCATCCCGCACTTTCTTCTCGGCCTGGGGGCCAACATCCTCGTCGGCGACGGCGGATTCCGGGGGCTCGTCATCCGGAACGGGGCGAAAGGAGTGGACATACGGCAGGACAAGGCCCGGATCCGCGCCGAGAGCGGGGCCGTTATCTACCCGGACCTCATCGAAACGGCCGTTGACCACGGACTCTCGGGGCTCGAACACTATGTGGGCATTCCTTCGACCGTAGGAGGAGCGCTCTGGCAGAACCTGCATTTCCTCTCACCCCCTCCTGAGCGGGAGCGAACGATGTTCATTGAGGAAGTGCTCCTGGAAGCGGATCTGCTGACCGAAGAGAACGAGCGGCGGACGGTCGGGGTGGATTATTTCCGTTTCGGATACGATTACTCGATCCTGCACGACCGCAAGGACATCGTGCTCGCGGCTACGTTCCAGCTCGAACCCGGCGACACGGCCCGGATGCGGGACATCATGGAGGCCAACCTGGAATGGCGACGCGAACGGCATCCCCCGCTGGATACCGAGCCGAGCGCCGGGTCCATCTTCAAGAAGATCGAAGGCATCGGCGCCGGGCGACTGATCGACCAGTGCGGGCTGAAAGGCGCCCGGATCGGCGGGGCGGAAATTACCCGCAGGCACGCCAACATCATGATCAACCGGGGAAACGCTACGGCCGCCGACGTACAGGCGCTCATCGCCTACGTGCAACGGGTCGTGGCCGAGCGCACCGGCTACCACCTGGAAACGGAGATTTCTTTCGTGGGCGACTTTCTTCCGCCTTCATCCGAGCCCCCTGCAGGTACGGAGTGATCCAGAGCGGTCATCCTTTCGTTAATGCCTCGTACAGCGCGTCGGCCTCGGCAAGCAGGCGGTCCGCCTCCTCGAGTCCGGTTCGCCACGGTTCAGGGAACGCCTGCCAGCCGTGACGGGCGCCCAGCAACGCCCCCACCATCGATCCGACCGTATCGGCATCGCCGCCCACGTTGATGCTCGAAAGCAGGGTAGCCTCCAGCAAGCCCGGATTGCGACAGAACATGGCCAGCGCAAACGGCCACGACTGATCGGCGGCGACAGACGTACCCTCGCACAGATCCTGCAGGTCGAGCGGGAACTCGTTCATGTGGCCCGTTAACCCGTGCAATCGGCCGGACACCCGGCCGTCTCCGAGATCGCGCTCCACCCGTTCCACGAAATCGAGCGTATCCACCCAGAGCGATTCCGGCGAAAACGTCGGCAGGAGCACGCTCCGGACGGCAAACGCCTGCCCGAGCCCTGCCGCCAGCGAGGCAGGATGGGTATGCGTAACGCGCAGCACCGGCAGCAGCGCCGCCACCGCTTTGCCCTCCGCTATACCGGCAAGCGCCCACCACACGCCGAGCGCCGCCGCCCGCATGGCCGCTCCGTTCGAGGGATGCGCATCCGAACCGGACCGGCTCCAGGGGATGCCGGAAGCAAGCGCCTCCACCGATCGCCGGCTTGTGGGTCCCCACCGGCGGGCGTCCGGCAGGAGAT
>CBDUBS010000228.1:0-5548 GCA_965365445.1 uncultured bacterium | reverse complement strand
CGAACGCGGACCTCTCCGGGAGGAGCCGGCGTTACATAGCGGCTGCCAGGTGCTTCAGCTACAAACGTGAAGGCCAGAACCATGACACCACGAACAGCGACCCGCGACGGCATCCTCGCCGAATTGCGCCGACTCAAGCCGGAGTTATCGCGGCGCTACGGGGTGAGCCGCATCGCCCTCTTCGGATCCTTCGCAAGGGGTGAGGCGCGGCCCGGCAGCGACATCGACGTGGTCGTAGAGTTGACGGAGCCGGACCTCTTCGCCCTGGTGCATATCAAGGAAGAACTGGAATCGGGTTTAGGGCGTCCCGTCGATGTCATCCCTTACTCCGCCCTGATGAACGGTTTCCTCAAGGCTCGCATCCAGCGGGAGGCCGTCTATGTTTGACCGCGAGCTGATCAGGGAAATCATCAGGCAGATCCTGACGGCCATTGGCCGCATCGAGCGCCGGGGCGCACACATCTCCCAGCCCGCCGACTTCGTGTCGACCGACGCCGGATTCGACATGCTCGATTCCATAGCCATGATGCTGATCGCCATCGGAGAGAGCTGTAAGAACCTGGACAAAATCACCGGCGGCGAGTTCCTGGCCCGATACCCCGATGTGGACTGGAAAGGGGCCAAGGGAATGCGCGACGTCATCAGCCACCACTACTTCGACATCAGCCCCGACATCGTTCTCTCCGTATGCCGCAAGCAGATCCCCATGCTTCGGAAAACCTTCGAGGCCATGCTGAAAGACCTGGATTCATGACGAAGCCCGTCGATAATATCCTCCCGCCTCGGCCCGAGGTGCGGCCGCGCCTGTACGCGTACACCATCGACGACGAACCCCACCGGGGTCTGCTGAAAATCGGGCAGACCACCCGCGAGGTGAAGCGGCGCGTAGCCGAGCAACTCCGGACCGCCGCCATCCGCAACTACCGGATCGTACTCGACGAACCGGCCGAGCGGGAGGACGGCACGGTGATCACCGACCACGAGGTGCGGGCCGCCCTCGCCGGACGAGGTTTCGAGAGCGCCGGACTCGAGTGGATGCGGTGCTCGGCGGACGATGTGCGGACCGTCCTTGCCGCGCTCCGCACCGGGCGGCCCCTCACCGGCGCCCGCTTCCAGACATTCCCGATGCGCCGGGAGCAGGAGGAAGCGGTCGAAAAAACGCTCGGCTACTACCGGTCGATCTGGGCCGAGGAACCCGCCTCCGCGCCGCGCTTCCTCTGGAACGCCAAGATGCGCTTCGGCAAGACGTTCACCACGTACCAACTCGCCCGAAAGATGGATGCCCGGCGGGTGCTCGTCGTCACGTTCAAACCCGCCGTGGAAGATGCCTGGCAGACCGACCTGGAATCGCACGCCGATTTCGACGGGTGGCAGTACCTCTCCCGTAATTCGGCGCTCAGCCCGGAACAGGTCGAACGGGATAAACCGCTCGTTTACTTCGGCTCGTTTCAGGACCTGCTGGGCCGCGACCGCGCGGGCAACATCAAACCCCCGAACGAGTGGCTGCACACGATCAACTGGGACCTGGTGGTGTTCGACGAGTACCACTTCGGAGCGTGGCGCGACACCGCAAAAGAACTGTTCGAGGGCGAAGACGGTACGGATGCGGAAAAGGAGTACACGCGCGACCTGGATAAGCTGAACGAAGAGATGGACATGGTCGCCGAGGAGGCCGGGTTCCTGCCCATAACCACCCGGGCCTACCTGTACCTCTCCGGCACCCCGTTCCGGGCGCTGGCCACGGGCGAGTTCATCGAAGAACAGATCTTCAACTGGACCTACACCGACGAGCAGCGGGCAAAGGAGGAGTTTTCCGCCCGGCATCCGGACGAGCGCAATCCCTACGGCGCCCTGCCGCAGCTGCGCCTCCTGACCTACCAGATGCCCGACGAACTGCTGGCCGTGGCGAGCCAGGGAGAGTTCGATGAGTTCGACCTGAACGAGTTCTTCGCCGCAACGGGCCGGGGAGAGGGGGCTGCCTTCCGGCACAAGACCGACGTGCAGAAGTGGCTGGACATCATACGGGGCTCGTATACGGAGCAGACCCTCGGGAGCCTCAAGACGGGCACGCGCCCGCCGTTCCCCTATTCGGACGTGCGGCTCCTGCCCTATCTCCAGCATTCCTTTTGGTTCTTGCCCAACGTAGCGGCCGCCCACGCCATGGCGAACCTGCTCGCAGAGAAGCAGAACGTTTTCTGGCACGATTACGAGGTGATCGTGGCCGCCGGCGCGTCAGCCGGAATCGGACTCGATGCGCTGCCGCCCGTGCGAAAGGCCATCCGGAGCGGGTTCGATACGAAGACCATCACGCTCTCGTGCGGCAAGCTGACGACCGGGGTGACGGTGCCGCAGTGGTCGTCCATGCTCATGCTGCGCAACCTGAACTCGCCCGAGACGTACTTCCAGGCCGCGTTCCGGGTGCAATCCCCGTGGTCCATCCGGAACCCCAACGGCGACGACCCGAACGAGGAGGAGGTGCTAAAGCCCGTCTGCTTCGTCTTCGATTTTGCCCCGACGCGGGCGTTGCGGCAACTTTCCGAGTACGGCATCGGCCTTTCGCCGAACGAACCGAACCCGGAGGCGGCCGTCCGCGACCTCGTTTCGTTTTTGCCCGTGCTGGCCTACGACGGGGCCAACATGACGCAAATCGACGCCGCCGGCATCCTCGATGTGGCTATGGCAGGTACTTCGGCCACACTGCTCGCACGGAAGTGGGAATCGGCTCTGCTCGTCAATGTGGACAACGCCACGCTGCGCCGCATCCTCGACGACCCCCATGCGATGGCCGCCGTGGAGCGGATCGAGGGCTGGCGCTCGCTCGGCGACAACGTCCTGGAGACGATCATCAACCAGAGCGAAAAGATCAAAGCGCTGAAGAAGAAGGCGAATGAAGGAGATCTGACCAGGGCGGAAAAAAAAGAACTCAGCGCCGAGGAGAAGGAGTACAAGAGCAAGCGCAAGCAGATTCAGGAAAAGCTCATCAAGTTCGCCACGCGCGTCCCGGCGTTCATGTACCTGACCGACTTCCGGGAGAATACCCTACAGGACGTCATCACCCGGCTCGAACCGGAGCTGTTCCATACGGTAACCGGCCTGACGGTAGAGGATTTTCACCTGCTCGTGCGCCTGAAAGTATTCAACACCGAACAGATGAACGGGGCCGTATTCGCCTTCCGCCGCTACGAGGATGCCTCGCTCCGGTATACCGGCATCGAGAGCCACGAGGGCCTGAGCCATTACGGGCTGTACGACACTGTCACCGCGAGAGAGGCCCCCGGAGTATAGCGCTTCGAGGCGGACCGTTCAGTCCAGCGCCGGCTTTTCCGGGGACCCTGCCGACAGGTACACGTCCCGCGCCCACTGCGTGAACGGCCCTTCGGGGGCGCCCGTCAGGGAAAGGCGGCCCGGCGCGATGAGCGCTACGGCCGTTCGGAAATCTCCGGCGCGCCGCAGGAGAGGGATGAACAGCTCGCCCAGGTAGGCTTCATCCCGGTCGGGATCGAAGCCGCGGAAGTCGATGCGGGTGCTTCGTATGCCCGGCATGAACGCGCGGGCGAGCAGGGCAGGGGGACCTGCCGAACCCACCGCCTCCACATCGAGGGAGGTGATGCCGGGCCGCTCCCGGATTTGCCGGGCCGCCTCCCGGATAAGGGAGACCAGTCGGGCCGCGGGCGTCGGGTTGTAGGTGGTCGGGTGGCGGATGTCGGCCGGGATGATCGGCGTTTCGGAAAGGGGGTACGGGTTGAAGATGAAAACCGTCGAACCCGCCGCCCGGTGCGCCTCGGCGGCCGTCCGGGCGAGAGCTTCCGCACCGTCCGGATGCACGATGAGGACGGCGGGCCGGCCGGGCAGGGCCGGCTCCGGCTCCAGTACCTCGAAGGGAAGGGGGCGGCTCCCGACGTCCGCCCGGAGAGCGTGCTCGAGTGCGGTTCCGTACACCTCTCGGAATGTTTCCATCTCCTCCGGACTGCCGGGACGGTAACCCGCGAACTGCCGCTCGGACCGCTCCGTCCACCGCCGGAACACTTCCTCGATGGAATCCGGCCGGGAAGGCAGCACGGCGGACAGGACCGAATCCGGCTCGGGGGTAAACGGGGCCTCCGGCGCCGGACCGTTCGGCGGGCGCAGCCACCGACCGAACCACCTGTACATCGCTTCCCGGCTATCCCGGTTATAGTTGTGCTCGTAGTCCAGGTGGACGTTGGCCAGGTGGTCTGCCGCCCCGAACAGCCTGTAGACGTCACGCACGGCAGGGTACTCCACCTCCGGGGTGTTCTTCGTCCAGTCGCCGCTCGTGGAAACCATCAGCATCGGCCGGGGAGCGGTCAGCGCCCCGAACTCCACGTTGGCGGCTTCGGTCCGCAGGAGCGGAGCGTTCTCGCACGAGCAGCCGCCCTGCATGTGCAGCGAAATCATGTTCACGGGTACCGATACCCGTATCCGTGGATCGACGGCGGCGAGCAGGAAGGTCTGCGTAGCTCCTCCGGAAGCGCCGGTCATGCCGATACGCTCCGCATCGACGTCGGGCAGGGCGGAGAGGTAGTCCAGCGCCCGAAGGCCGTTCCAGAGTTGCAGCCCCAGGCCGGAAAAACCCCACAGCTCGTAAACGGGTTTGCTGAACCGATGAGGGAAGGTATCGGCGGTTTCATTGTACCCGATCATCGAATACGTGAACACGACGTACCCCTGCCGGGCCAGGTTGATGGCCCGGCCCGGCGCCGAGGCCTGATCCGTGTTCTCGAAGCGGCCGTTCTTCCAGTGCCCGTGCGCCGTAAGCACCGCCGGGAAAGGGGCCGTACCCTGAGCCGGCCGGTATACATTGCCCGTCAGATAAAAACCGGGAAGGGTTTCGATGGCGACGTTCTGCACCGTGTACCCTTCCCGACCCAGCGGCTCCGATGCATGGACCAGCCCGTGAAAGGGTTCCGGCATGGGCCACAACCCGGCGCTCACCAGGATGTGCGCCCGCAGGTCGGCCGCCCGGCTCTGCCATACTTCCAGCGAACCGTATGGGACGACGGGATAGGCCTGATCGAGGCGGCGCACTTCTTGCCCTCGCACCACGAGCGGCAGGGCAGCCAGGAAGCAGATCATCCGGAACAGGCGCATTTCGTTACCCCGCGTGGATAGATGGGCCGGTCAGGAGGATGCCTCCCGAAAGAGCGTTTGCAATCGGCCGCTGAGTTCGAGCAGCGTAATCTCCGCTCGTTTGGCCTCGAAGCGGGCTGCGATGAGCCGGCTGCGGGCGCTCGTGAGCGCATTCTGCACTTCACGCAACTCGATGGAACTGATCGTGCCGAGCCGGAAACGCTCCAGGGCCACCTGTACGTTCAGCCGGGCCAGCTCCTGGTTTTCCTCCTCCAGGGCGGCCAGGTCCAGGCTGTTCCGGTAACTGCTGTAGGCGCTCTGCAACTCCGTCAGAACGGCCGTGCGGGTTTCCTCGATCTCCAGATCGCTGATGCCTATTTGCAGACGGGCATTCTCCAGCCGGCGATTCCGGTTGAACCCTTCGAACAGGGGAAGCGAGGCGGTCAGGCCGTAACTCAAC
>CBDUBS010000227.1:0-5583 GCA_965365445.1 uncultured bacterium | reverse complement strand
TTCCCTTTCCGCCTGGCTAACCTCTCCGCCGGCCGTGTCGGACTCCGCCGGGCCGCAGGCGGAGAGGGTGAGTAGAAGGCAAACCGCTAAGGGAAAGAGTCGTGTCATGGTAGACCTCGTGGAGTTGAAAAAAGAGGAATATGACACCATGCGCACGCCGAAGCAAGACGTGACGACACAAATAATGCGCGTCCATACCGGCCGGACCCAACCCTGCCACAGGGCTGCCGTCAATCAGGTACCTCAACGCGAACCACCGGCTCGATCTCCTTTTTCAGGTTGATCAGTTGCGCAATGCCACGGTCCACGATGAGGCGGCACATTACGCTTTTTCCGTCAGGGCTCCAGGACGGATCACCGACAATGACCGTTTTACCCGCATGTTCGACGGCGCGGGGATCGCTGAAACGGGTCAGCCGGGTTTTGTTGCCGCCGTCCGCATCCATTACCCACAGGTCGGTGGTCATCGTCGCCATTTGTTGAGGATTCGTCCCTGAGTCCCGGCTCGACATCCAGACTATTCTCTTGCCGTCAGGCGAAAAGTGGGCGTGTTCGTCCCAGTCGTCCGAGTTTGTCAGGTTTTCGACGCGGTTCGTTGCCAGATCCAGGGTGTAAATATCCATGGCGTGAGCGGCTTGATCCGCTCCGAGATTGGCTGTAAAAATGATCTTCCCGTCGTCGGGCGAGAAGCCGTGCGTTTCGAAAAACACGTCTCTGCCCAGATCGAGCGTTCTGACATTAGCCAATCGAGGGGTATTTCCGATGATAAAATCAGCCATCTTCATTTCCCACTTCCCTCCGAGGAGTTCACCGGGGGGTGGCCCCTCCAGGCGCTGCGCCCAAATCAGTTTATCCCCCCGGTGGGAGAACTTCGGATGCAGAACCGCTGAACCCTGCGGCACGTTGGTAAGTCGAAACGCCTGCTTGCCGTCTGCCGTAACCACCCACACATCGTTATCGACGCCCAGGCCGGGGCGTGCCTTGAGCGACCGCCCGGCGTGTCGGCTCTTTTCGGCTTGCAGGACGATGTACTTTCCCGTAGGATGCCAGGCGGGTTGCCCGACGTGCTTTTTCGGAAGATCCGGCGTATCGCACGTCACACACCGCTGATTCGAGCCGTCAGGCCTCATCGTCCAGACATCGTAGAAATTGTCTTTGCCCTTACGGTCAAACGCGATCAGATCCAGGTTCTTCGACCAATCCAGCCTTCCCCCGTCCTGGATGATCGTTTTTACCCCGGGGCCCTCCGGGCTTACGCGCGTCGGCGTCGATTCGGTGGCGGCGCAGCCCAGAAGCAACAGGGCAAGCCATGCCGGAGTCATTTTAACAGGCATCGGATGCACTTTATCCTTTCGTACCTCATCAGTGTGGAACACGTAACCCAACCGTATAGAACGGCCGACCACCCCGTATAGATGACGGTTCCGGTAGGTGGGGGCCGCGGTATGCATACTCACTCTGCACGCATGGCAACCCAAGTGCGGCGCTCCGATTTTCTCAAGCCCGACCACGGGAAAGCCACCGGCGCAGGGCCGCAAACGATGAGTGTCGATGTAACGGTCGCCCGATCATGGGTTCTGCTTGAGCGCAGCCTCAAGCGGCTTTCGCACTCTATTGTAGATCAAGCTGCCTCCGTATCGCTCGATCTACACCCTCCATTTCAGAAGCGCTCACTTCACCCATTTTATTCAATAAACGCTCCTTGCTCGCCGTCGTCAGCTGGTCCGCCATCGCTTTGCGCAGCTGACCACCCGCGTTCACATAGGCTTCGCTCGGATAGAGCCTTCCCGTATTCGACGTCAACGGCATCACCTGCACCCGATTGAGGTGCTTATTGGAGGCATCATTGCTGACGATGATCGCCGGGCGCTTCTTCTGTATCTCTCCCCCGAGAGAGGGCTCGAAGTTTACCCACCAGATTTCACCACGTCTCATCGTCGATATCCGGTAGAAGTCCCTCTGACCATGAAAGCGCCTGTGCCTCACGCTCCTGGTCGTTTGCCATGTCGGCGTAGGCTGCCTCGAGGTCATGCGCTATGACATGGGGGCGGACGAGCCGTTCGATGAACTGACTGATGCGGCCAGAACCGACAACGCGGTACAAACCGTCATAGACCTGTTCATCGACTGTGATGGTCAGCTTCTTGTGCATACCGGCTACGCAGCGATTGAGTTACACGTATTCAGTACGTATGAAGGCAGATGGTGTTTCTCGGCTGCCTAACGGCCAAGCTAAGCGACGCAGTGTTATACGTCATATTACTTGTACAACTAAGATTCTTGTCTGACAGGTTGCACATAAGGTTTGATTGTGTCAAACGGTCTTCGCCCCATGTTCCTGTACCCCCGGTGCGGCCGCTCGTAGTTGTAAAAGCGTAGCCACGCGTCCAGGTCCTGCTGTAGCATCTCCACACTCAGGTAGAGCTTCTTCAGGAACGCTTCTTCGAAGAACTCTTCTTTCACCGTGCGAAGAAAGCGCTCTACAAACCCGTTCGACTGCGGACGCCTGAGCTGCGTCTTGCGGTGCTCGATCTCGCATAGCTCCAGGTAGAGTTCATACGGATGGGCAGCCGTGCCGCAGTACTCACGCCCGTTGTCGGTCAGCACCGTCTGCACGTCGATGCCGTGCTCCTTGTAGAAGGGCAGCGCCTCGTTGTGCAAGACCGCTACCGCTGCTGCAGGCACCCGGCTCGTATGCAGAAAGCCGAAGCCGAAGCTGGAATACGTGTCCACCACGGCGTGCAGATACACCTTGCCGATGCCTTAGCGCCGGGAACCGGCGCTAGATCGTGCCGACAAGCAGGTTGTCCTGACAGAGCAGTTCGCCCGGCTGTGACGACTCCACGTGCCTTTCTCGGAAGCTCGGGTTCACCTTCTCGATCTGGTGGACCTGCTCGGGCGTTAGCGCGACACCTTCCTCCAGATACCGGCGCTCAACTTCCAGCGTCCGGTCATAGACCGAGGCCAGGTTGTGCTTGATCAGGATGTGCTGCACCGTCGGGCTCGATACCGAAATGCCCTTCAGGCGCAGGTAGTCTGAAAGCTTGATGCAGCCCCAGCGCGGATGCGCCAGTGCCGTGGCGACGACCTCGTCCTGGACCTCCGGTGCTGTGGTGAACGGGTGCGACTTCGGGATGGGAGGCAGGTCCTTCAGGCCTTCGAGGCCGTGCTTTTGGAAGCGTTCGCGCCACGTGTAGAAGCTCGTGCGGTCGATGCCGCCACGTCGGCAGGCTTCCGAGACGTTGCCGAGCGACTCGGCCAATTGCAGCACCGTCAGGCGGTGATGGGCCAACTTGTTCGCCGGATCTTTGGTGGTGACCTTCTCCTTCGCTGCCATGATCTTGCCCTCCGCTTTGAGGTAAGCTACACATACCCTCAATGCAAGACAAGAACCCTAGTTGTACACGTGATCCGTCCGGTCTGAAAAAAGGCCGCCTCCGGGTGGAGACGGCCTCGTTTCGTGATTCGGTGGCGTTACAGCCCTTTCACCGCCGCCACGAGCTTCGTGATGGAGTCCTTCGCGTCGCCGAAGAGCATCCCGGTGTTGGAGTTGTAGAACAGTTCGTTCTCCACCCCGGCGTAGCCCGGGCGCATCGAGCGCTTGAGCACCACCACCTGCGCCGACTTATCCACGTCCAGGATGGGCATACCGTAGATCGGGCTGGCCTTGTCGTGCCGGGCGGCCGGGTTGACGACGTCGTTCGCCCCGATGATGAGCGAAACGTCCGTCGTGTCGAAGTCCGGGTTGATCTCGTCCATCTCGTACAGCTGGTCGTAGGGGACGTTCGCTTCGGCGAGCAGCACGTTCATGTGGCCGGGCATACGCCCCGCTACCGGATGGACGGCGTACTTCACGTCCACGCCCTTCTTCGCCAGCTGGTCGGCTAGCTCCCGGACGGCGTGCTGCGCCTGCGCCACGGCCATGCCGTACCCCGGCACTACCACCACCTTCTGCGCGTACGCCAGCATGATGGCTACGTCGTCGGCGCTCGTCTCGGTGATGGATTTGCCCTCGGCCAGGGCCGTCTGGCCCTCGCCCGTGGCGTCGCCGCCGAAGCCGCCGATGAGCACGTTCAGGAGCGAGCGGTTCATGGCGTCGCACATGATCTTGCTCAGGATGATGCCCGAAGCCCCTACCAGCGCGCCGGAGATGATGAGCACCGAGTTGTTCAGCACGAAGCCGGTGGCGGCCGCGGCCAGCCCCGAGTAGGAGTTGAGCAGGGCCACCACGACCGGCATATCCGCCCCGCCGATAGGGATGACCACCAGCACGCCCAGGATGAGCGCGATGACCGACACGATGATCGTACCGTAGAGCACCATGTCGGAATCGAACGGATACGCCCCGACGATCATCATGACCATCCCCGCCACAGCAGCCAGGAAGGCCGCAACGGTCAGCAGACGCATACCGGGGAAGTTGACCGGGTTGCCGCTGACGTACCCGCCCAGCTTGCCGAAGGCCACGAAGCTGCCGGAAAACGTCAGGTAGCCGATGAAAATACTCACCCAGATCGTTACGGCCAGGTAGGCTCCGAATTCCTCCATCCCGCCGGTCTGCGGGACCGATGCCAGCGTCGCCAGGCTGCCGGAACGGGCCGGGCCGAAGTACTTCGCGATCTCGGAGGTCGCCACGAGCGCCGAGGCCAGTCCGCCGAAGCCGTTGAACGCCGCTACGAACTCCGGCATGGAGGTCATTTTGACGCTCAGGGCGAGGTAGGCCCCGATGCCCGCCCCGACGACCACGCCGAGGATCATCTCCGGCCAGTCGATGATGCGCCCGATGAACAGCGTCGCCACGACGGCCAGGAACATCCCCAGCGCCCCCAGGATGTTGCCGCCCCGGGCCGTAGCCGGGGATTGAAGCTGCTTCATGCCGAAGATGAACAGCACCGAGGCGATCAGGTAAATGATATCTATGATAACGGAACTCATGCGATTAACCGTCCGGTTTTCAGGTTTCGGGTTCAGGCTCCGGCGGGGAGGCTTTTTTGATCCGGCGCTTTATCGAGGGTGGGCTTCTTCTTCTTGAACATCTGAAGCATCCGGTCCGTAACGAGAAAGCCGCCGACGACGTTGATGGTGGCGGCGATGAGCGCGAACACGCCGAACCACGTCGCCCAGACGCCCTCGATCATGCCGGCCGCCACAAGCGCCCCGACGATGGTGATCCCGCTGATGGCGTTCGTGCCGGACATGAGCGGGGTGTGCAGCGTCTGTGGGACGCGGCTGATGACCTCGTATCCGATGAACGCGGCCAGTACGAAAACCATGATATTGTGCAACATGTCGTAATACCGTTTGGGGTTATTTCACCAGGAGCCCGGCCACACGCTCGTTAACGACTTCGCCGCCGTGCGCCACGCACGCTCCCTTGAACACCTCGTCTTCGAACTTGAGGCTGAACTGTCCGTCCGCCGCGAACTCCAGGATCATGGCGGACATCGTCCGGCTGTACATGTCGCTGGCGTGGATGGGCATATCCGCCGCGATGTTCAGCGGCCCGAGGATCCGCACCCCGTTCCCCGTAACGAAGGTTTCGCCGGGGCGGGTGAGGGCGCAGTTGCCTCCGTTGGGCGCGGC
>CBDUBS010000226.1:0-5590 GCA_965365445.1 uncultured bacterium | reverse complement strand
CCGCCATTTCGCCGGCGCGCACCGATCGATCGGCGGCAAACAGCATGGCCTCAACGGCTCGTTCCAGTTCAGACGAACCGCACTCACTTTCGGCCCGAGAGTCGGAGGCGAGATTCCATTCCATTCAGGTACGCACTTCTATCCGGCTTCAGAGGTCGGTTTTCGTAGTTTCAGAAAAAAGGTCGAGCGGCTGCGGTCCAGCTCGATCCAGATTTTTCCCTGCCTTGCCAGCTCCATGACCGCCAGGAAGGTCGCGATCACGAATGATTTCGTTTGCTCCGTAATCAAGGTACGGAAGCCGGTCCGCGTATCCGCAAGCCTGGAAAGTACAAAATCCTGCTGCTCTTCGATGGAGTACTCCAGCCTGACGATCGTATGAACCGGCTCCTCGGGCAAGACCCGCAGGATTCTGCCGAGTGAAGCGATCAGGTCGTACAAAGACACCTGAAGGGTTATTTCCTCATTCCGGGGAATTTCCGTTGCGGCCTGCGGGCGGGTAAACTGCTGCGCTCGGTGTTCATGTCGGTCCATCAACTCGCCTGCCGCTTCTTTGTAGCGGATGTACTCCAGAAGCCGTTCCACGAGTTCCTGCCTCGGATCGAGCGGCTCGTCTTCCTCTTCACCGCCCTGCGCGGGAAGCAGCATTCGGGCCTTTATACTGATCAGCAAGGCCGCCATGTAAATGAAATCCGCCGCCCCATCCAGGTCGATTCCGTCGATACCTTTTACGTGTTCCTGAAATTCATCGGCAATCCGGGCTATGGGGATGTCGTATATATCCAGCTCATCCCGTCTGATGAAAAAGAGCAGGAGGTCGAGCGGTCCCTCAAAATCGCGCAGACTGACCCGATACATGCGCCTTCAGATTGATTCGGCCGGCAGCGACGGCAGCCGGCTATTTAGGAAGCAGTACGACGGACGAGTATTCGGAGCTGCCGAACAGCTCCCCCGCCATGATTCGGATGTCTTCTGCCGTTACCCTTTCGAGTTCTTCCAGCGCGTCATCGAGCGAAAAATACCGGCCGAAAAACAGCTCCTGACGGCCGATACGGGTCATCCGGTTGCTCATGCTTTCCAGACCGAGCATGATGGCTCCTTTCACCTGGCTCTTTATCTGGGCCAGAAGCCGGGGGCTTATGAGGTCCTGCGTCAACCGATCCAGTTCTCGCGTGATCAGTTTGCGAGCCCGCTCGATTTTCGCCCGGTCGGTGCCCATGTATACGCCAAAATCGCCGCTATCCGAGTTGAGATTGAGAAAGGAATATATGTTATAGCAAAAACCGTATCGCTCGCGAATATTCTGGTTCAGCCGGGAGGACATACCCCCGCCCAGCAGCGTATTCAGCACCGAAAGCGTGGTCCGCCTCGGATCGAGCATTCCGGGCGCTCGCAGGCCCATTACGAGGTGCGCCTGCTGAATGGGCCGCTCCTCCATGACGTGCGCAGCCGCGTAGCCGTTGACGGGCAGGCGCTCCCGTCCAACGTCGGGCCGGACCAGCCCGGTCGAATACCGGTCGGCCAGCCGCACCACCTCGTCATGATCGCAGTTTCCCGAAACCGCCAGTACGATACGGGCCGGATTATAGCCCCGGGCTATGTAACCAAACAGATCCTCGGCGGAAAACGATTGCACCGTCTCGCGCGTCCCTATGATCGGCCGGCCAAGGGGATGCCCGGCATATACGACGGATTCAAACCGGTCGAAAATCAATTCCTCCGGGTTATCGTCGTACATTCGCATTTCTTCGAGAACGACCTCCTTTTCTTTCTCGATCTCTTTAGGAGGAAACGTGGGACTGCCGATGAGGTCGAAAAGCAGATCTACCGCACGGCCCAGGTGTTCATCGAGCGCCCGGGTATAATAGCACGTGTACTCCTTGGCCGTAAAGGCATTCAGATAACCTCCGACGGATTCCATACGCTGCGCGATATGAAACGTCTTTCTGCGTCTGGTCCCCTTGAAGACCATATGCTCGATGAAGTGGCTGATGCCGCTTTCTTCAGCCGTTTCATCCCGCGAACCCGTGTCGATCCAGGCTCCGACCGCAATGGAACGAACGGACGGTATGGATTCGGTAATGACGCGAAGTCCGTTTGGCAGGATCGTTTTCCGATACGACGTCCCTGTCGTTGAATGTGCCATAGGGTACGAATGGATGTTTATCCTTTGAAACGAGTCGGGTGAATAGACAGAGAGCGAGGATCGCACTCGGGATCCCCGCCCTCTTCTCACTTCAGAATCGGCGTTGACGCTCCGGATCAGGATCGCCGTGGCCCGCCGCGGTATCCGCCGCCGGACCGGTTGCCGCCGCCATGCCGGCCGGACGAACGACGTTCCCCGTCTCCGCCCTCGCGACGTCGCGGCCGCTCCTCTTCTCCTTCAGCCCCTGGCTCGGGCTTCGGCAGGAACGGCTTGCGGCTCAGCCGCAGCTTTCCGTCCTCGCGGACATCGATGAGCTGCACCTTCACCTTGTCGCCCACCTGCATGTAGTCTTCGACTTTTTCTACATACCCGTAGTCCAACTCGGAGATGTGCAGGAGACCTTCCTTGCCCGGCAGGATCTCGATGATCGCGCCAAACGGCTGAATGCTTCTCACGGTGCCTTCGTAATCCTCACCAACCTCCGGTTTGGCCACGATCTGCTTGATCCGATCGATGGCGGTCCGGGCATCGTCCTGGTTGGTTGCCGCGATGGTAACGTAGCCGAGCCCTTCTTTTTCTTCGATTACGATGGTGGTATTGGTTTCCCGCTGCAGGGCCTGCACCACTTTTCCACCCGGCCCGATGATGGCCCCGATGAAGTCAGAGTCCACCGTGATTTGCGTCAGACGGGGTGCATACGGAGAGAGATCCGACCTCGGCTCGGCAAGGGTTTCCTCCATGATATCCAGAATGTGCATCCTGCCTTCCCGGGCCTGTCCGAGGGCCTGTTTGAGCACCTCGCGTGAAAGGCCGCCCACCTTGTTATCCATCTGGCAGGCCGTTATGCCGTCACGCGTACCGGTCACCTTGAAGTCCATATCCCCGAGATGATCCTCCGTACCCAGGATGTCGCTCAGAACCTTCGTGCGCGTCCCGTCCGTGATGAGGCCCATCGCAATACCCGCTACAGGCTTCTTGAGCGGTACGCCGGCATCCATGAGGGCGAGCGTGCCCGCACAGACCGTAGCCATCGAAGAAGATCCGTTGGATTCGAGTACGTCGCCGTTTAACCGGATGGTGTACGGGAAGGCATCCGCTTCAGGCAAAACGGCCGAAAGCGCTCGCTCGGCGAGGTAGCCGTGCCCGATCTCACGCCGGCTGGCCCCACGCAGGAACTTGACTTCCCCGGTGCTGAAGGGCGGAAAATCGTAGTGAAGGTAGAAACGCTTGTCGCGTGTTTCGAAAATCTGGTCGACGGACTGTACGTCGCGGGCCGTACCCAGCGTAACCGAAGCCAGCACCTGCGTTTCGCCGCGCGTAAATACGGCCGATCCGTGGACGCGGGGCAAATACCCGACCTGGCACCAGATGGAGCGGATATCTTTCACCCCGCGCCCGTCCAGGCGGCGCTCCTCGGAAAGAATCATCTCCCGCATCAACTCGCGCTCGACGGTCGAGACGGCGCTCCGCACCCGGGACTCCGTGAGGCCTTCCACCAGCATCTCCGCAGCATCCGGATCCGGCAGGAGGGCGCCGACCGCTTCGTTGGCGATATCTTCGATGCCCGAATAAAAATCCTGCTTTACATATTCCCGGCGAATATGATCGTACATCCGTTTCTGGATGGACTCGCGTACCCGGCTCACCAGATCATCCGTCAGCGCGGTGGTGGTGTACTGCATGGGCGAGGGCGTACCGAATGCTTCTACGAGCGCTCGTTGCCCGGCGCAAAGCTCCCGGACGGCGGCGTGGCCGATTTCGATCGCTTCCACCATATCGTCTTCGCTGACTTCCAGCATCTCGCCTTCCACCATCGTGACGGCGTCCTCGGTTCCACCGAGCACGAGATTGAAGTCGCTGTTCTGGAGCTCCTGGATGGTCGGGTTTACCACGAACTTACCGTCGATGCGCCCGATGCGCACCTCGGCAATGGGGCCCTGGAACGGTGCGCCCGTCAGCATGAGCGCCGCCGACGCTCCCACGCCGGCCAGCGTATCGGCATCGTACCGGTCGTCGGCCGATATGACGTACAGAATGATCTGGACCTCATTGAAAAACCCTTCCGGGAAGAGCGGCCGAATGGCGCGGTCGATGAGCCGGGAGGACAGGATCTCCTTGTCCGTCGGGCGGCCTTCGCGCTTGATGAAACCGCCGGGTATCTTCCCGCCGGCCGAATATTTTTCCCTGTAATCCACGGTGAGCGGGAAGAAGCTCTGTCCTTCCCGTACCGATCCCGATACCGTAGCCGTGCACAGAACCATGGTATCGCCCATCCGGGCCACCACCGATCCACCGGCCTGTTTTGCGAGCCGGCCTGTTTCCAGCTGGATGCTCTTTCCGGGAGCATATTCGATTTCTTGCGTTACCGCTTCGGGTATGTTATTCACTTACGTCTCCTATGATTGATTTTTTCTACGCCTTCGCCAACACAGTGCCGGACGCTCTTACGCGCCTGCATCACATCGGGGCAGGTAGCCGGAGCATACCGGCCTACCAAAGCCGGAAGCGGCACCCTGGCTGTACAGGATGCCGCCGGACCTGTTTTGCTACTTGCGGATTCCGAGATCGCGAATAACGGCGCGATAGCGCTCGATATCCCGGTCGGACAGATAATTCAACAACCGACGACGCTTGCCGACGAGCTTCAGGAGCCCGCGGCGCGTCGAATCATCTTTGGGGTGCTTTTTCAGATGCTCGGTTAGCTCCGAGATTCTTTTGGAGAAAATGGCGATCTGGACTTCCGGGGCCCCGGTATCCTTGTCATTTTTTCCGAACTGGGCAATCAGTTCCTGCTTGTCTTCCAGCGACAACATGGGGTTGAATCCTCTTTAGATTATACCATGCTAAAGAAGAAGGGTAAACCTTCCCGCCGCGGCAGAACCACGGTTTCTTTTCCTTCCATTTCGAAGACAGCCCATTGCGGGCCATTCCGACATGGAACGAGCAACACGTACAATCGGTTTATTGTAAATGGTTCAGAACTTCCCTACAACGCGCTTTATCCTCTGAAAGTTGCGCCGCCAGGTCCGCCGCGGAGGCAAACTTTTGCTCATTTCTTAGCCTTTCCACAAACCGGAGATCCATTCGGCGGTCGTATAAATCGCCATCGAAGTCCAGCACGTGTACTTCCATGCGGACTTCGCCCACGCCGAACGTGGGTCGGGCGCCGATGTTCATCATGCCCGAATACCAACCATCTTCGCCCTCGCAGGCTGCCGTGACGGCATACACCCCTGATGCGGGGATGACTTTGCCGGCTGTTTCGAGTTCCAGGTTGGCCGTGGGAAAACCCAGCTTCCGGCCGCGCCCGTCTCCTCGGACCACCCGCCCGGCAATGGAGTAATGACGTCCCAGAAGCCGCGCAGCCCGGCTGACGTCGCCTGTTTCGGCAATCAGCATCCGTATGGACGAAGAGGACACTACCATGTCGGAAACCATCCGGGCCGG
>CBDUBS010000225.1:0-5610 GCA_965365445.1 uncultured bacterium | reverse complement strand
CCTTGGCCCGGCGGCGGTAGGTTTCTACGGTTTTGCGGCTCAGGTTGAGGCGGTCGGCGATATCATCGACGGTATCCCCCTGGCCGAGCATCTGGAATACCGCCATCTCCCGGTCGGTGAATTCATCCACTGCGAACCCGTGCTGCTGACCGCCCTTACGAACCACTTTGCTGATTATCCGGGATGCCATGCGATGGCTGAGGTAGACCTCTCCCTTGACGACCGTGCGGATGGCCTCTGCGACCTTATGCGTCGGCTCGCTTTTCATCAGGTAGGCCGAAGCCCCGGCCCGAATGGCTCGTTCGGCATATACGTCCTCTCCATACATGGAGAAAACCACGACCTGAACGTTGGTATACTGCGCGCGGATATGATGGACCAGGTCCAGGCCGTGGGCGTCGCCGAGGGATATATCCACGATGGCTACCGCCGGGTGTTGTTTTTCTATGATCCGAAGCGCTTCCTCGGCAGTAGCGGCCTGGCCGACCATCAGCAGGTCGGGGTAGCTGCCTATGGTATCGCTCAGGGCCTCACGGATGGCGGGATGGTCGTCCACTACCATCACACGGATGCGTTGTACGGCGCCTTCGGTCCTGCGAAGGGCTGAAGACGCAGGTGCGGCGATTCTGGCTGGATCAGGCATACGTTACTACAATGGCTGAATGAGCACATGACCCGAACGGATGGATTTCCTTTCGGCAGAGTCGTATCAGAGCGCGCGTGATCCTTCGTGCCGTTACTGGTTCAGAAGAAACACCTGGGCCGGAAAAAGCACACGGGTTCGCTTCCTTTCATCCGGATGCGAACCTGTAGCGAGGGAGCGATGAAGGAACCCGAGGGTACCTTCCAGGGCCGACCCGGGTAATGTATGAACGGAAAAAGCGGAGCGCCCTCGTTTTTAGCCTGAGTGTTATGGGAGCTTAAGCGCACCCGACACGCGCCGTTGCACCATGCCGTATGCGCCGGAAATGCCGCCCCGAACCGCCGGCTCCGGAAACGGAAAAATCGGAATATGTGGAGCAATCGGCCGCGTTATTTTCCGCGCGAGCCCTGCCCGTGCGTCCATTGCACGGCGAACTGGAGGAGCTCCGAGACGGTGTCGAAGCCGAGCTTCTCCTTGGCCCGGCGGCGGTAGGTTTCCACGGTTTTGCGGCTCAGGTTGAGGCGCTCGGTGATTTCTTCCACCGTATATCCTTCGCCGAGCATCTGGAATACCGCCATCTCCCGGTCGGTGAATTCATCGACGGCGAAGCTGGGCTTGGCCGACTGTCCGCGAGCGACTTTACTGAGGATTTTTGAGGCCATGCGGTGACTGAGGAATACCTCGCCCCGCGTGACCCAGCGGATGGCCTCGATGACCTTCTGCGTCGGCTCGCTTTTCATCAGGTAGCCGGAGGCGCCCGCCCGTATGGCCCGCTCGGCGTAAACGTCCTCATCGTACATCGAAAATACGATGACCTGGACGTCCGGATACTGGACGCGGATGTTTTGCACGAGATCGAGCCCGTGGGCATCTTCTAGTGAGATGTCCACGATGGCTACGTCAGGGATGTGTTTGCCGATCTGGCGCAGCGCTTCCTCCGCCGTAGCAGCCTCTGCACATAGCTCCAGGCCCATTTTGTTGCTGATCGTTTCCCGAAGGGCTTCACGTATGGCCGGATGGTCGTCGACTATCAGCACGCGAATGCGTTCGTCTCCCTGCTTGCGTACCGGACCGGGTTGACTCAGGATATTCATGCAATGTGCCTCGGCTGCCGTGGATGGGTGCACGCTGGGTATGTGTCCGTCAGAAACGGTTTGGTTCAGGACTGTATTTCCATAACAACGCCGTCATTCCCGCACCCCTGCACATGACCCCGGCCCCCGGATCGAGTCCCCGAGCCGGGGATCGCGGAAGGTATGGCGAACACGGAACGGATCCCGCCTCGGGCCCGACCCGGACCCCGCGAAGTAGGACAGGCTCGATGCGGGGTGCGGGATGACGTGATGAGGTAAACGGATGGCGTCGTGGTTATCCTTCTGTATGGTTGAGCGTCCGTATCAGACAGTTTCTAAGCGGAATATAAACACACAGGACAAAACTTCCCGCAGGGGCCGCCCCCGTTCCTGATATCGGCTCGAGGAAGGAGTGATTTGGCCGTTCAATCGGCTCAGCGGGTCATGAAACCTTCCGGCTCAAGGCTCTGGGTGTGCGATACCCGACCGGAAAGCGGGAACGTACATCGGATCATCGTGCCTGTTTCCGGGCGTTCGGTACGCGATTCGATGGTAAGGTTGCCGCCGATGACGCGGGCGCGGTAATACATGCTGCGCAGGCCCAGCGAGCGGCTATTATGCTTCGAACCCACCTCGAACCCTTCCCCGTCGTCCCGTATTTCGAGAACGGCAAGGTCCTTGTCTTTGTGAAGGGATATCCGAATGGTCTTCGAACGAGCGTACTTCAACGCATTGTTGGTTGCTTCCTGAACGATGCGGTACAGGTGAAGCATGGTCTCGTTTCCCCTGACGTCGGTTGTTCCGTCGTGATTGTAGGTGCAGGAAACACCCGGCAGGGCGTTCAGCGTGTGGGCGAAATCCTGAAGGACGATGGATAGGCCGTCCTGGTAGAGTTGAAAAGGAGCCAGGCCGCTGTAGATTTCACGCACGCGCTGGGATGCATCGTCGGCAAAGCGAGCCACTTTTTTCGCCAGGATGTATCCGTCCTCCTCCTCCGTAAAGAACCGGTCGGCCAGGTTGCTGCTGAGCATCCGAACCGCCGTGAGCAATTGCCCTACCCCGTCATGCAGGTCACGGCCGAACCGCTGCTGCTGCCGTTCGAGCGCCGTGACCATTTGCTGCTCGAGCTCTACCCGGTCGGTCACGTCGATGCAACTACCCCAGATACGCACCAGAGCGTCGTTTTCTACTGTACCCACCACGTTCATGACGAGATGACGGGCCCGTACATCGGGTCGGCTGATGGTGTACTCCCGGTTGCGCAGCTGGTAGCCGGACTCGATGAACTCACGGATCAGCAGCGGGTCCAGGCACGGCATGAGCGCCCGCAGCGGCTTGCCGACCGGATGGCCCTTCCCCGCCGAGGCGTCTTCGAGCAGGGCAAGCATGGCGTCGTTACACTCGGCCAGCACACCGCGGCCCGGCAGCGCGCGGCACTGGCGGGCTACCGCCGTCTTCGTATCGACGGGCCGGGCGAACTCGGCGCGCCATATGCCTTCCGAAATGGTTTCGACGAATGTACGGTACCGTTCTTCGCTTGCCTCCAGCGCCTGCATGGCCTGCTTCAGTTCGGTCAGATCGATGCACGACCCGATGAAGCCGACGAACAGGCCGTCGGGCGTGGTACGGGGAATGCCGATATCCAGAATCCAGCGGTAGGAGCCGTCGGCTCTCTGCAAGCGGTATTCAGCGCGAAAAGGCGTCCTGGACTCGACGTTGGCGCAGTATGACGCGAGGGCCTGCTCGCGGTCTTCGGGGTGGATGCCTTCAAACCAGCCGAACCCTTTTTCCTTGTCAAGGGGCCTGCCCCGGAAGGTCAGCCAGCCCTGGTTGAAATAGGTGCAGGATCCCCCGGAATCCGCCATCCAGATGAGTACGGGAGCCGAATCGGCCAGAATCCGGAAGCGCAACTCGCTTTCCTGGAGCGCCCGCTCCGCCTGTTTGCGGTGGGTAATATCCCGAAGGACGATCTGCGCCGCTTTTCGACCCCGGTGGTTGATTGGAACGGAAAACCATTCTACGATGCGCTCCTCGCCGTCGAGCCGGATGATCGTCTGCTCCTCCGGTCCGATCACCCCGCCGTCGAGATTGACTTCGATTTTGCGCTCGATGTTTTCGTAATCCTGCGCATATACGAAATCGTAAGGCGACCGGCCCAGAATGTGCTCATCGGTCGAGCCGCCCAACAAGGCGGCGCCGATGGCATTTACATAGATGATGCGGCCGTCAACGGTGATGAGGATGGGCTCGGGGTTGCCTTCCACCAGTTTGCGCCAGCGTTCCTCGCTTTCATGCTGTGCTTCCTCTGCTATGCGCCGTTCGAGATACGCTCCCAGCAGGTCACCGAACAAACCCACGATCCGGTAATCTTCACTCAGCCGGCTGCCGTCGGCCGCGTATTCGATGCCGAGGTAGCCGAAGAGGCGATCATGGGAAGAGAGTACGGGAACGGCCCATACGCGCTGCTCATGGGAGCAGGCCCCCGACCCGTCGCCCGACTGTGATTCGGTTGCCAGAAGCGCCCGTTCGACCTGCGTTTCGAGCGACTGAAGCCAATCCGGCGTAGCGGTCGCCCCGGAACGCCTCCACACGACCACCTCGCCGGTGATGTCCCGGATGTTAAACTGCCGGGTGTCCTGCACCGTTCTCGTCCATGCGGAGAGCAGATCCGACGGGCCGGAAGCACTGTCCGCGCCGGCCTGGATGAGGCGATCGTCCGGTGGGGTAGGGGCGAGGTAAACACACTCGGCGCCGACGGCCTCTCCGATCAGCCCGAGCGCCTGCTCCAGATCCGCTACGCCGGATGCAATGAGCATATGAGAGGCCGTTACGAGCGCCTTTTCGATGCGCAGCCGATGCAGAAGCAGGGGTTCGGAAGCGCCTCCCAAGGGCGGATTCGTCGCATCTGCCCCACCGGGAAAGGTTTGACTCGATGCCTTCTCAAAACCGGTTGGCGTTTCCGTTGCCATTACCTTTTATGAAATAGCCTCAGCACTCCTCGATCCCTTCCGGGCGGCCCGTGCCACGCAACTTCCTTATTCAATCAAGCGCCCACCGGCTCATGCCAAACGATCGACTGTCGTTCCACTGCCCCCGAATACTACTCTGCATACCTTCCATTCCCGGTATCGGCCGTTAGCAGGAAACATTAAACCGCATACGCCCTGGCCTCTCCATCCCTGATCGGGAGGATACCGGATACATTGTTGGCGGAATGCTTCCGCCCATTCTTTTGAAAGTACATACCGACTCGATGAATCGCAACGCGAACCCATCTTCAGGCCCCCACCCGCATACCAGGCCATCCCGTTGATAAAGGTACACAACCGCAGGATAATTGTGCCAACATCTTTTTGGGACGAAGGAAAGAAAAAGCGACGGCGCGGAGCCGCCGCCGGACAGCGCCGACGCTCCGAGCGGGCCTATCTCGCCCGGGCTGTGGAAGGCATCGTATATTCGGTAAAACGGATCCCTCCCTACACTCAACCGTTGCATCGCCGCCCATGGCCGACGCTCCCTTTCGATTTGCCCTTCTCGGCGCCGGAATGGTTGCCGATTTTCACCGGCGCGCCATAGCCGCCGCCGGCGATGACGGCGCTTGCCTTGCCGCCGTGGCTCACCACGATCCCGCCCGCTTCGATTCCATCGCCCGGCGCTTCGGCGCGCCTTGCATCACCCCGGAGGCTCTGTGGAAGCGAACGGACATCGATGCCGTCATCCTCTGCACGCCGAGCGGGCGACATGCCGAGGAAGCGCTGGCTGCTGCCGAGGCGGGGAAACACATCCTCGTCGAAAAGCCCATGGCGCTCACGACGGACGATGCGGACCGGATGATCGCAGCGGCCGACCGCGCCGGTGTCGTGCTGGGTGTGGTTCTACAGCGGCGGGCCGAGC
>CBDUBS010000224.1:0-5752 GCA_965365445.1 uncultured bacterium | reverse complement strand
ATCGTTGAAGTGCTGGAAGGAGAACGGATTGTTGCCGTGCTGGCCCATAAAGGCTGGGGTAGGTATGAGGCTGATGGAGCCCCGCCCCGTCCCGGACATACGTATACGCTGCATGTAACGGCGCCGGGATTTGCGCCGGTTACGGCCTCCGACCGTGTTCCGGAGGAGATTGTGCTGAATGAGGGTACTTTCGAAGATACCGGTGTGGGCAATGAGGCGCAGATGCACCTGAGATTTCTGGATCCCAAGGGCGAGCGGAATTATTACAGCCCACTGCTGCTGGCTGACCTGGGCGGTGGGCTTCAACAAATTAGCTACGAGGTAACAGCCGGGGCGGCGGAGGATCCCTTGTTTAACCGGCTGGATTTCCTTTCCGGCCTGGGCGAAGGTATGGGGGGCTTCCATAGCAACGATGTGTTGTTCGATGATGAGACCTTCGATGGATCGGCGTACGAGGTGGATCTGACGTTTCATCGCGCGCTTCTGAATGGGTATGCTCTGGGGCTCAGGCATATGAGCCCGGCTTACTACCGTTACCTGCGTTCGCTGGCCTTGCTCGCCGAGGTGAAGGGCAATCCCTTTGCCGAGCCGGTCAGTATGCCTTCAAACGTAGAAGGGGGGCTAGGTATCTTTGGGGCCCTTCACGAACAGATTGGTCCATCGGTGCATCTGGGCGAGATCACACCGGCCGCCATCGCCGGGCGGTATACGGCGGGGCAGTTCCAGGTGCGTCCCTCTGGCGAGAACATCTTTGTCCGGGGCGGGAGCCTGTCCCTGACGCTCAACGCAGATGGTACGGTGAGCGGTCGGTTGGTAATGCCGGAGAATGCCGGCGGCGCGACTGCTCCGGCGGTAGATGCGGCGCTGAGCGGGCGCTTTACCTACGACGGCCGCCGCGTGCGTTTTCAGTTCAACGAGGATACACCCCTTCATGCGGTGGAATGGATTTATGACTCGGCCAGTGAGACTCTGCGCACGGGCAGCGACGCCCAGAACCGCCTGATAATTTCGATGCGGAAGGCCGCCATGAGGTGACGCAAGGGAGTGTCGGAGCAGGCTGTCGGCCTTAACTCCTGTTGCTCGCCGCTGCGTGAGCGGGGTGCTTCTGGTACACTACCGTGCCGTAGGGCTGGCTGAACGTCAGGATGGTTCCATCGACGTCCTCTATGGCGAACTCCCCCATACCGAACAGGGTGCGCTCGATGGGCCGCACCACCCTCACCTTGCGCCGCACCCGTTCGTACAGCGCATACACGTCCTCCACGTAAAAATGCAGGATGAGCCGGTCCGCCAGGTCTGTCCGGAGCGCCGCCGCCGAAGCTTCATGCACGAGCGACCGAAACATCAACTCCACCGGACCGAGTTTCAGGCGGGCTTTCGTCAGGGAGCCCCGCCCGGTCGCTCCAACCAGTTCAAACCCGAGTACGTGCCGGTAAAACTCAACCGACCGGGTAACGTCTTCTACGGCGAGGCTGGGTACGATGCTGAGCATGGCGGCCTGGGCGAGTGATCGGGGAGGGGGCGCTTCCGTCGTTCGCTTTCCGGCGGGAATATACGGCTCGCCCGCGAAGTCCCCGCTCCACACCCCGATGAGTTTTCTGCGCCTTTTCGCCCTCCCGGTCTATGCGGGTAGGGGTTGCATTTTGAACCCCCGCAATCGGAGCGCGTTGCTGAGCACGAAAATACTGGAGACGCCCATGGCTGCGGCCGCAAACACGGGCGAGAGCAGGATGCCCAGCGACGAATACAAGGCCCCGGCCGCAATCGGGATAAGGATGATGTTATAGAAAAACGCCCAGAACAGATTCTGCTTAATGTTCCGCAGCGTGGCCCGCGAAAGGGCAATGGCGTTCGGAATGCCTTGCAGATCACCCGACATCAGGATGACGTCGGCGGTCTCGATGGCGATGTCCGTACCCGTCCCGATAGCCAGCCCTACGTCCGCCCGGGCCAGGGCAGGGGCGTCATTGATTCCATCCCCGACGAACGCCACCCGGTACCCTTCCTCCTGCAACCGCTGAACGGCTTCCGCCTTTTCGCCGGGAAGCACCTCCGCCTGAACCTCATCGATCCCCAACCGGCGTGCGATGGCCTCGGCGGTACGGCGGTTGTCTCCGGTGATCATGGCAATGCGTAGCCCCATGCGGTGCAGCGCCCACACGGCTCCGGGGGTTGTTTCCTTGATGGGGTCCGCTACCGCCAGAATGCCGGCAAGGCGGCCGTCTACCGCAGCGAACAGCGGTGTTTTCCCCTCATCGGCCAGTCGTTCGACGACTTCCGTGGATATGGCGTCACCCAGCCCCAGCCGCCTCATATACCTGTCGGCTCCGACGTGGACCGCCCTGCCCTGCACGGTTCCGGATACGCCGAACCCCGGCGCGGCCTCGAAATCCTCCGGCTCTACCACAAGCAGGCCGCGTTCCTGCGCCGCTTCGATGATCGCCCGGGCAATCGGATGCTCCGAATGGCGCTCCACTGCCGCTACGAGCGCGAGCACGTCATCCTCCTCGAATCCGGCGCCGACCTCCAGATCCGTCAGCTGCGGTTTGCCCCGTGTCAGTGTTCCTGTTTTATCCAGGGCTACCACCTGAGCCTCCTGCAATGTTTGCAGGGCCTCTCCCTTGCGGAAGAGGATGCCCATCTCGGCTGCTTTACCGGTGCCTACCATGATGGAAGTCGGCGTGGCCAGGCCCATCGCGCACGGACAGGCTATGATGAGCACCGCCACCGCATTCACAAGCGCAAATGTAAGAGCCGGCTGCGGCCCCCAGACCAGCCAGAGGCCAAACGTCACGGCGGCAATGGTCAGCACGACAGGCACGAACACCGCGACTACCTTATCCGCCAGGGCCTGAATGGGCGGCCGGGAGGCCTGCGCCGCCTCGACCATCCGGATGATCTGGGCCAGAACGGTTTCCGCCCCGACACGCTCTGCCCGGAAACTGAAGCTGCCCGTCTGGTTGATCGTGCCGCCTACGACTTCCGCCCTTTCCATTTTCTCCACCGGCACAGGTTCTCCCGTAATCATCGACTCATCTACGAACGAGCGGCCTTCGATTACCGTACCGTCAACGGGTATCTTCTCGCCGGGCCGTACCCGGATGATGTCCCCGACGACGACGGCATCCACCGGAACTTCTATTTCACGATCGTGGCGCCACACACGGGCCGTTCGGGGCTGCAAGTTGATGAGTTTCTTGATTGCTTCGCTCGTCCGCCCTCGCGCAATCGTCTCGAGGTATTTACCCAAGAGGATCAGGGTAACAATGGTCGCGGCCGCCTCATAGTAGGTGTGCACGGTGCCGGCCGGCAGAATAAACGGCAAAAAGGTCGATACCACCGAGTACCCGTACGCCGCCGAAGTACCCAGCATTACGAGGGTATTCATGTCCGGGCTGCCATGCCGTACGGCCGCCCACCCGGCCCGGTAAAACCGCAACCCCGGCCCGAACTGAACGGCGCTGGCCAGAAAGAACAGTATATACCGGAGGGTCTGCGCCGAGACGATCCCCATCAGCCAGTCGTGCACCGGCCCTATCATCATCGGAACCATGTCCAGCAGCAGGATGGGCGCCGTAAATGCGGCCGCCACGATGAGGCGTCGGCGCATTGCCAGGCGCTCCGCTTCCCGGGCCTCGCGTTCGGCCTCCGTGCGTTCCGCCCCGGCCGACTCCTGAACAACCTCGTATCCGGCGTCGCGGATCGCGGCCGCCAGCTCGCCTATCGAAGTCACGCCCGCGGCGTACCGTACCTGCGCCCGCTCGGTCGCCAGGTTCACCGTCGCCTCCAGGACCCCGTCCACCTTCAGCAAAGCTTTCTCCACCCGCCGCACGCACGCCGCGCACGTCATCCCCCGCACCGATAGCGTCGCTTCGCTCGTGCGTACGTGATACCCGCTCTCTTCGATTCGGCGAGCAAGCGCCGCCCGATCCGTCTGCTTCGGATCGAACTGTACGGTTACCCGTTCGGTCGCCAGGTTTACGCCGGCCTGCACCACCCCGGGCGCTTTGGCCAGCGCTTTCTCTACGCGCACTACGCACGAAGCGCACGTCATTCCTTCGATGCTGAGCGAAGCCGTAGCTCCACCCGGATTGCCCGGCGCCCCGTTTCCTACCTCACCGTTCCCGGATTTTTCTGCAACCGCCTTCATGCTCACCCCGCTTACCGTACCGGCTCGTACCCCGCTTCCTCGATCGCCTCGAAAATGTTCTCCTTTCGGGCCCGCTCCGGGTTGTACCGTACCCGCGCCGAGCCGATCGTCACTTCCTCAACTTCTACGCCTTCGGTAGCAGCCAGCTCCTTTTTCACGGCGGCCACGCAGTGCATGCAGCTCATCCCGGCTATCTGGATGGTTTCCGTTATGCTTTCCATATGTATTCCTCTCTGGTAATCGGATTTCTGGTCGCTACGTGGCAACGGCGTCCGGGTTCCGGTACCGTTTCCCCTTACCCCAAACAAAACGCTCCGGCAGCTTGCGCCGCCGGAGCGTTCGACACGATGCGATGCCTGCAAGCCTATTTCAACAACTGCATGAAACGCGTTTCAACCCGGTTTCCGGCCACCATGCGGTAAATGTACGTCCCGCTCGATAGCCCCGATGCATCGAACTGGAGTGTATACTGCCCGGCCGGCTGGGTTTCCGCCACCAGTACCCGTACCCGCTGCCCGAGGATGTTGTATACCTCCAGATGAACCTGTGCGTCCATATCGAGCGCGTACTGGATGGTCGTCGTCGGATTGAAAGGGTTGGGGTAATTCTGCTTCAATTCGAAAGCCGTCGGTATATCGATCGTGGTGCTCATCAGCGTTCCGCTCAAGTTAACCACCCAGACGGCATCGTTCTTGTACGTGAGCGGCGCGCCACTGGTATTGGTCAGCACGTCTTTAACGGCTTCCGGTGCGATCGGAACGTCTTTATGATCCGCTCCGAGCTTGAGCACGATCAAATCGCCTTCCTGCGCTCCTTCCACCACGTCCGTGGTCATCGGGTCGTCCCCTTTTATCAGGAGACTGGTCGAGCTATCCTTGACGACGGCGCTGCCGATCACTCGGTCTGCCGTCCACGCCGTAATGGTTTCTCCGGTCGGCAAGGCCGATGTCCGCACGATAACGTTGGCCGAGAATCCAACCCCTCCTTCTGCCGGGACGGCGGCCCCCGATGCGCTGCGCCCGATGGTTTGTCCTGACGTAGAGGACAGCGCCTCGATGAATCCCAATTTGGCAAGGGCGCCACCCGAGGTGGATTCACCCACCACGCGTGAGGTCGTCTGATTCGTTCCGGGGTTATAGACGAAGCTGTCCGCCTGTTTGACGTACATCACATACGCCTGCCCCGGCTTCATGCTTTTCAGGTCCAGAATCCCGTATTCCGGCAAATACACATTACCCGCACCATCTTTGATCATGAACATATTCGAGCCCAGCGATTGCAGGGCTTCCCCGACCGACTTTTCCCCCGGCAGCAGGTACCCGACCGTATTCCAGCCCTGACGCAGCGTAACCGGTGCGCTCTGGGGGTTTACCTGGGTTCCGTTCAGATTCAGGGTGCGCGGGGCTTTCATATACACTTTGTACCCTCGCGTAACGTCCCAGTTGCCGATGTCGTTGATGCCCATTTCCGGCATGAACACCTTGCCGTCGCCGTCCTTCACCATCACGACCTGATCGGAAATACCCTGAAACACACTGCTCATCGATGCCTGCTCCGGCTCGACAAAGCTGGATACGAGATTCCATCCGGATTGGAGGTCTA
>CBDUBS010000223.1:0-5815 GCA_965365445.1 uncultured bacterium | reverse complement strand
CACCGCGAGGCGGTGGGAATAGACGGCGGAGGGGCCGGGATGACGGAGTGAGGGCCGGGATGACTGGGAAGCGGATGACAAAGGGAGAAGCGGTACGGGATGACGAGGAGGAAATGCATGGCGAATACACCCTGCGCAGTGAAGTTGGTGCGGCTTTTGCAATATGGCAACATTCCGGGCGAAACCGATGCAGGCCGGCCCGGTATGCCTTTCTGTTTTGTTGGGTACATCCGGCCCGTGGTATGCGCGTTTTGAAACTGATGAAACCGGCGATCTTCATCGCAGGCCTGGCCCTGTCCGCAGGGCTGGTTGCGGGGTGCGGCGGCGCAGGCGCCGCGCGTGGGGACGGCTCGGCCCGACCGGTAACGAGGCAGTCGGACCCGGCGATTCGGGATACCCGCGCCCGGCAGCTCTTCGTACGGGGTATGACGAAGCACTACCTGGGCGACATCCGCGAAGCGATCCAGCTTTTCGAGCAGGCGTTGCAACTCAGCCCGGGGGAGCCGGCCCTGCTCTCGGCGATGGCCGAAGCGTACACGATGCTCGACGACCTCTCGACGGCCACGTACTACGCCCAGCAGGCCGGAGCGGCCGCCCCCCGGAACGTACACTATCAGCAGCAGCTCGCGCAGCTCCAACTGAACGCCGGAAACGCCGGGCAGGCCGCCGAAACGTACAAGGATATCCTCCGGCGTTTCCCGGAGCATTTCGAGGCCCTGTTCGACCTCGCCGGCATACAGGTATCGGCGGGGCAGTACCGGGAAGCCATCGCCACCTACCGGCAGATCATGGACTTGCTGGGCGAAAGCCGTGAAGTGCTCGATCAGGTGCTGCAACTCTACGTCCGCATCGAAGATCAGGAAGGGGTGGAACGCACCTTCCGGTCCCTCATCGCGCTCGACCCGGCCGATCTCTCCCTGCGGCGTATGCTCAGCGAAGCCCTGCTCAAATATGGGCGCACCGACGATGCCGTCGCGGTGCTGGCCCGTTCGCTGGAGGAAAACCCGGGGGACTTCGAGACCGGCCTGGCCCTGGCCGACCTGCTCCACGAGGTGGGCCGCGACGCCCAGGGCGACAGCGTACAGGCGTATCTGCTGGACCACCCCGGCACGTCGCCGGGGCAGATGTTCAACCAGGCAGTGGCCCTGTACCGCAGGTCCCTGGCGGATTCGGCGGCGGCGGCCGTTGCAGCCGATTTGCTGACGAAAGTCCTCGACGCCGACTCCGACAATACGGACGCCAAAGCCATGCTGGGCGATTTGCTCTTCCGCGCCGGGTCCTACGAAAAGGCCTCCACACTGCTGTACGACGTGGTGCAGATCAACCCGCGCAACCCGGATATGTGGTACCAGGCCGCCGCGGCGTTTCTGCAGGCAGGCAAGGCCCGGCGGGCGTCCGATGTGGCCGATGAAGGGCTGACCCTGTTCCCCGGGCGGCTCAACCTGTTGCGCGTGGCGTCGTTCGGACTGATCGAGTCGTACCAGAACCGGAAAGCCATCGAAACGCTGAACGAAACCCTACAGGTTCAGGCGGAAGATGCGCCGGAAGATTCGGTGCTCCTGGGTGAAATCCTCTCGGCGCTGGCGCTCGTGGAAGGGCGGTTGCGGAACCAGGAAGCATCGGACAGCCTGTACGCCCTCGCCATCGAGGCCGACCCGGATAACAGCTTCGCCCTGAACAACTTTGCCTTCAGCCTGGCCGAGCGGTCGGCCCGGCTGGACGAGGCGCTGGAGCTTGGCCTGCGGGCCGTAGCCAACGATCCCGAAAACCCGGCCTTTCTGGATACGGTAGGGTGGATCTATTTCAAGAAAAAGCAGTTCGCCGAGGCGCGAGACTGGATAACCCGGGCCGTCGATACGGGTCGGGCGAGCGCTGCGGTTTACGAGCATCTGGGAGACACCTATGACCGACTTGGCGACGCCGCCGGCGCCCGGAAATACTGGCAGGAAGCCCTCAGCAAGAATCCGGAAAACATGGCCCTTCAGACCAAGCTGGAGGGTATTTAGCCTCGGGCTGCTGCTGGCGGCGGCGGGCTGCGGCACGACCCGACCCGTGGAAAGCCCCGAGCGGGCGCTGCCGGCCGGTTTCCCCGGCCACTCCGTACCCCGGATCGCTTCGCTCCTGAAACAGGGCGCCGATACGCTGCGGGCCTTTGCCGCCACGGCGGCGTTCAACGTGGATTCGCCCGAGCGCAGCGGCCGGTTTACCGCTCAGATGCGGCAGCGGCGCAACGACTCGCTGTACCTGAGCATCAGCCCCGGCCTGGGCATCGAAGCGGCCCGCATCCTCGTATCGCCGGACTCGGTGTATCTCTACGACCGCATCAAAAACCGCCTCATCGTGGGCGGACTGGAGGAAGCAGGGCGTATGCTGGCGCTTCCCGTCACCGCCGAGCATCTGTTCCTCAACCTGCTCGGGCTCATCACACCCGACGATACCCAACCGTGGGATCTTTCCGCCGACGACGCCTACTATTATTTAAGCAGCCCCGATTCCAGCCGATTCTATACCATTGACCCCCGGGTGTGGAGAGTAATCCGGTACGCCGAGCACGACGCCTCGGACGCCCTCGTGGATGAACGGCTGTTCGAGGATTTCGATGAAATCGACGGGGTGCTGCTGCCCCGGCGCATTACGTTCCGGCGGCCGCAGGACGACTCCTTCGCCACCCTGTACTACCGTGTGATCGAACTGAACCCGACCGGCCTTTCCTTCGACCTGAACGTGAGCGCTTCGGCGCGGAGGGAAGCGGTCGGAAAATAGCACAGCGATGCGCAACGCGGCTGTTTTCTACCTGCTTCTCATCCTCGCTCCGAGCGCGGCATACGGCCAGCAGGCCGCCCGGCTGGAGTCCTCGGAGCGGCGGCTCGGCGAAATCGAGGAACTGATCGAACAAGATCGCCGGAGGCTTTCCACGGCGTCCGCCGCCGAAAAAGCCTCGGTGCAAACGCTCGAACAGATCAACCGGGAAATCGCGCTGCGCGAGGAACTCCGGAACGCCTACACCCGGCGGCTCCGTATGCTGGCCGTCCGGGGCGACTCCATCGACCGGTCCATGGGGTCGCTGAAGGCGAAGGTGACCGAGTTGCAGGGCGAATACCAGGTTCGGGCCATCCACGCCTACAAACACGGCCGTATGCACGAACTGGCCCTGATCCTCTCCGCCGAGTCGATCAACCAGATGCTCGTCCGCGCCCGGTATCTGTGGCGCTTCGCCGAGCAGCGCCGCCGCAAAATGGCCGGCCTCGGGGCCGCTTCCAACGACCTGTTCCGGCGCAAGGCGGAACTCGATTCGGCCCGTGTCCGCAACGAGGAACTCCTCGCCGATTCCCGAACGCAGGAGCAGAACCTCGCCCGGCTCCGGCGCGAGCGACAGGAAGTCCTGGCCGACCTGCGCTCGGAAAAAGGGCGTCTGCAAGAAAGCCTCGCCCGGAAAAACGAAGCCGCCCGCGATTTGCGGAACATCGTCCGGAAGCTCGCCCCGTCGCGCTCCGCCCTTCCGGCCCGGGCCGCTTTCGCTCCGTCGGGGGCCGCACGGCCCGCCGGCTCCTTCCTCCAGCAACAGGGGCGGCTTCCCTGGCCTGTCGCGGGCGTCGTGAAGGAAGCCTTCGGCAGCCACGTCAGCCCGATCTACGGCACCACCACTTCCAACCCGGGCATCATCATCGCATCCAACCCGGCCGTGGAAGCCCGGGCCGTGTTCGACGGCGAAGTGGTGCTCATCGACGTCATGCCGGAGTACGGAACCATCGTAGCCGTCGCGCACGGCGAATACAAAACGGTTTACGCCAACTTTTCCTCTATCGTGGTAAAGCAGGGCGACAGGGTGGGCGCCGGAGACGTCATCGGGATGGCCGGCCGCGATACCGAACCCCAGGGCGCCGGGCTTTTCTTCGCCGTGTTCAAGGAGGGGGAACCCGTGGACCCGGAAAAGTGGCTGGAGATGCCCTGACCTATCCGGCGTAATTCTCCGGAATCGGAAAAACGGCCTCTCTCGCGGTAGGTATCTTGGGGTAGAAGCCGTTCCACACGAATCCGTACCCCCGTGCCCGATCTCGCCTTCGATGCCGCCGTGTTCGATCTCGACGGCACCCTCCTCGATACGCTGAAAGACCTCGCCGATGCCATGAACCGGGTGCTCGGCCGCCACGGCTACCCGACGCACCCGCAGGACGCCTACCGGTACTTCGTAGGCGAAGGAGCGCGCCTGCTCGTAACGCGCACGCTCCCCGAAACCGAGCGGACCGACCCTACCATCGAGCGGGTGCTCGCGGACTTCATGCAGGATTACGGGACCGCCTGGAACGTAGCTACCCGCCCCTACCCGGGCATACCGGAGCTTCTGGCCGCTCTGCACGAACGCGGCGTCCGGTTGGCCGTTCTGTCCAACAAACCCCACCCCTTCACGGTGAGCTGCACCCACCGATTTTTCCCCGACCACCCGTTCGACCTGGTATACGGACAGCTTCCCGAATTCCCGCGCAAGCCGGACCCCACGACGGCGCTCCGCATTGCCGCCGAATTCGGCGCTCCCCCCGAGCGGTGCCTGTACCTCGGCGATACGGCCACCGACATGCAGACGGCCTGCCGGGCGGGTATGGCGGCCGTAGGGGTGCTATGGGGCTTTCGCCCGGCCGACGAGTTGACGGAGCACGGCGCGGCCGTGCTGATCGAAACCCCGCACGAGGCCGTCGGGCTGCTGGACGGCCGGTTCCGCACCCGCTAACCTCCCTATGGACCTCTCCGAAATCGTCGCCCGGCTGCACGCGCAGGCCGACCCGGCCAATGCAGCCGGAATGGCCCGCTACGGCATATCCACCCGCAACACGCTCGGCGTGAGCGTCCGCTCCCTGCGCCTCATGGCCCGGGAGATCGGCAGAAACCACGAACTCGCGCTGGACCTCTGGGAGACGGACATCCGCGAAGCCCGCATCCTCGCCTCCATCATCGACAGGCCGGCCGACGTAATCGAAGCCCAGATGGAGCACTGGGCCGCCGGGTTCGATTCGTGGGAAGTATGCGATCAGTGCTGCTCCAACCTCTTCCGCAAAACCTCCTTCGCCCGGCAGAAAGCGCTCGAATGGAGCCGCCGCGATGCGCTGTTCGTGAAACGCGCCGGCTTCGTTTTAATGGCCCAGCTCGCCGTACACGACCGCCGGGCCGAGGCGAACGCCTTCGACCCTTTTCTGGACGCCGTCCGGCGCGAGGCCGCCGACGACCGCAACATGGTCAAAAAGGCCGTCAACTGGGCGCTGCGGCAGATCGGCAAACGCGACGCCGCGCTGAACCGGCAGGCCGCCGCGCTGGCCGACACGCTCCGGCATGACCCGGCCCCTTCCGCCCGCTGGATCGGCGCCGACGCCTACCGGGAGCTTACGGGCGAGGCGGTGCGGCTTCGCCTGTCCGGGTGCACCGCCAATCCCTGACGCCCTTCCCCATTCTGCCCACCCCCCTTTCTTCGTCATTCCCGTTCCACTTTTTCACGTCATCCCGCACCCCGCCTTGCGGGACAGGCTCGACGCGGGATCTGTTCAGGTATGCAGCATCCCTTATGAGATCCCGGCTGCCGCCGTCGGTAGACGGCGGAGGGGCCGGGATGACGAAGCATGTACGGGGCCGGGATGACGAAGCATGTACGGGGCCGGGATGACGGAATCTTTGTTAGGGATGACGAAGCCATGTACGGGGCCGCGTTACAAAACAGGGGGTGCCTGGTATTCGGGCGAACCTGCGCATCGGGTGAGCGCCGGGTGCGCCGCAGGTCCGGCCTTCAGCCTTATTTATGGAGCATACTGGACGATTTTATTGGCGCACG
>CBDUBS010000222.1:0-5822 GCA_965365445.1 uncultured bacterium | reverse complement strand
CTCGTCGTAGGTCCAGACGGTATCCTCCTCCCCCGGAAAGATGGTCTGTTGATCCAGGGGTACGGGCGGTGGATGCTCCGCCCAGGTATAGTACCGGTGGTAGCGGGAGGTGCGGTCGTGCCGGGCGGCCCGAAACCAGGGATGCTGGTCGGACGTGTGGTCCGCCACCAGATCCATGACCACGCGAATGCTGAACTCGCCGGCGCGTTTGAGGAAATGCAGGAAGTCATCGAACGTGCCGAGGCGAGGGTCTATTTCGTAATAGTTGGTGATGTCGTAGCCGTTGTCGCGCCCCGAGGTCGGGTAGCAGGGCAGCACCCAGAGGCACGTCACGCCCAGGTCGTGCAGGTACTCCAGGCGGTCGGTGAGGCCGGGGAAGTCGCCGATGCCGTCGCCGTTCGAGTCGGCAAACCGATCGACGTCCACGGCATACATGATGGTATTTTTATACCAGAGACCTTCGGGTTCCATAGAAAGGGCGTCGTTAACCGTAGGAGGTAAAAGATGTCAACGTAGAACAGGACCCCCGGAGAGTACAACACCCGGCGTGTAATCGATCGGGAAAGCCCTGTTCCGTTGTGGTAACGCCGCCGTCGTACGCCTGCGGCCCTCAACCGGCGACTCACGTCGAGTTGGGAAAAAAACGCAATCTGTACCTCGAGCCGGGCACTCGCGCCCGTCATACCTATAGATAATAGGCAAAATGGGTTACCGCCCGTAGGTAACCCGGAAACCGTGATTATTGGAAGTAAGGAGGATCAGCTATGGCACGCTATCATGATGAGTACTGGACCGACCGGGACGACGACGCCCGGTACAACCGACAGTTCGACCGCCGCGGCTCCTCGTTCGGAGAGAGCAGCCGCAGCTACGACCGCAACCGGGACGACCGGAGTTACAACCGCAACCAGTATGGCGGCGGTTACTCCGGTGGGTCCTATTACGAGGGCGACTCCATGAACCGGGGGTATGGCTCCGATTTCGACAGGGGGAACCGCTTCCGGGATGACGACGATCGCCGAGGCTATGGATATAACCGGGGCGACGACCGCCGAAGCACGTACGACGACGACCGGCGCGGAGCCTACAGCCGCAGCGGGGGGCGCAGCGATTACTATTCGCGCGGCTATGACCGGCATCGTGACGACGACCGGGGCTTCTTCGAGCGGGCCGGAGACGAGGTGCGTTCGTGGTTCGGAGACGAGGACGCCGAACGACGCCGCGAAATGGACGAACGGCGGCGCGAGATGGAACACCGCCCCCGGTACGATGACGACCGCCGGTACGGCTACAACCGCCGCGACAGGTGGTGATTTACCCTTCTCCACATTGAACTGCTGTACCGGAGCGCTCCGGGGACGCCGGCGATACGGCTCCCCGGGTGCTTCCGGCTCATCGATTCCACTTGACTACGTGAGGTAAACTATGGGACGCTATTCCGACCGCGACGACTATCGCGACAGAGGGTACGACCGCCGCGGCGACTACGGCCGCGACCGGTACGATCAGGATTTTCGCAGCGGCAACTACCGAAGCGGTTCTTCCGACCGCGACTTCGGCCGCTCCTACGACGAAAGCCGCAGCCGCTACGACCGCGATTTCAGCCGAAACCGGTACGACCAGGACTTCGGCGGCCGCTCTTATGGCCGGGATTACGGCGACGAACGCCGTGGATACGGGCGGCGCCATGACGACGACCGGGGCTTTATAGAACGGGCAGGCGATGAAGTCCGCTCCTGGTTCGGAGACGACGAGGCCGAGCGCAGGCGGGAAATGGACGAACGCCGCCGCGAGCGGGATGACCGGGCGCGGGGATACCGGGGCGACTTCAACCGGGAGTATGACCGCTCGGACTACCGCTCCGATTACGGAGGTTACGGCGCAGGCGGCGGCATTTACGACCAGGTGGCCGAAGGCGGTCCGTACGGCGATTACAACCGCCGCTCGTCCGGCTCGGAGGAGTGGCGCGGGCCGCACACCGGGCGTGGGCCGAAGGGTTACCAGCGCTCCCGCGAGCAGATCCGCGAAGGAGTCTGCGAAGGACTGACGCGCCACGGCGACATCGACGCCTCGGACATCGAGATCAACGTGGATGAAAACGGGGAGGTTACGCTTACCGGCGCCGTCGATAGCCGCCGCACGAAGCGCCTCGCCGAGTCGGTCGCCGAATCGGTAACCGGCGTCCGCGACGTACACAACCGGCTCACGATCAAACGGGAAGATGCCGGCGCGCAGACCGGCGGGGCGGGCGCCTCGACGGGTTCGACCTCGATGGGCGCCGGGCGGACGTCCCAATCCACGGAGCAATCCGCCATGCAGAAGAAGTAACCAACGGCGGCATACCGGACGGCCCGGCGGCTTCCCTCGGGACCTCGCCGGGCTTTCTGGTGCGCCCCTACCGGAGCAGGATCAGCCGGACCAACGGAAATGGAGGTGTATTATGCCATCCTGGAGTGACAAGGACGAACGGATGTACGATCACATCAAGTCCAGCAACGAGAAACGGGGTGTGGACGAGGACCGGGCCGAAGAAATTGCCGCCCGAACCGTTAACAAACACCGGCGGGAAGAAGGCCGGACCCCCAACAAACGCACGCAGGGAACCGGGAACCCCTCGCACAGCCTCGAGGATCGTACGAAGGACGAGTTGTACAACCGGGCCAAACAGCTCGACATCAAAGGCCGGAGCAAAATGAACAAATCCGAGCTGGTAAAAGCCATCCGGAACAAATGACGGTGGAGCCGACGCCCGGGCCGGCTCCACCGCGTTCGCACCCCTGTCTCCTTTCCGGAGGCAGGGGTATTACGTATCGGTTTATTTCAGTAGCGTCATCCGGCCGCTTTGCATCATCGCTCCGGCCGACAGGCGGGCGACCACCCGGTACAGGTACGTACCGGAAGAGAGGGCCGAAGCATCCAGGGCCAGTGTACGGCCGGAGCCGGCTGCAACCGCCCGGGACGGGACGGAAAGCACCCGCCGGCCCATCAGGTCGAATACTTCTACCCCGACCTCGGCGTTCTCCGGCAGATCGAATCGGACGGTGGTTGAAGGGTTGAACGGATTCGGATAGGCGCCGTGCACGACGAACCGATCCGGCAACGCGTCCGTTTCCTCGGTCGCCACGCCGCTGCGCGTGACAAGCGGCGCCAGGTTGCCCCCCGAAGGCAGGGCGGCGTACAACCCGAAGCCGGGCTGCCCCGCCGTGGGGCTCAAAAATCCGGAGGCCAGTACGACGATCGCTGCGCCGCCGAGCCCGAGGTCGGCCAGCCGGGCATCGTATACCGCTGCCACAGAGCTGTTATCCGCCGGCTCGATGTTGAGCACGTAGTTCCCAACCGGAACGCTCTGGTATGCCCGGAATTCGCCGAACGCGATGTCGTTGACCAGCGGCAGACGCGGCGGCCCCGGCACGACCACATCGACGGCGGGAGCGTCGGGGGAGCCGTGGAATACGAGCAGATCGACCGAGGCGGCGGACGCCGAGGCTTCGCGGCCCGCCGCGGCGAACAGGTCGAAGCGGCCGGCTCCGGTAGTCCGGGACGGATCGCCCGCCGCAACGATTACGTATTTTTCGCCCGTCATCAACTGAAGCGTTTTGGAAAATACGGGGTTGGCGTTGCCGGAGGCGTTGGCCGCCGTTATGTCGATCTTGAGATCGGGGGACGTACCGCCGGGCCCGACCGAGCTTCCGGCGGGAAGGTCGATGTAGGGCGTGGCCGTGCGGAACCGGAAGTCATCGATGGCCTTCGCACCGTTGACGTATACATCCACGACCGAAGCGGCGGCGTACGGGGAATTATGGATGATCTGCACGCGCGCCGTGCTCGCAGGCAGCATGGCCGTCTCCCCGCCCGGCGCCACGGCCAGTAGTCCGAAGGAGGGTTGCCCCGCCGCCGGGTTCAGGAAACCGGAAGCGAGCACCACCAGCGCCAGATTCGGTACGGTGGAGAGGTTGGCCTGAAAGGAGGCCGCCGTGGCGGAGTTGTCCGCCGTCTGAACGTCGAGGTCGTATTTTGCCGGGGGCACACTCAAGTAGCCGGAGGAGAAGTTTCCGTACGCCAGGTCGTTCACGAGGACCCCTACCTTGCGGGCGGCGACGTCCACCACGGGCGCATCCGGGGAGCCGTGAAACACCTTCACGTCAACCTGACCGGGCGCGGAGGCGGCTTCGCGGCCTTCCGTAACGAACAGACCGAACCGGTTCGGGCCCGTGGCCGCCGTCGGGTCGCCCGCCGCCACTACCACGTACTTCTGTGCGGTTTTCAACCGGAGCGTAGTAGTAAATACGGGGTTGGCGTTGCCCGGCGCGTCCGGCCCGGTAATATCTATCTTCACGTCGGGAGCCGTGCCGCCCGGGGCATTGTTGCTCCCGGCCGGGAGGTCCAGGTAGGGCGTGGCATCGCGGAACCGGAAGTTATCGAGGGCCTTCGTACCGTTGATGTACACGTCCACGACAGCCGCTGCGGAGTACGGGGCATTATGGATTACCTGTACCCGGGCGGTGTTCGCAGGAAGGAGCATCGTCCTGCCGTCGTCAAACACGGCGAGCAGGCCGAAGGAGGGCTGCCCACTCAGAAAGCCGGAAGCCAGCACGGCGAACGATTGGCCCTTCAGGCCGGTCAGGTCGGCCAGGAAGGAGGCGGCCGTAGTGCTGTTATCGGCCGTCTGGATGTCCAGGTCGTATCGGCCGGGCGCTACGGCCAGGTAACCCGGCGCAAACTGCCCGAAAGCCAGGTCGTTGACCAACACGCCCGCTCCGCGCGCCGCCACATCGACGGTGGGCGCATCGGGAGCGCCGTGAAATACCGTAAACTGGACCTCCTCCGGTTTCTGCATTTTCATCGATGGGGTGGCGGTCGCGAACAGGTCGAAGGCCGTGGGCCCGGCAGCGCCCGGGTTGCCGGCCGCAACGAGGATGTAGGATTGATCCGCGTTCAGGGTGAGGGTTTTGGAGAATACCGGATTGGCGTTACTCGTGGCCGTACCAGCCGTTATGTCTACTTTCAGCGGGACCTGAGCAGGCAGGTTGATGAAGCCGGTTGCGTCCCGGAACCTGAAGTCGTCGAGCGCCCTGCTTCCGTTTACGTACACGTCCACCACCGAGGCGGCGGCATACGGGGAGTTATGCACGATATTGACACGCGCCGTCTGGGAGAAGGCCGACGCCGGGAGAAGCGCCATCAGTAGCGCTCCGGCGAGGATTCGTAGGGTTCGTTTCATGGATGCGTTCTGGTTGATCTGGTAGCGTATTATGGAATGGCTCACACGCCGGAAAGGCGCATGAACTCCTGCCGGGTAGCGGGATCGTTGAGGAACACGCCGCTCAGGGCGCTGGTACGTGTGGTCGAGTGTTGCTTCTGTACACCGCGCATCGCCATGCACATGTGGGAGGCTTCCATGAGCACCGCCACACCTTGTGGTTGGAGCACTTCCTGTATGGCGTCGCGTATTTGCATCGTAAGCCGTTCCTGCACCTGTAGCCGGCGGGCGAACACGTCCACCACGCGCCCGATCTTGCTCAGGCCGACGATCCGGCCGTTCGGGATGTACGCCACGTGCGCCTTGCCGAAAAAAGGCAACATGTGGTGCTCGCACAACGAGAAGAATTCGATGTCCTTAACGAGGATCATTTCCGAATAATCCTCCCGGAACAGCGCCTTTTCCAGAATGGCGCGGGGGTCCATCCCGTGGCCGTGGGTAAGGAATTGCCAGGCTTTCGCCACCCGCTCGGGCGTCTGCAACAGCCCTTCCCGTTCGTGATCCTCGCCCAGCAGTTCCAGGGCGCGTTCGATGTGGCGGGCAATGAGGTCCGTCGTCAGGG
>CBDUBS010000221.1:0-5971 GCA_965365445.1 uncultured bacterium | reverse complement strand
AAGCGGAAGGAAAAACTCGCCCGAATTGCACCCCTCAAGCATTCCCGCCTCCTCCCCGGGCGCGGACGGCGGGAAACTCGTAGCGTTAAACCGGGTTTGCGAGGTGTCGGGTTTTGGCACTGCAACTTCCGGTCGCCGGTCGGTCATGATGAAACGCTTGCTCTCGTTGGCTTCGAACGTATACTTCTGGGGCGGGCTCGGAGCGCTCGTCGTTGTCCTTGCAATCGGGTATGTGCTGTTCAACAGCTTCATCATGCCGGTGTATACGCGGCAGGAGGTTTCGCTGGAGGTGCCGAACGTGCGCAAGATGCCCCTGGAAGAGGCGCAGCGCGTCCTCGCATCGCACGATCTCCGCGCCGAGGTGGTCGTGCAACGGTTCAACCCGAATTTCCCGCCCAATGTGGTCGTAGACCAGACGCCGCGCCCGGAGCTTGCGGTAAAACCAAACCGCCGGATTTACCTTACGATAAACAGTGGGAGCGCCCCGACGGTTACGGTGCCGCGCGTAGAAGGCATCTCGATGCGGGAGGCCCGGAACAGGTTGAAGGCGGCCGGGCTGGAGGTCGGCAGCATGGAGCCGGACACGATCCCCTCCCCGTATGAAAACACGATCACCCGGCAGTCGCCGGCGTCCGGAAGCACGGTAACCGAGGGAGCAACCGTAAACCTGTGGTACAGCACCGGCCTGGGCACGCAGCTCGTTACGGTGCCCGACGTTACGGGCTCGACCATAGCGGATGCGCAGCGGATGTTGCTTCGCAGTCGGTTGCGGTCCGTCGTGGTGCGCGGGGACTCCTATCCGGAGGGCGATTCCACGCTCTACATCATCCGGCAAAGCCGCGAACCCGGAACGCAGGTACGCGAAGGGTTCGAGGTCCGGTTGTACCTGGATGACAGCTCCGAGGAAGAAGGGGCGGCCGATTCGGCGCCCTGACCTACTCTTCCACGTAAATAGAGAACCCTTCGTCTACCGTTACGACGACCCGCTCCCGGTACTTCGTCGGAATGAGGCGGCCTACGTAATCCGGCTGAATGGGGTACTCCCGGTGGCCCCGATCCACCAGGACCACGAGTTGAATCGTACGGGGGCGGCCGAAACCGATGACGGCATCCAGGGCCGCACGGGCGGTGCGGCCCGTAAAGAGTACGTCATCCACGAGGATGACATCCCGGTCGGATAAGCTCGTGTGGACGGCAGATCGGCTCTCCGCAGGGATATCGGCGGGGCGGTCGTCACGGAAGGGTTCCACATCCAGGCGGCCTACCTGAAACACCCGGTTCTCGATCCGGCTGATTTCCCGGGCGAGGGCTTCCGCGAGGGCAAAGCCGCGGTTGCGCATACCGATGATTTCCAGGTTCTCCGCCCCCCGGTTGCGCTCTACGACTTCGTAGGCGAGGCGGGTGATGGTACGGCGCACGCGCTCGGTGGAGAGGTACAGGGTACGGGGCATAGGCGTGAGGCAATGGTCATCGGCGGAAAGGGCACATACGCATCCCCAGCCGGGGAGATCAACGCGATGTAGGGGCTCCCAAAAAACCTCCACGGCCGGGACAGCGTTGCCGGCGGGCCCTACTGGAACATCGCCTTGATGCTGCCCCAGGTGCGGCGAGCGGCGGTAGAAACGTACTGGGCCGTTTTCTCGCGAACGACTTCCCGCACGGCATCTTTACGAACCGCCTTCAGCTGATAGGCGATATCCTCGCTCTGGGCCTGCTTGTACACCGAATTGTCGTTGAAGGTATACAGCACCCCGGCGCCCCTGGCAGGAATTACGTTATCGGAAAGGGGGCGGCTTCCGTACACCGTTTCCCAGGGCAACCGCCGATACAGTTCGTAGCCGACGATGCCGCCCTCGTTTCGGGCGCGCCACGTAATTTCGACCCCTCCCCCTTTTTGCCGCACCTCGAACAGATCGATCTCCACCTCTGTGGCCGCAGGGGCAAACCCGGCCCAGAGTATCATTCCGAAGAGGAGGCTGACCCCAACGCGCGTCATTCCGGCTGAATATTCGATTAGAGACTTCACCGGCGGGAAGTTACCGGTTGACGTAGAAACTATCAAAGGGGCGGCGTGCCGTTCTCGAAAGATCATACGAAAAAAAGAGGAGCATTCTCCCTCCGCCGGGTGAAACGTCGGTGATTTACCTTCTGATACACCCGGGCCCGGCAGGACACGTAACGGTCAGTGTTCGACGAGCGGCCTGTTGGGGCAGTCCTCCCGGATGCAGTGGCCGTACATGTGCAGCGAGTGATGGGTGATTTCGAACTTGTAGATCCCGGCCACCATTTCCTGGATGCTCTGGAGGCGCGGGTCGCAGAACTCGAGCAAGGCGTTGCAATCCAGGCAGATGAGGTGGTCGTGCTGGCGGCGGCTGTACGCCCGTTCGTACTTGGCCTGGCTGCTCCCGAACTGATGCCGGACGACGAGGTCGCACTCGGTAAGAAGCTCCAGGGTGTTGTATACGGTCGCCCGGCTGATGTGGCTGCCTTTTTTTCGCAGGCGAAGAAACAGCTCGTCGGCGTCGAAATGGTCGTCCGAGATGTAAATCTCCTCGAGCACGGCGAACCGCTCCGGGGTCTGCCGCTGCCCGCGTTTCTTCAGAAAAGCGCCGAAAATGTTGCGGACTTCATCGAGTTGTCGGTCGGATAGAAGCATGGGGCGGAGGCGATTTCGGAAGGCGCCGGGCAGGGGGCGGCGTCCGGACAGCATATAGCCGATCATGAAGATGAACCGATGCCTGCACCGGCGGTTCCGGGATGCCGCGCCTGCATGGATTGCACGTCGCGCCAGATCCGCTCGTGAAGCACATCCGGGGGCAGCCCGCCGTCCAGCGATACGAACCGGGCGGGTTCGCTCTCGGCCAGAAGCCGGTACGCACCGATCACCCGCTCGTAAAAATCCGGGCCGGATTGTTCCATGCGGTCGGCGGCTTTTGCGGCGCGGCGCTCCAGCGCCGTTGCCGGATCGACCTCGATGAGGTAGGTGCGGTCCGGAACGAGGCCGAACGTAACATGCCGGCTGAAATCCCGCAGCCATCCGAGATCCTCCAGACCTCTCCCGCCCCCCTGATAGGCCGTCGTCGAGTCGAAAAACCGGTCGCACACCACAACCTGCCCTGATTCCAGGGCGGGGCGGATTTTCTCCGCGACGAGCTGGGCGCGGGCTGCGGAAAAAAGCAACAGCTCCGCCCACGGATGCATGGCAAGCGACGGATCGAGCAGGAGATCGCGCACCCGTTCGGAAAGCACCGTGCCGCCGGGCTCACGAAACGAGGCGCAATCATACCCTTCGGACTGAAGGCGGCGCACGAGCAGGCCGGCCTGGGTGCTTTTCCCGCTTCCGTCGATACCTTCAAAGGTAATGAACATAGCCGGGGTCGAAAAAAAGGGCCCGATGTAAGGCCCGGTGCATGAAGTTCGCCGGGCATGGAAACCTTCTGGAAGGTAAGGCGCATAAACGCCATACGGATGGGGAGACAAACGGATTCCGACATTTCACCAGAACCTCCGGAGCGTATTTCCAGGGGATTAACTTCTTGCAAATTGCGGAAAGCCCGGTTATTATGAACTGAACCTTTTTCACTGTGCGGCTTATAGTCCCTGACGAAACACCCGCCCGACGGGCGCCTCTCGGCCGGCGACGGAACGTTTCATCAGGATGTTTCAGCACACCGCGCAGGGCTGCCTTTCTTCAGCGCTGTTTCATGGAAAAAGGATCCGGCGTCCTATGAGCATGTTCAACTTCGGTTTCGATGATTACGAAGACCCGGCCGATGAAACCCGCCTGAACGACCTCGTAGCCGCTTACGAGGAACAGGGCGCTTCGGGGTACTTCGATTCGGAAAGCCTGGAAGACATCGCCACGTACTATTTCGAACACGCCCGCTTCGACGACGCGCTGGGGGTAATCGACCGGCTGCTGGAAAACCAGCCGTATTCCTCGGACGGCTGGTTGCGACGGGGCATCCTGCTGAGCAACCTTTCCCGCCACGAGGAAGCCCTCGACGCCTACGACCAGGCCCTGCTCCTCAACCCGGCCGATCCCGAAACGCTCATCAACCGGGGCATCACGCTCGACAACATCGACCGCAGCGACGAAGCCCTCGACGCCTACGGACAGGCTCTCGAAATCGACCCGTTGAATGAAGAAGCGTGGTTCAACCGCGGGGTTACCCTGGAGCGCCTGGAACGCATCGATGAAGCCGTCGAGGCGTTCCGGCAGTGCGTCGCCGTCAACCCGGAACACCAGGAAGCCTGGTACGAGCTCGGCTTCTGCTACGACCGGATCGGGGAGAACGAGCGCAGCATCGAGGCTTACGACCGCCACATCGACGCCGAACCCTATTCCTCGGATGCGTGGTACAACCGCGGCATCGTGCTCAACCGTATGGGCCGGTATCAGGAAGCCGTCGATTCGTACGACATGTCCATCGTAATCCAGGAGGATTTTGCCTCGGCCCACTACAACCGGGGCAACGCGCTGGCCAACCTGGGCAAGCTCTCGGAAGCGGTGGAAAGCTACCAGCACGTCCTGGACATGGAAGGAGGCGACGCCGCCACCTACTACAACATCGCCCTGGCCTACGAAGAGCTCCAGCAATTCGATACGGCCGTCTCCTACTTCGAGCTCGCCCTCGCCGAGGAAGCCACCTATGCCGAAGCGTGGTACGGCCTGGGCTGCTGCCTGGACGCCCTCGAACGGTTCGATGAAGCCCTGGGCCATTTTACCCGGGCCATCGATCTCAACCCGGAGATCGGCGAGTTCTGGTACGCCCGCGCCGATTGCGAGTACAATGCCGGGCGGCTTCCGGAAGCGCTGGAGTCCTACGCCCGGGTCATCGAAATCGACCCGGAGAACCGGGAAGCCTGGCTGGACTACGCCGAGACGCTCTTCGAAGCGCACCGCTTCGAGGAAGCCCTGTCGGCATACAAACGCGCGCTCTCGCTGCAACCCGACTCGGCGGGCGCGTACTTCCAGCAGGCCAAAGCCCTGTTCGCTCTGGGCCGCTCCGACGAGAGCATCCGGTCCCTGAAAATCGCGTTCCGCCTCGACCCGCGCACCAAGGAGGAGTTCCAGCTTACCTACCCGGACCTGTACCGCGACGCCCAGATGCGCCGCCGGCTGGGCCTGGATAGCTGACCTTTCTGCCGCCGGCCGTTCAATCTCGCTTGCTTCCGCCCTATTTTATCCGGCGCGTTCATCCTCAACGATTTTTCCCTGCCCGTCCATGTTCGATCTGAGCGGTAAAACCGTATTCATCACCGGAGCCTCCTCCGGTATCGGGGAAGCGTGCGCCCTGGCATTCGCCCGCCACGGAGCCCGGCTGCTGCTGTGCGCCCGCCGGGAGGACCGGCTGGAGGATCTCGCCGCCCGGCTCCGGGATGAGTTCGGAGCCGAAACCCATTCTTTCGGCCTCGACGTGCGGGATGCCGCCGCCGTAGAAGCAGCCCTCCAGGCGCTCCCCGAAGCCTGGCGCCCCATCGACGTGCTCGTCAACAACGCCGGCCTCTCCAGGGCGCTCGACAAGGTCTACGAAAACCGCATCGAGGACATCGACCGGATGGTGGATACCAACGTGAAGGGGCTGCTCTACGTCACCCGCTTCATAGCCCCCGGCATGGCCGCCCGCAACAGCGGCCACATCATCAACATCGGCTCGACGGCCGGGCACACGGTCTACCCCGGCGGCACGGTATACTGCGCCACCAAACACGCCGTAGCCGCCATCACCGAAGGGCTGAAGATGGACCTCCACGGAACGAACGTACGGGTCACTTCCGTCGATCCCGGTTTGACCAACACGGAATTCAGCCTGGTCCGGTTCTCCGGCGACCGCCCGCGCGCCGACGCCGTCTACGAAGGCATGACCCCCCTTGCCGGGGAGGACATCGCCGACGCGGTCGTGTACTGCGCTACCCGCCCCGCGCACGTCAACGTCGCCGAACTCATTCTCACCCCGGTCGCCCAATC
>CBDUBS010000220.1:0-5980 GCA_965365445.1 uncultured bacterium | reverse complement strand
GACTCCCTGATCGGGAGGACCTTCGGGCATTACCGCCTCATCGAACGCATTGGCAGCGGTGGCATGGGGGTCGTCTACAAAGCCGAAGATACCCGCCTCCGGCGGTTCGTAGCCGTCAAGTTGCTTCCACCGGACACCGCCCACGATGAAAGCGCCCGCGCCCGGTTCGAGCACGAGGCCAGAGCCGCCTCGTCCCTCGACCATCCGAATATCTGCGCCATCCACGACATCGGGGAGACGGACGACGGGCGCTCGTTTCTGGTCATGCCGTACTACGAGGGATCGACCCTCAAACAACGGATCGACGAGGGCGGCCTGCCGGTTCGGGAGGCCGTGGATTACGCCCTCCAGGCGGCTTGCGGGCTGAAACAGGCCCACGAAAACGGCATCGTCCACCGCGACATCAAGCCGGGAAACCTGCTCGTTACCCGGGACGGGCATCTCAAGATCCTCGATTTCGGCCTGGCCCGGCTGGCCGACCAGACGCTGTTGACGCGGGCGGGTATGCGTATGGGCACGCCGGCTTACATGAGCCCCGAGCAGGCCCGCGGCCTTCCGGTAGATCATCGGACGGACATCTGGTCGCTCGGCGTCGTCCTGTACGAGATGATTACCGGTGAGCGGCCCTTTCGCTCGTCGGACAGTCAGGCGCTCATCTATGCCATTCTCCACGAGAAGCCCGCATCGCCGCTAAAAATCCGGCCGGAACTGCCCGCCGCCCTTGGACCGGTCGTACTGAAGTGCCTGGACAAAGAACCCGGCCGCCGTTACGCCTCGGCGGCCGATCTGATCCGGGATCTGGAAGCAATCCGGGCGAACGCCTCCCCCGCGATCCGTCTGTTTACGGGCCGGGCGGGGATGCGGCTGCCCCACTGGGCCGGGATAACCGCAGCGATGCTTTCGGCCGTGTTCCTGCTCGTCGGCGCCCTGATCTTTATGCGGGATACCCGCGTTTATGCCTCCTGGACGGACGGGTGGGCGGGTTCCGACAAACTCGTGGCCGTCCTGCCCTTCCGAACCATCGGGGAAGATGCGGCCGTCCGGATGCTCTCGCAAGGGTTGCAGGAAACCCTCACCAGCCGGCTCACGCAGTTCCGCAACTACACCGAAGCCGCGCTGGTCGTCGTTCCTACCGGGGACGTGCAGACCTATGAGGTGGAAAACCCCGGCGAGGCCCGGGCGATCCTGAATGCCAATCTGGTGTTCGAGGGATCGATCCAGCCGCAGCCGGGAAACGGGCTGCGCATCATCCTCAACCTGATCGACACGGGCACCGGCGAGGTCGTCGAGTCGCAGGTAATCGACTACCGCTCCGGCGAAACGGCCGCCTTGCAGGACGAAGTCACGTACCGGGCGGTAGACATGCTCCGACTCGAAGCGCCGGGCGTCCTGAAAGACGATCCGGCCCGCGACAGGGCCATTGCGCCCGGCGCCAACGACCTGTACCTGAAGGGACGGGGCTACCTGCGCGACTTCAACGACGAGAACAATGTGGAGGACGCCGTGAGCCTTTTCCAGCAGGCGCTCCGGATCGATTCCTCGTTTGCTCCGGCATGGGCCGCCCTGGGCGAAGCCTACTGGCGATGGTACCGGCTCACCCGGGATTCGCTGCACAAGGCCGAGGCCCTCCGGTATGCCGGCCGCGCCGCTGAAATGGATGAACGCTCGGCGCTGACCTGGACGACACTGGGCCTCGTGCGCCGGGGCACGGGCGATTATGCCGGCGCCGTAGAGGCCTTCCAGCGCGCCCTGCTCATCGAGCCGCGCAACGCGCAGGCGTACGCCGGATTGGGAAAGAGCTATCAGTTCAACCAGCAGTATCCGGAAGCGGAACGGGCCTTCCAGCGAGCCATCGCCCTGGAGCCCTCCTACTGGAACGGGTACAACAACCTGGGCGACGCCTACGCCGACCAGGGGCGGTATGCCGAGGCCATCGAGCAGTACACGCACGTAACGCGCCTCGTTCCGCGCAATCCGTGGGGGTACGTCAATCTGGGATACGCCTACTTTTTTCAGGAGAAGTGGGCACGCTCGGCGGAAGCCTTCGAGCGGGCGCTGGCGCTCCGGCGGGATTACGATGTCCTATCCAACATGGGCACCGCGTATTTTTATGACGGCAAGTTTTCCCTGGCGGCGCAGGCCTACGAAGAAGCCCTGCGCATACAACCGGCCAGCTACCAGGTCTGGGGCAACCTGGGAGAAGCCCTGTACTGGGCGCCGGGCCGAAGAAGCGACGCGCTCGCTCCCCTGCGGCGGGCCGCCGAAATGGCCGAAGCGGAGATCCGCGAAAACCCGACGCGGGCAGCGCCCTACGCCTATCTATCCGGCTATTACGCTCGGCTGGGCCGCCGCGCGGATGCGCTGGCCATGTTGGAGGAAACCACCGGCCGGAATCCCGAAGCCGTCGATGTGTTCGTCGTCGTAGGAGACACCTACGCCATCCTGAACCTCCGCGACGAGGCCCTGAACTGGATCGAACAGGCCCTCGAAAGCGGCTATCCCGCTTCCCTCATCGAACGCAATCCCCTCTACCGAAGCTGGAAAACCGACCGGCGGTTCTCCGCCCTGCTCACCAGGTATCGTAAACAACCCGTATAACCTCTCGGCCTCCATGATTACAAAATACGTCATGCTCCTCACGGCCGTCGCCGGCCTTTCCCTGCTCTCCACCGGATGTGCGGAAGAAAGCGAACCCGAAATGGAGGCCCTGGCTTCTCAAGAATGCAACCTGGACGTAAACAAGGATTGCCGCCTCTCCTTCTCCATCGTCAGTACGAAGGAAGGACGCCGATGCTACGTTCCGAGCTACATCGATACCTATGTCAAAAAGGGAAATACGCTGAAGTTCGAGCGGGTATCGGGGGTTCGCCTCTCCCTCGAAGTCTCCGACGCCTCTTCGCTGTTCACAAACACCGCCTGCACGCGACGCTTCGGCATCCCTCGGAGCTGTAAGGTAGAAGTGCCTTCCAGCGAAGCCGCGCAAAAAGAGCATAAGATCACCGTATACGACGGCGCAACCGAGATCCCGCCCTGCGCTCGAATCAATATCCCGGCCATGATCAAACGGACCGAGGATGTGCTCAACGAGCCGCAGTGAACTCCGCAAGCTGCGGCCTTAGTGCAGCCGTTCATGACTCCTTGATGCCGAAACAGAAACAACGGCTTTTTCCTTTACGCCATGACTCCGAATAAATACGTCGCCCTCGTCGGACTCTCCGTTATGCTAACAGGCTGCCCGGATGGCGCCTATCAGAATTGTATTGAAAACGGGGGCGAGAATTGTATTCTTTCCTTTAGCATCAAGACCAAAAACGGCAAACAGTGCTACCAGCCCAATTACGATACCACGTACGTTGCCTTCACCAATACCATCGTTTTCAGGGGCAGCGATAACCCGGGTATTACCGTCGAAATAGACGAAAGCTCGCTGCTATTCGATACGCCGAACTGCCTCGGGCGCTTCAGGATGCCCAACGCCTGCGTCGTCAAAGAACGGGATCCCTCGGATACCCGAAAGGAACATCGGGTTTATCTGTATGAGGGCAACACGGATATTCCTTCCTGCAGCGACGTGAGATCCCCGGCCATGATCAAACGGGCCGAGGATTTACGCCCTGACGGGTGAACCTCGCCTCACGAATACGGCTCAAACTCGAACCGGAGGATCATGTACATGCGTATGGGGATCTTGATCTCGTTGCGCAGGCCGGGTTTGAAAATCGCCTCGCCGATGGCCCGCACGGCCTCCGCATCGCACGCCGGGTGCAGGGGCCTGAGCACCTCGATGTCGTAGGCGCGGCCGTCGGTTTCCACCAGAAAGCTGAGGATCACCCGCCCCTCGATTCGCTCCGGCTTGGCCGCACGGGGGTACTCGAGATCCATGTACCGCACCCGGGGGAGCTCGTCCGCGAAGATCCGGTTATCCGGGGCGAACGTATTCATCGGGGCCATCTCGGTGGGCGTCTCCAGCGTGGCGGCCGCTGCCATCGCCGGGGCGATGCGTTTGAAGAATCGCCTGAACGACCCCTTTTCCTCGGCGGCTTCCCCGGCATCTCCCGCTTCCACCTCGTCGATCACCTCCTCGACTTCCGCTACCGTTTCGATGGGGCGCTGTTCTACGGGAGGGGCCGCCTCTTTCGGCGTTTCTTCCTCCGCCACGGCCATCGCGGCGATGTGCTCCGGTTGAATGATCTCCTGCGGCAGGATGGCGTACCGGCCCGCCGACCCCGCCTTCATCTCCAGCGGCAGGTGAATGAGGCTGAGCACCAGCAGCAGGCTGGCTCCCAACCCGACGAGGTACCGCAGAGGCTCACGGGTTCGCCACTCCACCCGGCCCGACCGGGTGCGCCGGGCCCTCCCGGACGAAACACTCCGTTTTCTCTGCCTGGCGGGGCCCGGCCACCGGAAATGCTGTGTTGCACGAATCATACGCACCCTCTCTACTTCTCCCGATACCTTTTTCGCGGAACAACAGGAATCCGAAGCGCGCCGCGCCGATGTTACTCCCGCGGGAAATGGCGAGCAATCCTGATACTATTCATCGAAACATCATAAACAGGTAGCCGGGTTCCCACACGAAGCATTCATTTTCAAAAGTTAACGTCCGGTTACACCCGGCCTGCCCAAACGGCTTGCCGACACGGGTTTGCCGATCCATGAAGAAGCATCCGGGCCGCCTCTCTTTCGTATCGGGACCTTATATTGCAAGGTCGTACCCGACGTATCCCGAATCATCCATACCGAACCCTCTACACAATCCGTTATGAAACTCGATCTCCGACAGGATGCCGCTTACGCGCTGCTCGTCCCGACCAGCATGGGCATCCGCATCACGCCCCTTTACGGCCAGCCCGTCCATACGAGCCAGCAATTCATGATGCACGCCACCAGCGCCGAAACCAACGTCGCCAGCGTGGCCGCCTACCTCGGCCTGCCGGTCAAGGTGCTCACCACGTTCGTCAAGGGCAGCCCCATCGCGCAGTTCATCAAGGATAACCTGGCCGGGCGGCGCATGTCCTTCGAGGGAAAGGAGGTCGATCAGGGCGGCCCCTGGGGATACCGCCACCAGATCAACATAGCGGATAACGGCTACGGCTCCCGGGGTCCCCGCGTCTACAACGACCGCGCGGGCGAAGTCGGGCGCACCCTGAACGTGAAAGACTTCGACCTCGACCGCATCTTCGGCAAAGAAGGGGTACAGATCGTGCACCTCTCCGGCCTCATCGGGGCGCTCTCTCCCGATACCGGCGCATTCTGCCTGGAGATTGCCCGCGCCGCCAAAAAGCACGGCACGCGCATCTCGTTCGATCTGAACTACCGGGCCACCTTCTGGAAAAACCGGGAGCAGGAACTCCGCGACATCTTTTCCGAGATTGCCGGGGTAGCGGACATCCTCGTCGGCAACGAGGAGGACTTCCAGCTCTGCCTGGGCATCGAAGGCCCGGAGGCGGGCGGCAAGAACCTGACGAACAAGATCGACGGCTTCAAGGACATGATCGGGCGGGTTCAGGAGAAGTACCCGAACGCCTCCGTATTTGCCACCACGCTGCGGGAGGTCATCAGCGTCAACCAGCACCTCTGGGGCGCCGTCATGGCCGCCGGGGACGAGTGGCACGTGGTCGAGCCCCGGCCCATCACGGTGCTGGACCGCATCGGCGGCGGCGACGGCTTCGTGGGCGGGATGCTTTTTGCCGTACTGAAAGGCTGGGAGCCGGAGAAATGGGTGCAGTTCGGCTGGGCCAACGGCGCCCTCGTGACGACGCTCGTCACGGACTACTCGCAGCCGGCCGACGAGGAGCAGATCTGGAGCATCTGGAAGGGCAACGCCCGCGTGAAGCGGTAAACACACGTTTCCGGCATACAAGAAAGCGTCCCCTGGGCTTCGGTGCAGGGGACGCTTTCGTTTTATCATCAGGGAGGGATTATTTCAGCAACACCATGCGGCCGGTGCGGGTATAGCCGCCCGCCGTAAGCCGGTAGA
>CBDUBS010000219.1:0-6052 GCA_965365445.1 uncultured bacterium | reverse complement strand
GGTGCGTGTAGTGCCCAACCCGTACAACGTCAACGCCGACCCGAGCGTGCGGTACGCGGGCGAGTCGCCGCGCATCGACTTCGTCAACATCCCGCAGCGAAGCACCATCCGCATTTACTCGCAGCTCGGCGAACTCATCCGGGTGCTGCGCCACGACAGCCCTGCCGGGGCCGAAAGCTGGAACCTCGCCACCGACGCCAACCAGGTCGTCGTCAGCGGCATCTACATCGCCGTGGTGCGCAACGAGGACTCCGGCGAAGAGGTGATTCGCAAATTTGCGGTCATCCGCTGACCGAATCCACGGGATAAAACCATTTTACGGATAGCCATATGAAAAAGGGTCTGTTTACGCTGATCGTGGCGGCATCGCTGGGAAGCGCGTGGCATACGGCGGCCGCCCAAACCGCCCCGGAGGACCTCGAGCCCGAGCGCGAGCGACGCGCCCAGACCGGAATGAAGTTCCTGAGCTTCTCCGTCGATCCGAGGGCCGCCGCCCTCGGCGACGCCGTCGTGGCGGGCGACCGGGGCTCGGTGAGCCTGTTCAACAACCCGGCGAGCCTCGCCGCCACCGAGGGGGCCGTAGACGTATTCCTGGCCCAGAGCCAGTGGGCCGCCACCGACATCCGGTACAACGCCCTCGCGGCGGCCTTCCGCCCGATGGACGGCCTGTTCGGGGTGTTCGGCGTCTCGCTGATGGCCGTAGACTACGGGGATTTCCTGGGCACGGTACGCTCCGATGCGGCCGCCGGGGGCTACGAGGATACCGGCGTATTCAGCCCGACCGCGCTCTCGCTGGGCGTGGGCTACGGCCGCGCCCTGACCGACCGGTTCGCCGTCGGGGGGCAGGTGAAATACGTCACCGAGGACCTGGGCTCGAGCTTCATGTCCCGAAATGAGGGCGGCTCGGTAACGGGCGCCCAGGATAACCAGACGGACAACATCGCCTTCGACCTCGGCATCACCTACCGCACGGGCTTCCGGAGCCTGGCGCTGGGGGCGGCGTTTCGCAATTTCGCCGGCGAAGTCAAGTACGAGCGCGAAAACCTGGAACTGCCCCTGGCCCTCGAACTGGGCGTGAGCATGAACCTGCTCGACCTGACCTCGATGAACCCGGCCATGCACTCCCTGAACCTGAGCGTGAGCGGCTCGCGCCCGCGCGACTTCGACGAGCAGATCAACGTCGGGCTGGAATACCTGTTTTCGGACCTGGTCGCCCTCCGGGCGGGCTACGCCTACCCCTCGGGGGACGACGCCCGCGGCCTGAACCTCGGCGCCGGGCTGAACGTAGGCGTCGGCGGGTTGCGCCTCGGAGTGGATTACGCCTACACCGACTACGACGTGCTCGGCAACGTGAACCGCTTCGCCCTCAGGGTCGGGTTATGAGCCTTCCGGCTGGCGGCCCCTCGAAAGAAGCGTCACGCCCCTGCACCCCCCATCCTTCCATGACGAGCCAGCGATATGCGCCCGGAAAACTTTCCCGAGAATGATATAACCCTGCCGGCGCTGCACGGTCTTTTCCTCACCCTGCTCCTGGCGGCCGCCGGGTGCGCCGGGCCGGCCCCCGTCTGGAATCCGCCCCCGTGGGACGTCCGGGTGGTGGCCGGCAGCCACGACGACCAGGGCCCGGAGGACCGCTACCGGGTGCGCTACGAACCCATCACGTACAACCAGACCGTGAAGGCCCCCCTTCCGGGGCTGGCCTACGAGTACAAACTCATCGACTGGGACAGGGACGGCCTCATCGACATCCTGGCCAACCTGCGCCGGGGGGCGGGCATCGTATTCTACAAAAACGTGGGGTCGAAAACCGAGCCGCTCTTCCGCTCGCTCCACGAAAACCCGGTGCTCATGGAAGGCCGCCGCCTGCCCCGCTACTTCGACCTGGCCGACCTCGACGGCGACGGCCGCCTCGAAATCGTCGGCTTCGAAGGCGAAGGGGAAAACAACCGCAGCGGCGGGGGCCTGCTGACCATCCAGTTCAACGACGGCACGACGGAGGCGCCTCGCTGGCGCACCCACTACGTGCGCTCCCCCCGCGGCGACACCCTAAAGGCGCCCCGCGACGTCAACAACACCCCCCGCGTGGACGCCGCCGACCTCGACGGCGACGGCCGGACGGATTTGTTGCTCGGCATCGACCACCTGGAGGAAATGTTTCCGCCCGAGCGGCGCACCAACGCCGGCTATATCGGCGGCTTCCACGACCCGGCCGCCTACAACCCCGACGCCGGGTACATCCAGTGGGCACGCAACCTCACCGAGCCGGGCGGCGAGCCGACCTTCGCCTCACCCGAACCCCTCACGGCCGGCGGCCGCCCCATCCGAACCTACGTAAACCCCTACCCTACCGCCTTCGACCTCAACGGCGACGGCCGCCCGGACCTCATCGTGGGCACCCACCGGGCCGAGCTCCGGGTGTTTCTGAACGAATCCACCGGGGGCGCTCCCCGCTTTACCGACGCCGGCCTGCTCCGCAACGACCGCGACGAGCCGATCCGGACGTACCTCGCCATCCGGGCCGAACCCGCCGACCTCGACGGCGACGGCCGTTCCGAACTCGTGGCCGCCTCCTACTACGGCAACCAGAACCGCTACGTCGTCTACGACCACCCGGGCGCGCCCGGCCCCTCCGGGTGGGCCGAAACCGGCTACCTCTCCATCCGGGCCAACCCCGATACCCCCGTCTACGGCATGGGCAACTCCACCATCGACCCGGTTGACTTCGACGGCGACGGCGATACGGACCTGCTGCTCGGGGCGGAAGGCGGCTTCCCGACCATCGTATACAACGTCGGCTCCGAGAAGCGGCGCGTATTCGCCCCGGCCGAGCGCCTGAAATACACCGACGGCCGGCCCCTCGAAACCTTCTCCATCGAGCAGGGCGACGGCAGCCACTGGGGGCCGCTCGAATGGTACTCCGACCGCATCGCCCCGCGCGCCCGCGACTGGGACGGCGACGGCACGCTCGACCTTATCACCGGCTCCATGGGCCGCCGCCTCTACTTCTTCAAAGGCCGCATCACCAGCGGCGAACTCCGCTTCGAGCGGCCCGTCAACTTCCGCTTCGAGGGCAAGGACCTGGTCCTCCCCGACCGGTTGTTTCCGGCCGTGCTGGACTGGACCGGCGACGGCCGCCTCGACCTCGTCGTCTCCAACGACCCCGGCCATGTGCTCGTGTATCCCGGAACGGGTACGCTCGACCTCGGCCCCCCGATCCGGCTCGATCACCCGGGCGGCGAGCCGATCGTCCTGGAGGACTACTGGCAGCGCAAAAAAGGCAACCGCTCCGGCTTCGACGTAGCCGACTGGGACGGCGACGGCCTCCGCGACCTCGTCATCTACATGTTCCACCGGGGGGTATTCCTGCTGCGCAACACCGGCGGCGACACCTTCGAGCCGGCCCGCCTGCTCGTGCCGCTCTACAGCCACCTCGCCGGCCCGAGCGTCTTCGACTGGGATCGCGACGGCGTGCCGGACCTGCTCATCGGCGGCGACGAGCGGCGCATGATCGAGCCGAGCCGCCCCGCTCACCTGGCCGTCTTCCACGGCCAGGACCTCGACGTACCGCCCTCCCGGTAGCCGCATGCGTGGGGTAACGGCCTTCTTCCTGGTGCTCGTGACGATGGACTCCCCATACCGGCCGCCATCACGTTTCAACATCTCAATGACCTCAGATACGCGAGGAATCAGGCCGGCTTTTTTGGCCTGGACGAGCAGGCCCAGGGTTCCCTGAAAGTGGATACCCTGCCGTTGCGCTTCTTTTCGGCCCTTTCGTTCATCGATGAGAAGCGCGACAGGCCCGGTTCGTTGCATCTCCAGCGCAAGCCACAACGCTTCCGCCTCGCCCCGATCGAGACGATGATATAACGGCATGGGATAACGTGGAACCCTTATCGTCATCCATTCCGGGTTGAAGGTCCCCGCCGGTTCTTCCTGTACGGCTGGTGGAACGATCACCGTATCATAAAGGGATCTGACCAGATGCAAAAAGCCCACTCGATCCAAAGAGATGAGTGGGCTTGAGTCGGAAACGACAAGGCTCATGCTTTTGCCCCCTCCCGTTGCCGGCGGCGTGTGTCCTCCACCTCCTCCCTGAGTTCTTCCGCGGTGTATTCGATCTCGTACCAGGGCAATCCTTCTGCAGTGCACAGATCCGCCCACGCGGACATCGTAAGCCCGGAAAGCCGTTTGGCTTCCCGAGCGGTAAGCCTGCCCTCACGGTAAAGCGCGAGCGCTTTTGCTACGGTTTCATCCATTGCCGTTAGTGCCTTTTGCCGGTTGTGCCTCCTGGTCGAGGAATCAAACTCCCAAATCGAGGGATTATTTATGACGATGAGGCGGCAAGTTAACATGCCGGAAATGCCGTGCCCACCGCCGGTTGAGCACCGTGTGTACGTCGAGGTTTCTCTCGACCAAGCAACTCGATGGAGCATTCTCCGGCCGGAAGCGCCGTGGCGGCCCGCTGCATCAGGCCCTGCGCCGCCCCCTCAACTCCTCCTCGCGTTCGGCCGGGAACACATTCAGTGGATACGGAATATCCCGCTTGTTGGCCGGCAGCCTGACTTCATCCAGGAGATGCTCCGGCAGGCGCAGCGAGATCGTCCGCATCGAGGGCTTCGGGAGCGTCACGGGCTTCGCCTGCGACCAGTCTGCATAGTCGGCCGCTGCCCGGAATGCCTGCTCGTCGGCTTCCGAGGCGGGTTATTTTTGGCCATTGGCATCGGCCTCGTCCTGAACACGGCGAACGGCAGGCTCACTCGGGATTCTCCTCCAGCCAGGCCGCATCCACTTCATCCTTCGCACGGCCCACCGAACGTTTATTCGCGATCAGATGCCTACGACTGATCACCGGAACGGTTATCCCCTCGATCACTACTTCGATCCGCTCACGCCATGCTTCCTCGAACTCAACCCCGCTTACAGACGTCATGATGTCCACTCGGTGCGGCGCCACTCCGATCTGAAACACCATGTCGGGCATTTCGAAATCCTTCTCACCGACTGCGCTGAGCGGCGCACCGAAAACCGAAAGCGCCCGCACGACCCGTCCAGCATTCTCCTTCGAGCGTCGAACCCAGAAGTCGATGTCGCCGGTTGCTCTGGGTAGGCCGTATACGGCCAGGGCATACGCCCCGACGAGCAGATACTCAACCGCTGCGTCGCTGAAGGCGGACAACATGTCTTTGTAGTCCGGATTGAGCATGACCGGCGTCGATGAAAGTCCAGGTATCTACCGTAATGGGCCACACCATGCCGAGGCGTTGGGCAGGCGTGGAGTGGCTCAGGTCCATTTCGCGGTCCGCTTCGCTGAGCCGCTTGATACGCAGGATACGCTTTTTTTCGTTCTCGTTCATGGCCTTCGCGGAACGCGTCAAGCAGATGAATACACCTAAGATACGACCGACACCTGACAAAAGATGCCCGCGGCCTGCGGGGTCCATTCAGCCCCGGTAGGCCGCGGCCGTTTCGTACAGGGCGAGGATGTTTTCGGTAGGCACATCGTCCTGGAGCACCGGGTGGCCGGGCGCGGCGATGTACCCGCCGCCGGGGGCTGAGGGCGGTTTGCAGGCGTTGCTTGCGGGTCATGGCGGCGGGGCGGAATAATCGGGGAAAATACGGCAAAAGCCGCCCGGCATTCACCGTTTATCGATAATTCGTACACATAGGGTATTCCCGGAATGCTGCCTGTTGCCCCGGCTGGACTCTATTGGAGGCCATTCCACAGCTTTAGGCCCTCTCAGGGCTAACGTCAGGGAGTGGCATCATTTCCCGGGGGCGACACCCCGGGCGATACGATAGCCCTGAAAGGGCGCAGCCTATCTACCGCAGCCGTTCGATCTCCACGTAGTACGCGCCGCGCTCTGCGCCCGCTCCATCGGTCAGCCACGTTTGCAGGCGGGCCGGACCGGGGAGAAGGTCGGTTTCGAACCGCACGGCCGCTGCTCCCCTATCGACCACCTTCTCGAGTTCCGTCCCGCCGACCTTCAGCCGGGCGTGGACGGCCCCCAGGGGCTGCGCAGGGGCGGGGCGGGTCCGCAGCGTGACGGCATAC
>CBDUBS010000218.1:0-6080 GCA_965365445.1 uncultured bacterium | reverse complement strand
GGGTGGATGAATGGTACACGCCCGGTAATCGGCAAAGGGATGTACTAACCGGCAGCGCGCGCTATTGTCTGTATGCGTCCGGTTCATGATATTGCACACGAGGGCCGCCAGAGAGATCAGGCCGGAGAGGAGATCGCCGCGTGTTTCATTCCGAGGGTTTACCCATGCCACGCCTCATCATTGCACCACTACTCCTCCTGGTTTGCATCGGAGTAGGTGCGCCCCGGGTTCAGGCGCAAACGATAGCTCGCGAGCAACTGCTGTACTACACCGCCGAGTGGCAGGGAGAGCGCTTCCCGGACGGCCGCCCCCGCGTTCCCGACGACGTGCTGGAACGCATGAAAAACGTCTCCATCGAGGAAGCCTGGGGCGTTCTCCGCAACGCCGGTTACCACAACCAGTTCGAGGGCGACTGGGAGATCATCTACCCCGACCGCCCCATCGTGGGCCGGGCGCTCACGGCGATGTATGCCCCCAGCCGGCCCGAATTACAGAAACGAATGCTGGAGCGGGGCCACGCCGAAGGACGCATCGGCGCCATGAACTCCTGGCCCATCGACATGCTTCAGCCCGGCGACGTGTATGTGGCCGACGCCTACGGAAAAATTGCCGACGGCACCCTGATCGGCGACAACCTCGGCAACTCCATATTCGCCCGGTCCGGCAACGGCGTCGTCTTCGACGGCTCCGCCCGCGACCTGGAAGGGCTGAGCGAGATCGAGGGTTTCAATGCCTTCGTAAGGGGCTGGCACCCCTCCTTCATTCAGGAGATGATGCTGCTCGGCGTCAACACGCCCGTCCGGATCGGCAAAGCCACGGTGCTGCCGGGGGATGTCGTCCTGGCCAAGCGAGGCGGGGTCATCTTCATACCGGCTCACCTGGCTCAGAAGGTCGTCGAGACGGCTGAAATCGTCATGCTTCGCGACCGCTTCGGCCACCAGCGGCTGCGGGAAGGCAAATACACCCCCGGCCAGATCGACACCCGATGGACCGAGCCCATCCAGAATGACTTTTTCGAATGGCTCAAGGCCAACCGCGATGACCTGCCCGTACCGCCGTCCCGCATCGAGGAAATCCTCAATACCCGAACCTGGTAACGCCGGCCCCGAGCCGCACTTTCCCTCCGCACCTATGAAAGCGATTCCGACAGCCGATCGCCGCTCCTTCCTGAAAAAGTCCGGTCTGAGCCTGGCCTTCCTCATGGCCGCTCCGGTCGAGGACCAGCTGGCCCATGCCGCCCGGAACGTCAACCGGCATTCCGGGCCGTCGGACCTGAAAATCACCGATCTGCGCATCGCCGAAATACAGGGCGCCCCCATGCGGGTGCCGCTCCTCCGAATCGACACCAACCAGGGCATATCCGGGTACGGCGAAGTCCGCGACGGCGGGAGTAAGCGGTACGCCCTCTTCCTGAAAAGCCGCCTCGTCGGTGAAAACCCCTGCAACGTCGAGAAGGTGTTCAAGAAAATCAAGCAGTTCGGCTCCCACGGCCGGCAGGGGGGAGGGGTCTCCGGCGTCGAAATGGCCCTGTGGGATCTGGCAGGCAAAGCCTACGACGTGCCGGCCTACCAGCTTCTCGGAGGAGCTTACCGCGACCGGGTCCGCCTCTATACCGACACCACCCAGTCGAAAGACCCCGACGAATACGCCCGCCGCCTGAAAGAACGCATCGACCAGGGGTACACCTTCCTCAAAATGGACCTGGGAATCGGGCTCGTTCGCGACGTACCCGGCGCCCTCACGCTTCCCCTGGGTTTCGACTGGAAAGCCTACGGCCAGACGGAGCACCCCTTTACCTCCGTCCAGATTACCGACAAAGGGCTGGACCTGATGGCGGGGTACGTAGCCCGGGTGCGCGAAGTGATCGGCTATGAGGTTCCACTCGCCTCCGACCATTTCGGACACATCGGCGTGAACAGCTGCATCCGCCTGGGCCGGGCGCTGGCCCCCTACCAGATGGCCTGGCTCGAGGACATGGTGCCCTGGAAGTACACCGATATGTGGAAGGAAATCACCCGCTCCATCGACGTGCCTACCCTGACCGGCGAGGACATATACCTCAAGGAGGAGTTCATCAAACTCATCGACGAACGCGCCGTGGATATGATCCACCCGGATCTTGCCTCGGCCGGGGGCCTTCTGGAAACCAAAAAAATCGGCGATTACGCCGAGGAGCGCGGGGTGGCCATGGCCATGCATTTCGCCGGCTCCCCGGTATCCTTTATGGCGAACGCCCACTGCGCCGCCGCCACCCAGAACGTCGTGGCGCTCGAACACCACTCCGTCGAGGTGCCGTGGTGGGAGGACCTCGTCACCGGCCCGGATAAACCGCTCGTTAAAAACGGCTTCGTGATCGTCCCGGACCGGCCGGGCCTGGGCATCGAGTTGAACGAAGAAGTGGTGCGGGCGCATCTCGTCCCCGGCGAAGGGTATTTCGATCCCACACCGGAATGGGATACGGAACGCTCCTGGGACCGGGTTTGGAGTTGAGGACCGACCGCATGAAGCCCCTGCTCATACCCGCCTTTATGGTCCTGCTCTCCGCCGGTTGCAGGACGCCGGCCATACCCGACGCCGCCGACCTGCAAACGGCCGACGAGATGGAAGGGGCGCTCCGCCTGGAGCTTTTCGAACGCTGGTACCCCGCCGTCGTCGATTCGGTGCACGGCGGCTTCCTGACCGACCTGGATTACCGCTGGCAGCCCGCCGGACCGCACAACAAGCTCATCGTTACGCAGGCCCGCCACCTCTGGACGCTATCCGAAGCCGCCCGCTTTTTCTCGGCGCAGGAACGCCTCTTGCCCCTGGCGGCCCACGGCTTCCGGTTCCTCCGGGACGTCCTCTGGGACTCCGATTATGGCGGCTTCTTTCAGCTCGTCGAGCAGGACGGCAAAGTGCTCCCGGATGAGGAAGATCGTATAATCAAAACCGCCTACGGCAACGCCTTCGGCATCTACGGTCTGGCCGCCTACTACCGCGCCTCTGCCGATACCGCCGCCCTCGACCTCGCCCGGAAGGCGTTTCTGTGGCTCGAAAGCCACAGCCACGACGCCGTTCATGGTGGATACTACCAGTACCTCGCTCGCGACGGCGCCCCCATGCGTTCGGGGTACGCAGGCATTCCGCCGAAGGACCAGAACAGCTCCATTCACCTGCTCGAAGCCTTCACGGAGTTGTACCAGGTCTGGCCGGATCCGCTCGTCGGGATGCGCCTGGAGGAAATGCTACGCCTCATCCGCGACGTCGAAGTGGCCGGCCCCGGTTATCTGCAACTCTTCTTCTCGGAGAACTGGACGCCCGTTTCCTACCGCGATTCCTCCGAAGCCGTGCGAAAGGCGAACGAGCATCTGGACCACGTCTCCTTCGGACACGACGTAGAAACGGCCTTTCTGATGCTCGAAGCCTCGGAAACCCTCGGCCTGGAAAACGACGCCACGACCGAGCGCGTCGCCCGCCGCATGGTGGACCACGCGCTCCGGACAGGCTGGGACGTAGACAAAGGCGGCTTCTTCGACCGGGGGTACTATCCGGCGCCGGGGGCCGCCCCCGTCATCCTCTCGGAAGCCAAAATCTGGTGGGCCGAAGCCGAGGGGCTGAACACCCTGCTGATGATGGCGGATAAGTACGGGAACGACCCCGTTCCCTACCGCACCCGCTTCCACGACCTCTGGACCTACACGAAAACGTACCTCCTCGACCCGCAGTACGGAGGCTGGTACGCCGGCGGACTCGACATAGAACCCCACCGCCGCTACGAACCCAAGGCAGGCATCTGGAAAGGGAACTACCATACGTCCCGCGCCCTCATGCGCTGCATCCGGCGCCTCCGCTCCTGAACTCACACGGGTGTATATGATCCATAAGGCGTTTCTTCTGGTTGCCCTGGCCCTGGCGCTCTCCGCGACCGTATTCCTCGCGCTCGGCGTTACGGCCTGGATCGGCCCGGCCCTCATCGGCTTCTTCGCCGCACTTGCCCTGGGTATCCGGGGCTTTTCCGCCCTCAAAGGATTTTCCTTCACCCTGTGGATTTTTGCCGCCGTTACGGCCTCGCTGTTCTATCCCCACCTGTTCACCCGGATCGGTAATTTCGAGCTGAAGCGGCTGATCGTTCCGCTCATCCAGCTCATCATGTTCGGGATGGGAACGGCCCTGAGCCTCCGCGACTTCGTGAACGTCGTTCGGATGCCCCGAGGTGTGTTCGTGGGCGCTGCGTGCCAGTACACCGTAATGCCGCTGCTCGGCTTTTCCATCGCTTCCCTGTTCGGCTTCCCGCCCGAAATTGCCGCAGGGGTGGTGCTCATCGGCAGCGCCCCGGGCGGCGTTGCGTCCAACGTGATGACCTACATCGCTGGGGCCAATCTGCCGCTGTCCGTCACGCTGACTACCGTCTCTACGCTTCTCTCGCCACTCGTTACCCCGCTGCTCATGAAAACACTGGCCGGCCAGTTCGTCCCGATCGACTTTCTGGACATGATGTGGGGGATCGTCAACATGGTCATCCTCCCTGTGGTTCTGGGTCTATTGTTCAACAGGCTATTCCACGGACGCACCCCCTGGCTCGACCGGGCCATGCCAATCGTCTCTATGGTCGGGATCGCCGTCATCATCACCATCATCACCGCCGCAGGCCGCGATGCGCTGCTCTCCATCGGCTTGTTCCTGATTCTGGCGGCCATCCTGCACAACACGACGGGTTACCTGCTGGGCTACTGGGCCGCCCGGCTCTCCGGCCTGGACGAACGGGCGTGCCGTACCGTAGCCATCGAGGTCGGGATGCAAAACGGAGGGCTTGCTTCCGGGATTGCCCTTCAGATGGGCAAGGTAGCCACCGTCGGGCTGGCTCCTGCCGTGTTCGGCCCCTGGATGAACATCTCGGGTTCCGTGCTCGCCAACTGGTGGCGCCGCCGCCCGATACCGGCAGAGCCGGTTACGGCGCCGGTATGAACGGCGGCGTTTCGCGCCGGACCCATCGGTGTCGGCTGCATCGCTTGTATCTCCACTTGCTGCAGAATACCTTTTCCGGATACTCCCCCTGCTTGCGGGCAGGTCGTCCGGTTCATGATTTTAGCTATTCCTTACCGTCATGATGCATCCTCGATTCGTACCCGCCGCGGCGCTGGGTCTCTTCCTCATCGCAGGCGCCGCAGCGGGCTGCCGGCAAACCGCCTCTACACAGGAGGACGGCTGGATCTCCCTGTTCGACGGGAAAACCATGAACGGCTGGGTTCAAAAAAACGGGACGGCTTCGTACCGCGTCGAAAATGGGACCATCGTCGGGACGACCGCCGAGGGAAGCCCGAATTCCTTCCTTGTTACGGAGAAAAACTACGGCGATTTCGAGCTCGAGTTTGACGTCATGGTGGACCCGCGCCTCAACTCCGGCGTGCAGATCCGCTCCGCCACCCGCGAAACGCCGCTCGGGGATAACCCGAACCAGCAGGTCGGGAGGGTGTACGGCCCTCAGGTCGAGATCGAAGCGAGCGGGGCAACCGGCGCGGAAGCCGGATACGTTTACGGCGAGGCCACCGGTCTCGGATGGCTCACCCCTCCGGAACGCCTCAAACCGCACACCACCTTCCGCGACGGGGAGTGGAACCACTACCGAATCGTCGCCGAAGGACCGCGTATCCAGACATTCATCAACGGCCAACCCGTCGAGGACATCACCCACGAAGGCATCTACGCTACGCACCCGAGCGGGTTCATCGGCCTCCAGGTGCACGGCATCCCCAGGGGGTCCGGCCCCTACGAGGTCCGGTGGAAAAACATTCGCCTCCGACCGCTCGACTGATTCCTGAGACGCTTCCATGAACCATAGCCGGATGCATCGACCCATGCGCATCTCTGTTCTGTTCGGCCTGCTGCTGGCAGCCGCCCCGCTCGTTTCCTGCGCCGGACGCCTGTCGGGCCCCGAGCCGCCCGCGTGGACGCTCGTCTGGTCCGACGAGTTCGACCGGGACGGCCTGCCGGACAGGGCCCGCTGGACGTACGAAGTCGGGCGGATACGCAATAACGAGGCGCAATACTATACCCGCGACAGAAAGGAAAACGCCCGCGTCGAAAACGGCTACCTGGTCATC
>CBDUBS010000217.1:0-6124 GCA_965365445.1 uncultured bacterium | reverse complement strand
GGGGGTTGCCCCATCAACGCATCGGGCAGCCGGAAGGGCAACCACCCCGGCCTGCGGCCACCCCTCCCCGCCAGGGGCGGGACAGGCTATTGAATAGGAAGGAGTTCGGCAGGAGCAACCACACGGCCGTACATCCGGGTCAAGGCCCCAGTAAGTAGCCGGAAACCCTCCCTTTCATATGGAGAGTTGCCTTTCCAGGACTGCCGTACTTATCGCTCCATTCTTCAGGAGCAGATGAGGCCCGCCAGCAGTTCGCTGAGTTGCGCGCGGGTGAAAGGCTTGCTCAGGTACGCGTTGAATCCCTGTGAGAGGAATACCTCTTCGTCGCCGGGGAGCGCGTAGGCCGTAACCGCCACCATGGGCGTGTGTTCGTAACCGGGTACCCGCCGGAGGATTTCAAGTGTTTCCGGGCCGGAGGCGCCGCCGGTCAGGTTGATGTCCAACAGAACGATATCGTAGGAGCCTGCCCGCGCTGCTTCGAGCGCTTCGGCGGCGGTGGCCGTCGTCGTCAGGTCCCACTCGGCCCGCAAGAGGTGGGTGATGAGGGAGCGGACGTTTTTGTCGTCGTCGAGAAGGAGGACGCGGCCCCTCGGGAGGCCCTCGGCCGGACGGCCCTGCGCGGCCGATGCCGTCGGGGTCGCCTGCGGGGAGCCCAGGGGCAGGGTAACGGTAAACACCGTCCCCTCTCCCTTTCGGCTTTCCACCCCGATGCGGCCGTCCAGCAGTTCCACCAGGCGGTGCGTGATAGCCAGGCCCAGGCCGCTGCCTTCATACGTGCGGGCCATGCCGGAGGACTCCTGCTGAAACTCGGAAAAGACGTGAGGTAGAAACTCCTCGGATATGCCGATCCCGGTATCGCGAACCCGGAGGGTAAGGGCGCCGGCGTCGGCTTCGAGCCCGACCGTCACGCTGCCGAAGGAAGTAAACTTGACGGCATTCGAAACCAGGTTGGCCAGGATGCGGCCCAGGGCGCCCCGATCCGTGAACACCGTGGGGATTTCGGTTTCCGGCGGTTCAAGCCCCAGGATGATTTTCCGCTCACGGGCCTGCGAGGAGAACATTTGCAGGGTGCGTTCCACCTCGCGCACCGCATCGACGGCCTCCGGATGCACGTGCATCGTATGGCTGCGAAGCTGAGCCAGGTCCAGCACCGAGTTGAGCGTCTCCATGAGGCGCTTGCCGCTCTTGCGGATGAGGGCCGAGAACTCCCGGGCCTCGCCGGTCACTTCGTTCTGCAACACGTCCGCGAACCCGATGATGGTGGTGAGCGGGGTGCGAATCTCGTGGCTCATGTTGGCCAGGAACGCATCCTTCAGGCGGCCCATTTCTTCCGCCCGGTCCAGCGCCCGGACAAGCTCCACCTCCACTTCCTTCAACGCGTTAATATCCTGCCCGGCGCCGTTTATTCGGACGACGCGGCCCGAAACGGGGTCGCGTTCGGGGAAGCTTTTGGCCCGGATCCAGCGCACGGAACCATCTTTGCAAACCGCCCGGAACACGGCTACATCGGGCCGGTCCTCTATCAGGTTGCGCACATACCTGCTGTACACCGGGCCGTCCTCCGGGTGGATGAGCGTGAACCAGTCGATTTGCTTCATCTCGTCGGCGGTGTAGCCGAACACGGCCTGAACGCTCTCCGTTACCCAGTCCACTGTGCGGCTCCCGTCCGGCTCCACGCGGTAGGAAAAGCCGTACGACAGCAGCAGCTTCGAGAGGGCATGGTAGCGGCTTTCGGAGGCCCGCAACCGTTCCTCGTAGCCCTTTACCGAGGTGACGTCCGTAAACACATTGATGGCCCCGATGATGCGGCACTCCTCGTCGTATATCGGGTCGATATTCACCGAGACGGTAACCATACCCCCGCCCGGCTGCTCGATGATCACCTCGCCGTTGCGTGTCGAGATCCCATCCCGAACGGCTGCGGCTATCGGGGTTTCTTCATGGGGCAATTCCCGTCCGTCGGGCAGCCACAAACGGTGCGAAGCGCACAACCGTTTGCCGTAGAGATTGCAGCCCGCTTCGGCTCCCCAGAGTTCGGCGGCCTGCCGGTTGTAAAAGTCGATGGAACCCCCGGCATCCACCGTGTACACGGCGGCGGGCATCGTATCGACCAGGCGACGGAATCGCTCCTCGCTGCGCCGCAACGCCTGTTCGGCCTGTTTCTGCTCGGTAAGGTCGTAGGCCACCCCCACGGCCCCACGGCGGCCTCGCTCATCGTAGATCGGCCGGAGGGAAAACTCATACGTACGGTCGTGCACCGTAACGGTCTCCCGGAAGGCTTCGCCGGCCAGCGCCCGCCGAGTCAGCCCGGCCAGCACGTCGCAGCCCGCGGTGCACATATCCACGGATAGCCCCACCAGGCTCCCTCGCTCCAGTCCCATCGCTTCCACGCCCTTCCCGTCGAGCAGCGTGAATACGCCGTGCTCGTCTATCGAAAACAGCACGAGCGGCACGTTCTCCACGACGGTCTGAAACAACCGGTCATGGCGCTCCGGTTGTGTTTCCACCGGACGCACCACGGTCTGCACTATTCCGTCCGCCGCCGCCGATACGATCTCCACGGCCTCGCCGGTACGGAGGCGCACACGCTCCGGAAGCGAAGGTATACCGTTCAGGCGCTCCCACGAACCCTCCGCGCGCACCCGGTCCTCCGGGTGGAACCACTCCCCTACCCTCTCCGGCCCCGCGCCCAGCAGCCGCCGGGCCGCCGCATTCAGGCGCAGGGGCCGCCCCGCCGCGTGGACGATAACGGCATCCGGAAATCCGTCGAAAAGAGCAGGAAAAAACGAGTCCTCCTCCGGCGTCGTCTGCGGCAGGGCGAATACCGTCTCCATGAGGTCGGGCAGGCTGGGCGGGGTGGGCAATAACCGATCGGGATGAGTTTCGGCCGTTTATGATAAAACTAAAGCCCTCGAGGCGCCCCGGCCGCCGGATAATTCTTCGCGGATATTTTAGAGGCGGTTCACTCACGTCTCGCTGTAACGTTCGGATCCCGTTCCGAGGTCGTTACGGACAGCCCCGGCCCGACCGGAACCGCAAGCCCGCCGACCGGCTTTCAACCGGCATCGCATACAACCAACCAACGGTAATCGACATGCGCTGGCAAAGAGGCCGCCGGAGCGGCAATGTGGAGGATCGCCGCGGAAGCCGGGTAGCCGTAGGCGGAGGCATCGGGGCCCTGGTGCTCGTGGTAGTCGGAATGCTTTTCGGAGTGGACCTGAGCGGGTTGCAAACCGGCGCCCCCTCGGCGGACGTCTCGCCGGGCCGGACATCTCCGGCCGAGGATCGCCTGGCCGATTTCACCTCGGTCGTGCTCGGCTATACCGAGGACACCTGGAACGGCATCTTTGCGGAGATGAACCGCGATTACCGGGAGCCTACCCTCGTGCTGTTCAGCGGGGCCGTCCAGAGCGCGTGCGGATTCGCGCAGGCGGCCGTTGGGCCATTCTACTGCCCCGCCGACGAGAAAGTATACATCGATCTCTCGTTTTACGAGGACCTCCAGCGGCGCTTCCAGGCCCCCGGCGATTTCGCGCAGGCCTACGTCATCGCGCACGAAGTAGGCCACCACGTACAGAACCTGCTCGGCATATCCGACGAGGTGCACCGGGCGCAGCAATCCTCCGGACAGGCCGAGGCCAACCGCCTCTCGGTGCGCCTGGAGCTGCAAGCCGATTGCCTGGCGGGCATCTGGGCGAACCGCACGAACGAGGGCAGGCAGATCCTGGAATCCGGCGACGTCGAGGAAGGGCTCACGGCCGCCGCCGCCATCGGCGACGACCGCCTGCAACGGCAGAACCAGGGGTACGTGGCGCCCGAAAGCTTCACGCACGGCAGCTCCGAGCAGCGCGTCCGGTGGTTTCGGCGCGGACTGGAATCCGGCGACCCGGAGGTCTGCGACACCTTCCAGGACAACCGCTGAACCTTACTGCTTCGGAGCGACGGGCAGTACCAGTTGCGGCTTTTCGGGATGAGGCCGGTACAACACCACGACCCGCCCGATGACCTGCACCACCGCCACCCCTTCCATTTCCGCAAGCCGCTCGGCGGTAACGCGGGCCGTATCGGGCGCGGCCTCCAGTACTTTCACCTTGATCAGCTCCCGCCGCTCCAGAGCCTCCTCCACGGCCGCCAGCGCCGCGCCGGTTACCCCTTCCTTCCCGATACGCGCCGCCGGCTCCAGATGATGCGCTTCCGCGCGAAGAAATGCCCGCTGCCGGGCGGTAAGTCGGGTCGTCATGACGGGTGTGGGAGGGTTAGGGTCAGGCCGGCAATATACGCCGCCCGCTGCGCTCCCGGCACTCCGGCCCGCTAATTATCGTCACCCTGACGGAAAGGTAACCGATGCATGGTCCGGGCCTTCTCCCCTGCGCCCTATGCCTTTGTCTATTACTTTACCGAAGGGTCAACGGGGCGTGAGCGCGAACAGCCGCGCTCCGTGCGACGGGACCTCCGCTTCCAGAACGGAAGCCTCCCCCAGATCCTCCCGCGCCCAGAGGTCGCGCACCCCTACCGTTCCCGCCTGCCCCACGGCCGAGGGTTCCATACTGAACGACAGGGGCGTTTCGCCGGTGTTGAAGAACGCCACGTAGCGCACGTCCCCCTCCGGGGCATCGGCGACCCAGATGATGCGGTCGCCCTCGCGGGAGAGCTGCCGGCCGCCCGTGCTGTGCTGGTTTACGGCCAGCACCTCATCGTTCGTGATGAGGGCCAGCGTCGCCGGGTCGGTTTCGGGCAGGCTGCCCCCGAGCATGAGCGGGCTGCGGGCCATACTCCAGAGCGTCATGAGCGTAACCTGCTCGTCCGGGGTGAAATTCGTCATCCGGGGGCGGGGCTCCCCGCGCTCGGCCCGGTACGCGATCTTGCCGAGGGGCAGCATGTCGGCATCGGGCCAGTGGCCCGGGCCTGCATACGGGGCCCATTTGGCACAACGGGCAAACTGCACTTCCAGCGCGTCCCACTCGTCCCAGAAGTCGGAGGAGATGCGCCACATGTGGGCGTGGCGCGAAACGTGGTTGGCCTGCGAGAGGTCAGGGCCGCCCGGTGAGAGGCTGAGCACCATCGGCCGCCCGGCCCGGAGCATCGCGCGGCTCATCGCCTCGATGTCGTCCACCCGGTACGGGGACCAGAACGTCTTGTTGATGTCGTCCACCTTCAGGTAATCGACCTCCCAGGAGGCGTACAGCTCGGCGATGGAATCATAGTAGGCCTGCGCCGCCGGGTGGGTGAAGTTGATCGTCCACATGCCGTCGTACCAGGTGGCCGTATCGGCGTCCACGGCGATGTCGCGGGCGAAGTACTCGGTGCCCTTGATGGGGGTGTTCTGCTCGACGGCCTGCCACGGAATCCCTCGCATAACGTGGATGCCCAGCTTGAGGCCCTTCCCGTGGACGTAATCGGCGAGCGGCTTGAAACCCTTGCCGTCGGCCGCCGACGGGTGCAACGCCGGGTTGGGGATCAGGCGGCCCCACTCGTCAATGATCTGGTCCGGGTTCTGATCCTTGTAGAACTGTTTCCCCGCCCCCCGCTCGTCCTCGAACGCCGTGAGGTTCCGACCGTACCACGCGATATCCACGACGACATACTCCCAGCCGTGCGGTTTCAGGTGCTCGGCCATGTAGTCGGCGGCGGCTCTGGTTTCGGCTTCGGTAACGTCCAGGCCGAACACGTCCCACGAGTTCCAGCCCATCGGAGGCGTCCGGGCTGCGTCCTCGAACCGGGCGACGGATTCGGGCAAATCAGATTCAACCGGCCTGTCGGCGGAGCAGGCGGCCACGAGCAGGGCTGATGCGAGCAGAGCGTATTTCATAAGTAGGTGCAGGTAAGTTAATGGAGAATGTAGTGCGACTTCCTTATATGGAGACGATTCAAACAGACCGATCACCTACTGAAACGATAAATAAAACACTTCCGCACCGTTATCCGTCATCCCACACCGTCTCACGGGGCGAGGTGTTCCGGATCTGTTCAGGGTTCATCCACACCTCAGGCGGAGCGGGTTGCGAAGTAAATAGGGAAGAGCTTGAAGCAAATGGGGAGAGCTTGAAGGAAATGGGGAGAGCCTAAAGCAAATGGGGAGAGCCTAAAGCAAATGGGGAGAGCCTAAAGCAAATGGGGAGAGCCT
>CBDUBS010000216.1:0-6149 GCA_965365445.1 uncultured bacterium | reverse complement strand
GCACGGCCCCCGCCGAGCGGATCGGGTCCGGGGGGGTGTGGCGCACCCAATCCAGCAGGCGGTTCAGGGTGGAGGTAGCCACGTGGGTGCGCGTATCCGACGAGGCGTAGTAGATAAACACCTCGCCCGAATCGGCAAGCACCCAGCCGTTGGCGAACACCACGTTCGATACGTCCCCTACGCGCTCCTCGCCCTCGGGCGCGAGGAAGTAGCCGCCCGGAGCGTGGGTAACACGCCAAGGCTCCTCCAGGTCGGTCAGGAACAGGTAGCAGACGTAGCGCAGGCCCGCCGCCGTACCCCGCACCCCGTGGGCCAGATGCAACCACCCGGCTTCGGTTTTCAGCGGGGGAGGGCCCTGGCCGTTTTTCACCTCCTTGATGGTGTGGTAGGCTTTCGGGTCCACGAGGATCTCCCGCCGGATCACGGGCCGCTCGATGTCGTCGCAGAGGCCCCAGCCGATGCCTCCGCCGGAGCCGGCCAGTATGAAATCGTTCTGAGGCCGGGTATAGAAGGCGTACCGGCCCTCCACGAACTCCGGGTGCAGCGCCCCGTTGCGCTGCTGCGGCGAAGGCGTTTGCAGATCCGGCAGGCGCTCCCAGGATTTCAGGTCGGTCGTGCGGGCGATGCCGCACTGCGCCGCCGCCGCCGACGTATCCGACGGATCGGCCGCCGGGTCCTTTCGTTCGGTGCAGAACACCCCGTAGATCCAGCCGTCCTCGTGGCGGGTCAGGCGCATGTCGTACACGTTCACGTCCGGGACGGCCGTTTCGGGCAGCGCTATCGGTTCATCCCAAAAGCGGAATCCGTCGATGCCGTTATCGCTTTCCGCCACGGCGAAAAACGACTTCCGGTCGGTTCCTTCCACCCGGGCCGCCAGCAGAAACCGGCCGTCGAGGAGCAGCGCGCCGGGGTTGAACACCGCATTGACACCCATCCGCTCCATACGGAACGGATTCCGCTGCGGGTCCAGGTCGTAGCGCCAGCTGAGCGGGACGTGCTCCGCCGTGAGCACGGGGTAGCGGTAGCGCTGCAGCACGCCGTTGCCGGGCCCGGCCGGCTCGTTGCGGCGTTCGATCAGCCGCTGCTGCCCGTCGGCCAGGGCCTTCAGGCGCTCGGCGTCGGAGGGTAGGGAGTGTTCGGTATGATTCATCAGGAGTGGGTGGTTTCGTAAAATGCCCGGACGGGTTCGGCGGGGAGGTCTACCGGGTAATCTTCCAGCCGGTCGTACCAGTTCGCTTTCAGGAAAGCCGAGCAGCCGACGATTACGGCCGCGGTCGCGGCCAGCGAGGTCCAGGCTTCCAGCACCAGAAAAATGCCCGCCGCCGTGAGCGCCGTCTGCCAGGCTACCCCGACGACCACGTTGACCATATCCCGGCGGAAGCCGGTGTTGGGCAGCAGGCCCGGATGCTCGCGCGCCGCCTTCTCGTGGATGGGTTTCCAGAACCCCCAGGGGCGCACGTTCAGGTAAAAGGTTTTCAGAACGTCCTCGTCGTCGGGCGGGGTGAGCAGGCTGCCCGCCACGCACCCGCCCAGCGAGCAGACGAGCAGGATCGGAAAGACGACCACCGGCTGCGCCGCCCCGAACGCCGTATTGCCGAAAACGAGCGTCATCCCCTCCGGCACGACGGCCCCGGCCACGATTCCGGCGGCCATACCCCAGAAATACCCGTAGCTGTTGAACCGCCACCAGTACCACTTGAGCAGGTTGGCCGCCGTGTACCCTCCGTAGAGCGCCCCCACCAGCCAGAGCACCACCGTGTTGAGATCCGGGATGAAGAACCCGAACCCCGTACCGACGACCACCACCCCGATGGAGGCGGCGTAGCTCATCCAGACGTACCGTTTCTCCGGGGCGTCCGGGTTGACGTACCGCTTGTAAATGTCGTTGACCAGGTACGCCGGAGCGGCGTTCACCGTGGCGGCATACGTGCTCATGAACGCCGCCAGCAGCGCCGCAATGAGCAGCCCGAGAAGCCCCGCCGGGATGAACTCGCGCAGCGCGAAGGGCAGCACCAGCTCGAAATCCGCTCCGGGACCCATGGCGGCCAGCCGGTCGCTGAAGAACACCAGGGCCAGTACGGTCAGGCCGGTGATGAGCATATACCGGGGCACGAGCAGCACCAGGCTCACCAGCCCGCTCATTTTGGCGGCCTCCCGGGGAGTGCGCGCCGAGAGCACCCGCTGCATATCGTAATTGGGCGCCGGGCCGGCCATGCTCTGCAGCGCGCCTTTGAACACCATCATCATAAAAAACGCCCCGAAGAGGCTGTACCCGTCGTCCCGGATCTTGACGGCGGCGGCATCCAGCAGCCCCGCCCACTCCAGGTCCAGCCGCCACCCGAAAAACAGCGCCCGCCATCCCGCCGGAACGACCGGGTCCAGCATCCCCGGCGATACCTCATGCATCGCGATCAGGCCTACCCACACGCACGCCACCGTCATAATGCCAAACTGCAACACCTCCGTAAACACGACGCTGAACATGCCCCCCTTCACCACGTACAGGGTGGTCAGGGCGGTGATGATCAGGCCGTAGTAGTTGACGTTCATCGCCGGATCGGGCGAGAGCTGCCACGGCAGAAACGTCGCGGCGAACTTGCCGACGCCGATGAAACCATACGCCAGAAACCCGATGACGTTGATGAGGGCAAACAGCACCACGATCAGATGCGACAGCCGGGCGCCCCGCCCCTCTCCGAACCGGAACGTGATCCACTCGGCGCCCGTCATCACCCCGGAGCGCCTCAGCCAGACCGACAGGTACACCATCAGGAAAATCTGGTTGAATACCGGCCACAACCACGGAATCCAGACGCTTTTCAATCCGTACACGAACAGCAACGACACCATCCACATGGTGCCGCTGATGTCGAACATGCCCGAGGCGTTCGACAGCCCGAGCAGGTACCACGGAATGGTGTTGCCCCCCAGGAAATAATGCTCGATGCTGCGGGAAGCCCGTTTCGAGATCCAGAATCCGATCCCTATCGTTAGCAGCACGTACGCCGCGATGATGGACAGGTCGAGCGCCGTTAGTATCATCAGGCGAGGGATCGGGTGAACGGGCAGGTTACCGAAAGGTACGGCAACCGATTATTTAATCAAGTTGCTTTTGTTATTTTTTATACGCTATTCTCCCCTGGTTTCCGCCTTCCCCCGCCGATATGCTTACCGGAACGAATCTTACCTACGCCAAGCGGTTCAACCTGCGCATCGTCCATGAGACGATCCGTTTGTTCGCGCCCCTATCCCGCACCGAAGTGGCCCGGCGCACCGAACTGACCCTTCAAACGGTATCCAACCTCGTCCGGGAGCTGATCGATCTGGGGCTGGTGCTCGAAACCGAGCGCCGGAGCCAGGGCCGCGGCGCTCCGTCTACCGCCCTCTCCATCAACCCGGAAGCCGGCTACTCCATCGGCTTCGACCTGGACCACGACCACCTCACGGCGGTCCTCGTGGACCTCTCAGGCACGGTGCGCCGCCGCTTCCACTTCGAGCGGGAGGCTTCGTCTCCGGACGCCACGCTCGACCTGATCGCCGACACCTCGAACGAGTTGCTCGCGGCGCAGGGGGTTGCGCCGGAGCGGGTGTGGGGCATCGGCATCGGCCTTCCCGGGCCGATGTATCCTTCGGAGGACGGGCGCACATACACCGTAAACCCGAAGGCGCTGCCCGGTTGGAAGGACGTCCCCATTGCCGCGCTCATGGCCCGCCGCCTGCCTATCCCGGTGTTCGTGGAGAACAACGCCACGGGGGCGGCGGTCGGGGAGCGCTGGTACGGCCAGGGCAAGCACCTTTCCACGTTCTTCTATGTTTACCTCGGCAGCGGCCTGGGCGGCGGGCTGGTCGTCAACGGCCATCCGTTCGAGGGCCGCAGCGGCAATGCCGGCGAGCTCGGCTTTCTGCCCCGGCTGGGGGAGGACCCCACCCGGCACGCCGGTGATTTGTTCAACCTGGGCCGCCTCTTCGAGCGGCTCGGCCGCAGCGGAGCGGCCGTCGAGGGGCCGGCCGACCTGGGGCCGCTTTTCGAGGCCCGCCATCCGGCGCTCACGGCCTGGCTCGGCGAGGCGGTGGAACAGCTGGCCTACCTCCTCCTGAGCGTAGAGTACATCCTCGACCCGGAGGCGTTTTTCTTCGGCGGGCGGGCGCCGAACCCGCTGCTGGCTTCGCTGGTGGAGCGCACGCGCGCCCGTATGGAGAGGCTGCGCGTGCCGGGCAGGGGAGAGCCGCCCCTGTTCGGGCTGACCGAGGCCGGAGCCGATGCGGTGGCCCTCGGCGTGGCGACGCTGCCCGTGTACGACTACTTTGCTCCGGCCCCCCGCGTGCTTCTGAAGCAGCCCGAAGCGCCGGAGCACGGCCGGGTGCTTTCGATGTAGGGCGGCTCCATGTTCTGCACGTACGGGCGCCGTTGATGCGCTTCTGGTAGCCCGTGCCCGCCCGCCTGAAGTACGCCGGCGCGCCCCTGTCCAGCCGGATCGTCGCCCATGCCTTCCGGTATCCCGCCCCGCGTGCGGGAACATAGCAAGGCCGGCGACCCGGACAAAGATACGGCCTACCGGGCGGGGCGGTCGGTGGGGGAGAGGGCCGGACTGAGGTAGAAGGGAAACGGCAGTGAGTTGAAGGCCCGGCACTGGAGGAAGTGCGGCCCGATCACTATCCTGTAATACCGCCGGGCGGCGCGTGTACATCCAACAGGGGCCGATGCCATGATCCGACTTGCTTTTCTCCTTGGCATACTGCTTCTGCCGGCCGGGTGCGGCCCCGGACGGATCGAGCGGGCGGACGATGCGCGCCCCAACGTGGTGCTCATCATCACCGACGACCAGGGCTACGGCGACCTCGCCGGGCACGGCAACCCGGTCGTGCGCACCCCCGCCCTCGACCGGCTCCGGCAGGAGAGCATCCGCTTCACCGACTTCCACGTGGACCCCACGTGCGCCCCTACCCGGGCCGCCCTCCTGACGGGCCGCTATTCCACCCGCACCGGCGTGTGGCACACCATCATGGGGCGCTCGCTGATGCGGCCCGAAGAACGAACCCTCGCCGAAGCGTTCGCCCGGGCGGGGTACCGGACGGGCCTGTTCGGCAAGTGGCACCTCGGGGATAACTACCCCCTGCGCCCGCAGGATCAGGGGTTCCACGAGGTGCTGATGCACGGCGGGGGAGGGGTCGGGCAGACGCCCGACTTCTGGGGCAACGATTACTTCGACGACACCTACTTCCGCAACGGCCGCCCGGAAAGGGTGCAGGGGTACTGCACGGACGTCTGGTTCCGCGAGGCGCTGGCTTTCGTGGAACGCCACCAAAACCGCCCGTTTTTCCTCTACCTTTCCACCAATGCGCCGCATTCGCCATACCTCGTGCCCGAGGCGTACGCCCGGCTCTACCCGAACCTGGAGGACGACCTGGCCCACTTCTACGGCATGATCACCAACCTGGACGACAACCTCGCCCGCTTCCGGGAGCGGCTGGCCGCCCTGGGGCTGGAGGAGAACACGATCCTGATCTTCATGACCGACAACGGATCGGCGCTTGGCGAGGACGGTTCCCGGCAGGGTTTCGGCGGCTATAACGCCGGGATGCGGGGGAAAAAGGGATCGGCCTACGATGGAGGGCACCGGGTTCCGTTTTTCATCCGCTGGCCGGCGGGAGGCATCAGCGGCGGGAAAGACGTGGACCGGCTCGCGGCGCACCTGGACGTAATGCCTACCCTGCTGGATCTGGCCGGCGTGCCGGCGGAGGGGCCCTTCGACGGCCGGAGCCTGGAGCCGCTGCTCCAGGACGGAGCCTGGCCCGAGCGAACGCTGTTCGTACATTCCCAACGGATCGAAATGCCGCAGAAATGGCGTCAGAGCGCCGTGATGACCGAGCGCTACCGGCTGATCGACGGAAAGGAGCTGTACGACATCCGGCAGGACCCGGGCCAACGAACCGACGTCGCCGCCCTTCGGCCCGGCGTCGTGGATAGCCTGCGCCGGGACTACGAATCATGGTGGCAGCGCCTGGAGGAGGCGTTCGAGGAGCCCGTGCGGATCGGGGTCGGCTCGAACCGCGAGAACCCGGCCCACCTGACGGCGCACGACTGGCACGGCGCCGACGTGCCGTGGAACCAGGACCAGATCCGCCGCGACCCAGGGGTGAACGGATAC
>CBDUBS010000215.1:0-6217 GCA_965365445.1 uncultured bacterium | reverse complement strand
CGACGTTCCCGAGGGCTACATCGAGGTAAGTTCGAGCCTTGGGCGCAGCCGCCCTCGGCACGTGCTCATCGCTCCCGCCGTGGTTGACGAGAGCGTGGAAGCCGTTATCGAGCTGGGGTTCATCCATCCGGTATTCGAGACGGATACCCTGTTTCTCGACCGGATCTCCGAGTCGATCGGGGTAGCCGTCCGCTCGGCAAAGTACCGGACCCGGCTTCAGGAACTCCTCGAAGAAACCCAGCGCCAGGCGGAAGAACTTCAGGCGCAAAGCGAAGAATTGCGCGTTTCCAACGAGGAACTGGAAGAACAGAGCCGCGCCCTGAAGGAATCGCAATCCCGGCTGGAACTGCAACAGACCGAACTGGAACAGACGAACACCCAGCTCGAGGAGCAAACCCGGCTGCTGGAAGCCCAGCGGGACGATCTGCGCAAAACCCAGTTGAGCTTGCAGGAGCAGGCCCGGCAACTGGAACAGGCCAGCCGGTACAAATCGGAATTTCTGGCCAACATGTCCCACGAACTCCGGACGCCGCTGAACTCCTCGCTCATATTCGCCAAACTGCTCGCCGACAACCGGGACGGAAACCTGACCGATGAGCAGGTGCGGTATGCCCAGACCATCTCCTCGGCCGGCAGCGATTTACTGGCGCTCATCAACGACATCCTCGATTTGTCGAAGATCGAGGCCGGGCGCGTGGAACTCCAACCGGAGCCGGTTCCGGTGGCGCGTATAGCCGAGCACCTTTCCCGGTTGTTCCAGCCGGTGGCGGCGCAGCGTGGGCTGGCATTTCAGATGAAGGTAGCGGATGGTGTTCCGACGGAAATCGAGACGGACCCGCAGCGGCTGCAACAAGTCCTGAAAAACCTGCTTTCGAATGCCGTCAAGTTCACCGAGCGAGGCGATGTGGCGCTGGAAATATACCGGGCGTCGGAAAACCGGCTGGCATTCACGGTGCGCGATACGGGCATCGGCATTCCGAAGGAGCAGCATGAAACCATCTTCGAAGCGTTCAGGCAGGCCGATGGAACGACCAACCGGAAATTCGGCGGCACCGGGCTGGGGCTGTCCATTTCGAGAGAACTCGCCCGGCTTCTGGGTGGTGGAATTAGTCTTTCGAGTGAAGTGGGCAAAGGAAGCACGTTTACCCTGACCGTGCCGCTGGTGTTCGAGGAAATCGACGTGCAGACGATTACCCCGGCTTCATCGACCGCCCTCGGTAAAGGGGTTGAGAAACGAAGCGGCGCCGACGGACATACTCGCCGGCCGGTTGCGGTTCGAACCGCGTCGATTGAGGACGATCGGGAACAACTGACGAGCCAGGGACGGGCCATCCTGGTCGTGGAGGACGATGAGCCTTTCGCCCGCATCCTCTTCGACCTGGCCCACGAACTGGACTTTCAGTGTTTGCTGGCATCGACGGCGGATGACGCCTTTACGATGGCCGTGCAATACCGCCCGAGCGCCGTCGTACTGGATATCGGGCTGCCGGACAATACGGGACTCACTGTACTGGATCGACTGAAATTCGACTCGCGCACCCGGCATATACCGGTTCACGTGATCTCGGCGAGTGATTACACCCGAACGGCCATGTCGCTTGGGGCCGTCGGATATATGCTCAAGCCGGTGAAGCGGGAGGAACTCGTAGAGGCCTTCCGTAGCCTCGAAAGCCGGATCGACCGGCACATGCGCCGGGTGCTCATCGTGGAGGACGACGCGGCCCAACTGGAAAGCCTTAAGGCCCTTCTTGGCTCCGAAGCGGTCGAAACGGTAGGGGCCGGAAGCGCCGAAGAATGCCTGGGCCATCTGCAATCCGCCACCTTCGATTGCATGGTGCTCGACCTCAGCCTGCCGGATGCTTCCGGATTTTCGCTTCTCGAAACGCTGAGCCGGCAGGACACGTATTCCTTCCCCCCGGTGATCGTGTATACCGGCCGTGACCTTACCTCCGAGGAGGAACAGCGGCTGCGGCGGTATTCCAAATCGATCATCATAAAGGGAGCCAAGTCGCCGGAACGGCTGCTGGATGAGGTCACGCTGTTTCTGCATCAGGTGGTATCCGAGCTTCCGGCGGAGCAGCAGCGCCTCCTGGAGAAGGCGCGGAGCCGCGATGCGGCGCTCGAAGGGCGGTGCGTACTGGTCGTGGAAGACGACATCCGAAACGTGTATGCCCTGACCAGCATTCTGGAGCCGAGGGGCGCTCGGGTCAAAATTGCCCGAAACGGCCTGGAGGCTCTCGAAGCGTTACGACAATCGACCGAGAGGGTGGATGACCGGATCGATCTGGTTTTGATGGACATCATGATGCCGGAAATGGACGGCCTGACCGCCATCCGGGCCATTCGGAAGCAAAAGCAGGGAAAGAAAATTCCGATCATCGCGCTTACCGCGAAAGCCATGAAAGATGACCGGGAGGAGTGCATCGAAGCCGGAGCCAACGACTACATCGCCAAACCGCTGGATGTGGACAAGCTGCTCTCGCTGGTGCGTGTATGGATGCCCCGATAACAACCCGCCGCCGGCATGTCGGTCAATACGGAAGACATTGAACTGAGGCTGTTGCTGGAAGCCCTGTACCTCCGGTACCACTACGACTTCCGGGGCTACGCCATGGCGTCCATCAAGCGCCGCATGGCTCAGGCCCGGGAGCGTTTCGGCTGCCGGAGCTACTCGATGCTACAGGACCGGATGCTCCACGACCCGGCCGTGCTGCCCGAACTGCTCGGCTACCTGACCGTGCAGGTCAGCGAGATGTTCAGGGACCCGTCGTTCTTCCTGACCCTGCGGAGGCAGGTGCTGCCTCACCTGAAAACGTACCCTTCCATCAAGGTGTGGGTCGCCGGATGCAGTACGGGAGAGGAATTGTATTCCCTCGCCATCTTGTTCAGGGAAGAGGAACTGGAAAAGCGCACCCTGTTCTACGGCACCGACATCAATACGGAGGCGCTGCGGCAGGCCGAAGCCGGGGTGTACGACCTGAGCCGCATTCCACTTTTTACCGAGAACCACCGACACGCGGGAGGGCGCGTTTCCCTGTCGGACTACTACGCAGCCGCCTACGGGGCGGCCGTATTCGACCGTAGCCTGAGGGAGCGCGTGGTGTTCTCCGACCACAGCCTGGCAACCGACTCGGTATTCGCCGAGGTGCACCTCATTACGTGCCGCAACGTCCTCATCTACTTCGACCGCGATCTCCAGGACAGGGCCGTCGGCCTGTTCAAGGAGGCCCTCGTACACAGGGGGTTCCTCGGCCTCGGGTCGAAGGAAACGTTACGGTTTTCCCCGCACGCCGATTCGTTCGACGATTTCGTGTACGAAGAACGTATCTTCCAGAAACGGAGAAGCCCGGATGCCACCTGACGCCATGCTACCCGCCGGCTCCGGTATGATAACCCGGACGGAAGCGCTGGTCATCGGCGCTTCGGCCGGTGCGCTGGAAGCGTTGTCCGTATTGCTTCCCACCTTACCGAACGATTATCCCCACCCGATCATGATGGTGATTCACCAGCCCAGGGGCAAAAGCATCCTGGCCGAACTGCTGGGAAAGATGTGCCGTCTGCCGGTCAAGGAAGCAGAGGATAAAGAACCTATCGTTGGCGGCATGGTGTACCTGGCGCCGCCCGACTACCATTTGCTCGTCGAGAAGGACTACCGGTTATCTCTTTCGTCGGATGAGCCGGTGCATTACTCGCGCCCTTCCATCGACGTACTGTTCGAATCCGCCGCCGATGCATACGGCGACCGCGTAGCGGGCATCATCCTGAGCGGGGCCAACCAAGACGGCGCCGAAGGGCTCCGCCGGATCTGTGAGAGTGGAGGCAAAGGTCTGGTGCAGACTCCCGGGTCGGCCCGGGCGCCCGTCATGCCAAAGGCAGCCCTCGCGGCCTGCCGGCAGTCCGTTGCCCTCGAACTCGATGCCATGGTTGCTCACCTCGGCGGGAAACGGTAATGGACATGCTGCTTCCTCCCGTCACGTTTCTGATTGTAGATGATGTCGAGGAGAACCTTCTGGCTCTGGAAGCCCTGCTCCGCCGTGATCAGCTCCGGATCCTGATGGCCCGTTCCGGGGCGGAGGCGCTGGAATTGCTGCTGGCGCACGACGTGGCGCTGGCCATACTCGACATCAACATGCCCGAAATGGACGGGTTCGAGCTGGCCGAGCTGATGCGCGGCACGGAGCGAACCCGGCGAATCCCCATCATCTTTCTGACGGCCGGCAGCCACGACGAGCAGCGCCGGTTTCGGGGTTACGAAAAGGGGGCGGTCGATTACCTCTACAAGCCCGTCGAGACGGACGTGCTCCGAAGCAAGACGTCCGTTTTTTTCGAGCTGTTCAGGCAGCGGCAGGAACTCATTCGCCAGCGGGACGAGTTGCGCCGGAGTGCCGAAGAAAATGCCCGCCTGCTCTCCGAAACCCGCCACATGGCGGAGGAGCTTCGGCAGAACGAGCAGCGGTTGCGGCTGGCGCAGCAGGCAGGGAATGTCGGCGTATGGGAGTTCACTCCGGCCGACGGAAAAACCGTCTGGAGCGAAACGATGTGGCCGATGTACGGCCGCACCCCCGATCCCGAAGCCGAGCCCGAACAACTGTTCCGCTCCAGCCTTCACCCCGCCGATCGGGAGCGAGTACTGGCGGAAATACAGCGGGTCGCAGACTCGGAGCGGGATACCTTTCGGACCGAGTTTCGCATCGTACAGCCGTCGGGAGCGGTTCGGTGGATCGAGTCGGTTGCCCGGATCGCACGAGACGCCGAGGGGGCCTTCGTCAAGATGGTCGGCGTGAATCTGGATGTCACGGAGCGGAAGCAATCCGAGGAGGTATTGAAGGAATCCGAAGCCCGCTTCCGCACGATGGCCGAGGGGTTGCCCCTGGCGATCTGGGTTCACGACGCCGATGGCAACCAGCAGTACGTAAACAGCGCTTTCGCCGAATATTTCGGCGTGCAGGCCGACGAAATGACGGGCGAACGGTGGAAGGAACTGACCCACCCGGAGGACGGCCCGGCCTATATAGCCGAGTTCAGCGATTGCGTGCGCGAAAGGCGTCCGTTTCAGGCGTCGGTGCGGGTGCGGCGGGCGGACGGGCAATGGCGGTGGATCGATAGCTACGGCAGACCCCGTATGACCCGCTCCGGTGTGTGCCTCGGGTACGTGGGCGCCAGTATGGACGTTACCGAGCGCAGGGAAGCCGAGACGGCGCTCCGGGCCAGCGAGGAACGCTACCGCATCATGGGCGACAGCGTTCCATACGGGGTGTGGATGTGGAATCCGGACGGCGAAACGGAATATGCAAGCCGATCCTTCCTCGACCTGGTGGAAATGACGCTGGATGAGATCAAAAGAGAAGGATGGACGCACCGGCTGCCCCAGGAAGAAGCAGAAACCGTGCGGGAGCGCCGAACCCGGTGCCTCGAAACCGGCGCGGACTGGTACGCCGAGCATCGGGTGCTCGGGCCGGACGGCAAATACCACTGGGTTCTTGCGCTGGGCAAACCGGTCCGCGATGCGGAGGGACGCATCGTATGCTGGGTTGGCATCAACTTGGACATCGACGACCGGAAACGGATGGAGGAGGACCTGCACAACCTGAACGAGACGTTGGAACAGCGGGTCATCGAGCGTACGGCCATCGTCGAGCAACGCAACCGGGAGTTGCAACAATTCGCGTTCGTGGCGAGCCACGATTTGCAGGAGCCTCTGCGGAAGGTTCAGACCTTCGCGACGCTCATGAAGACGGAGTACGACGGGCGGCTCGAGGCCAACGCCCGCCTGTACCTGGACCGGATGGAACATGCCGCGGCCCGTATGTCGCATCTGCTGCGGGATATGCTGGCCTTCTCCCGGATCAGCACGCAGGCCCGTCCTTTTCAGATGGTCAGCCTGCGGGATATCATAGACGGGGTGCTCCGCGACCTCGACCTGGCGCTCGAACAGAGTAACGCCCGGATCGAAGTGGCGGCCGAGATCCAGGTAGAAGCCGACCCTACGGGATTGCACCAGATGCTGAACCACCTGTTGATGAATGCCGTAAAGTTCCAGCAGCCGGGAAACACCCCGCACATACGGGTAACGGCGTCGGTCGAGCCGGCCGCCGACGGGAAAGAGACGTGCCGGATCGTTGTGGCGGACAACGGCATCGGCTTCGACGCCCGCTACGCCGAGCGCATTTTCGAGCCCTTCCAGCGGTTGAGCGGCCGAAGCGAATACCCCGGCACC
>CBDUBS010000214.1:0-6237 GCA_965365445.1 uncultured bacterium | reverse complement strand
CGTATCGGGCAGCTACCGCAGCGACCGGGGGGTCATTAAAACGAACGACTTCGACCGCGTATCCGGCCGCATCAACGTGGACTACGAGCCGCTGAAGAACCTGACGGTAGGCACGCGCATCAACGTAACGTACAGCAACAACCAGCGCCGTCCGTTCGCCGGAGGGGGCACGCCGTGCTGCAACGACGGCATCGCCATCGGCGGGTTCGGGGAAGCCGGCTCGTCCGCCCTGCCCATCTTCCCCGTGGAAGTGGACGGCGCCCTGTGGTACCCGACTTCCGGCTGGAACCTGCGCGCCTCCATCGACCGGGCGAATTACATCAGCGACCTGGCGCAGTACCGGGGCCTGGGCGGGGTGTACGCGCAGTACACCCTGCCGTGGGTGAAGGGCCTCTCGCTGCGCTCCGAAGGGTCGTTCGACATCATCCAGAACAACCAGGTCACGTGGGCCAATACGGTGGTGCGCGAGGGCGAAGCCTACGGCTTCAACGGCTCCACGATGTGGCGGAACTACAACTACAACCTGTACGGCAACCTCAACCGGCAGTTCGGCCTCCATAAAATCAATGCCGTGCTGGGCACCGAATCGCAATTGCGCTCGTCCTCGAACGCCTACGTCGAGGGCACCGGGCTCAGCGGCACCGCCCAGCAGGTGGGCGCGCCCGCCACGCCGATGCGCGTCGGGGGGTCCACCCTCGGCGGCGAGCGCTACCTGCGGGCCTATTTCGCCCGGGCCAACTACACCCTGAACGACCGCTACCTGCTGGGCGTCAGCCTCCGGCGCGACGGCTCGTCGGTGTTTGCCGAGGACCTGCGCTGGGGCACGTTTACCGCGTTTTCGGCGGGCTGGGTGCTCAGCCAGGAACGGTTCATGCAGGCCGTAAAGCCGGTCACGTTCCTCAAGCTGCGCGGCTCCTTCGGCCAGACGGGCAATCAGGAAGTACCGGACGTAACCCAGAACGGCTACGCCGGCTGGGGACGCTACGCCAGCAACAACCGGGGCGATCTGCAAAACAACATCGGCAACCGGGCGGTCACCTGGGAGACGACCGACGCCTTCGACCTGGGCGCCGATTACGAGCTGCTCGACGGACGCATCTCGGGCACGCTCGGCTACTACCGGCAGGACGTCAGCGGGCTGCTGCTCTCCGTACCGATTCCCATGTCGGCCGGGTTGCAGTTCGGCGGCGACCGGTACTGGGCCAACGTGGGCACCCTGCGCAACCAGGGCCTGGAGTTTTCGGTATCGGGCTACATCCTCGAAAAAACGCCCCTCCGATGGCGGACCAGCCTCAACCTGACCACCAACCGCAACGAGGTCGTCTCGCTCAGCCCGGAGCTGGACAACAACGGGCAGGGCATCAACGCGGGCATGACCATCACGAAAACCGGCGGCCCGCTCGGCGCCTTCTACATAGCCGAGTATGCGGGCATCCACCCGGAGGGGGGCTACGAGATGATCTACGAGATCGACCGCGCAAGCACCCTGCCGGACGGGTCGCCGAACCCGAACTTCGAGCAGAAAACCGGCAACGTCATCCCGGCCACCCGCGACAACCTGCGAAACCACCGGATCTACCGGGAGGACCAGACGGGCCTGCCGACGTTTTTCGGCGGGTTCGACAATACGCTGTCGTACCGCAACTTCGACCTCTCGGTGTTCTTCTCCTTCCAGGGCGGCAATTACATCTACAACGGCGAGGAGTACGCCCACAGCTACATAGGAACCGGCGGCAGCACCCTGTGGGCGGACCTCGCGGGAAACACCTGGACGCCTGATAACCCGAACGCCGAGTACCCTCAATTGCGCTGGAACAACCGGTATCAGGTGATCCAGCCGGACGGAACGCGCCGGGAAGACCGCTTCGACGGCGGCGGCTCCGACCGGGGCCTGGACCGGTACCTGTACCGCGGCGACTACCTGCGCCTGCGTACCCTGCAACTGGCCTATACCTTCCGGCGGATACCGGGCGTGCAGAGCCTGCGGCTGTATGTGGCGGGCAACAACCTGTTTACGGCCACCGAATACCCCGGATGGGACCCCGAGGCCTTCAACATCGGCGACGCCCAGTCGCGCAACCTCACGCAGGGTTTCGTCGGCGAGACGCGCCTGCCGCAGGTGCGCTCCTTCACGACCGGCCTGACCGTCGCTTTCTGATCAACAGACCTCCATGCGATAAACCGCCAGACACCTTATGAAACGCTTCCTTCCCATAACCTTCCTGGTCCTGGCCGCCTGGTTGTCCACCGGGTGCGATAACCAGGACTTTTTCGAGCTCACCAACCCGACGGAGCCGCCCTGGCTCAACGCCACCGAGTTCGACGCGGCCGCCGTGGGAGCCTATTACGCCCTCACCGGCAACGCCGGCTCCCGCGCCATCTTTTCGCACCAGCGCCTCGCCAATTCCGTCACGTCCGACGTAGGGGTGTACCTGCCGGAAGCCGCAGGTAACGTGGACATCCAGGCGGTATACAACCGGCAGCATTCCGAAATCGGGATGTTCAATAACGCCGTGTTCGGTTCGAGCTACGCCGTCGTCGCTTTCGCGAACGGCGTGCTGGACTTCATCGAAGAGAACAACGGCCAGCCCTACCCCTACGACGTCAAGCGCGATCAGGTGCCCCGCATCGAAGGGGAGATGCGGTTCCTGCGGGCCTACGCCTACTGGAGCCTGGCGAAAGTGTACGTTCCGCCCTACAGCGAAGCCGCCCGGAATACCCCCACCACGCTTCCCTACCGGATCACGGCCCCTAAAAGTCTGGACGCGGCCAACCGCTCGGAGTTTTTCACCGTGGGGCGCCTCTACGATCTGATCGTAGCCGATTTGCAGCGGGCAAAACAGGTGCTTCCCAACCGCTACGACCCGGCGCTCGGCCACCCGCCGGAGTACGGCAAGGGCCGGGTCAACAAGTTCGGTGCGGCGGCCATGCTCTCGCGGGTGTACCAGCAGATGGGCAAACTCTCCGAATCCGCGGCCGAGGCTACGTTCGTCATCGAGCAGAGCGGCAATGACTACGCCCTCACCGAGGACCCCCTCGAAGCGTTCAACAAAAAAGACGACGGGCGCGGCAAGGAAACCATCTGGTGGTACAACATCGGCGCGCCCGGCTCGGACGGCCTGCGCCAGGGCAGCAACTGGAAGGTGCCCCGCCGCTTCTCATCATATAACTGGACCGACGAGAACAACTGGAGCACCGCCAACTCCAACGACCGCACTGTGGCCGTAAGCGACGCATTCCTGAAAAAAGCCGGCTGGGTGGACGACAACCTCAACGAAACCCAGGCCGCCCGTAACGACAAGCGCTACAAGCAACTGTTCGTGCGCGTCGAGGCGGGCAAGGACCCCCGCTTCAAGGGGCTGCCCAACCGGCCGTTCGTATGGGGCAACAAGTACTACCGGGGCGCGCGCTCCGACGAGTCGAACATCGTGCTGCTCAGGCTGGCCGAAATGTACCTCAATCGCTCCATCGCCCGGTTCCGGGCGGGCGACCGCGCCGGCGCCGCCGCCGACCTGAACGTGGTACGCGCCCGCGCGTGGGATGCCGCCGCCGTCGGAAGGCCCTACACCCCCCTCGCGGCCGGCGAAATCACCGAGGACATGATCCACACGGAACGCATGATCGAGATGGTGTTCGAGGGCGACCGCACTCCGTACCTCCAGGGCCTGCGCCTCGACATTCCCAACGGCGACCGGGGCCCGGGCTCCATCGCCTGGAATGCCGAGGGGCTGTATTTCGAGATTCCGGCCCGCGAGATGGAGCTGAATCAGGGATTCCAGACGCAATGATCCGGGGATGATCCGGGGATGAACGGCAGGGGACGCCCGGAGCGTCCCCTGCCGGTTCCCGGTCAGGCGGCCTGCCTGAAGTACCCGGTCGTGTTTTTCAGCGTTCGGAGCCATCGGCTCACCTGAGCGAACAGCAGGAAGTGTTCGGCGGCCCGCTTGCGTGCGTTTCGTCGCCACCGGTCCAGGTCGCCCGAGGAGGCCAGCATCGAGTCCAGCGTGGCCGCGATCTCCTCCGGATTCTGCGGGTCGGCAACCAGCCGCCCGTGCTCGCCGTCGATCATCTGCTCGCGGATGCCCGCCGCGTGCGTACCCATCACCGGGCAGCCTTTCCAGAGGGCTTCCGTTACGGTAAGCCCGAAGCCTTCGCGGAGCGAGTTCTGCGCCACGACGGTCGAGCAGCGCTGCAACGCATTCACCATCAGGGCATTTTCGGTGCGCGAGGCCATCGGAAGCAGCAGAACGGCTACATCCTTCCGATACTCGGGCGGCAGACCGAGCCAGAGCGAGCAGATCTCATCGAACACCTCTTTCCCCTCCGGGTCGTCGTGCACCGAGCGGGGGTCCGGCCCGGCCAGCACGAGCCGCACCAGATCGAGCCGGTTGCGGTGCATCTCGGAGGTCGCCCCGAAGCGGTCCGCCCGCTCCTTCATGAGCACGAACCCCTTCAGCAGCGGCGCCCATCCCTTGAGCCGGTCCCACCGCGAAACCTGCGTGACGATGGGCCGCGTCATCAGGTGGAGGTCGTCCGGCAACAGGGCCGGTGCGAACGATCCGTTGGTTTGCAGCCGCAGGGCGAGCGACTCGAACGGTACCGTCGGCGCTTTCCCCTCCCCATCCATCAGCCCGGCGCTGTGCAGAATGCCCGCCACCTGATGCACCGTCAGATCCCGGTTCTTCGGGCTGAGCGGATCGATGGCCGGGTGGATTACGTCCGTGCGCCCGGCCAGAAACGCCGGCGCATAATCGGCCGTGGTGAATACGGCCCGGTCGTACCGGAGCGCCCACGGTTCGAGAAACACCCAGGCGGCTTCCGTCTCGGGCGTCTGCACGTCCAGCCCGATGTGGCACCGCCAGAGGGCCGGTATGGCGAGTTCCTCTTTCAGCATGGCCCCCATCGCCAGCGGCTGCGGGTCGTGGACGACCAGAATGTCGTCGCTCCCGATCCACGGCCGAAGCGCCCGGGCCTGCCTGCGGCTGACGTCGCGGTAAAGCGCCCGCTCCTCCGGCGTGAAGTGCGGGTCGCCCTCGCCGTGCAACAGGTTGTGGATGCGCTTCGTGAGCGCAAAAAACCGGGGGTCGTCGGAGCCGGCCACCACCCACTGCGTCCGGATGCCCAGCTCCCGCATGACGGCCGTTAGCTTGGGCAGCATCTCGGCGACGCCCCCTCCGGTCTCCGTGCTGTTTACCATCCAGACCGTTCGGCCCTCCAGGGCGGCGCGGGTCCGCTCCGCCTCGGTTAGAAGCGCTTCCATCATGGGTTTCAGGTCGGGATAGGCATCGTATTCATTCAGCACCGGCTTATGGGGTATATCTACTTTATGTATCATGGTTTCCCTCCTCGATCCGGAAGAACGTCGGCGGCGTTCGCCTGCGGCGAACGGTTGCGTTTCTCCCCCCTGAGTCGCAAGGACCGTGCCTTACGCCCCGTCGTTCATGGAATATCCGTATACTGTTGTAATACCGTGACATCCACGAACGGAAGGGTTTCGGGCATCTTCTCGATCAGCCGGCGTCGTATGGCCGTCTGGAAGGCATCGCGGAGGATGGCCGGGTCGGCGCCGGTGGTATCCTGCGCCACGATCCGGACGAGCAGGTATTCGGCGGCGTCGGGCCGCAGGTCCTGCCGGGTAAACTCGGCGGATGCATCCACCAGCCGCACGCCGGGGAACGCCGCCGTCGCCGCCTGGACGATCTCGACGGCTTCCAGCGAGGAATCGCTTTTGGTAAACGTGGGGGCCAGATCCCGCTGCGACCATACCGCCCCGGCGATCAGCAGCACGAGAGCGGCCACAAAGCCGGTCCGCACCGACGGCATGCCGCTCCGGATCATGGAGTCGTTCGGGCGGAACCCGAACATGAACAGCGCCAGCCACCCGCCGAGCAGGATGCATACCAGGGTAAGCATCAGTACGAACGCCATCACGCCGACGTAGTCCCACCGCCCCAGAAGCGCCGACAGCCCCAGGACCGCCGCGGGAGGAGAGAGGGATACGGAAATGAGGAACCCGGTGGCGGTGCCCGTCACGAGGCTGTCGCGGTCGGACTGGATCTGGGATTGGGCTCCGGCGGCTCCTCCCACCAGGGCCAGCAGGGAGAGCAGCACCGACTGGTTCGTTATCTGCTCCATCATGGGCGTCGAGGTGCTGATTCCGTAGGTGTACCCCACCACGACGGCCGTGGCCGCCAGCATGATTACCGAGGCGAAAAACCGGACGAGCCCACGCCCTAC
>CBDUBS010000213.1:0-6299 GCA_965365445.1 uncultured bacterium | reverse complement strand
CGTATCGGCCTCGATGCGCTACGGCGGGTTGCCGCTGGCCGAAGCCGCCGCAGCCGTCATTCACGGAAAATTGACGGCGATGGGGGGCGCGGGAGGGCTCATTGCCATGGATCGTATGGGAAGAATCGCCATGCCGTTTAATACGGAAGGCATGTACCGGGGGTATATCGACGGAGCGGGGAAGATGGTCGTGGAAATGTATCGCGAGTGAAGCCGATACGCCTTCGTCCACTCCCGGCTACACTCCCGGCGCTGCTTTGGAAGCGGATCGCCGCGCGTATGTCATTGGAATCACGTATCATGGGATTCCGGATGAGCATCCCGGAAAGCCCCTCTCCATCGGTCCGGTCCGGTATTTGGAACGGATGAAAGGAAACACCGTAAATTCGGCAACCTTTCTCGCATGGGGTTATTTCCATGAAAGCACTACGTTTTTTCCCGATACTGGCTCTGTTCACCCTGCTTTCCGCCGGATGTGACGACACGGTTAGCGTCGAGTCGGCCGGTGTGGTAAGCCGCGAGTTCATGTTTGATATCGACGAGGCCGACCTCGACGAGTCGGGTCTGGTGGCTTCCGCGCAGTACGACGTGCCGGCCATAACCCGGTCGGTGGTGGATAACGGAGCCGTGCTGGCCTTTTTCCGCCAGTTCAACACCTGGACCGCCATGCCGTTCACCTATGGCGCCGAGTCGCCCGACGTCCCTGCCGTGGACTATATCATGACGCTGGGCTATGCATTCGATGACGGCTTCTTCGAGGTGTTTTACGAATCTTCCTCGCCTCAGGTCAGTCCGCTCGACCAGCCGAGCCGTCGAATCAAGATCGTCATTATCGACCAGATGCCGTATTCCAAAAAAGGGATCGATCTCCGAAATTGGGACGAAGTAAAAGCGTATTACGGGCTCAAGGACTGACGGCCTCTTGAAGCGGGCCGGTAAAATACGTCGCTTGCGGCGGCAGGGGGCCTGATGAAGCGCAATCCCGTCCGTCAACAAACCACCGAAAGGGGAAGCTTCGCTATTATTGTATTCCTATGACCAGCCGACTCGCCACACAGCACGCCTCTTTGTATCGTGCGGCAGCACGCACGTTGCTGGCCGTACTGATGTGGGCGGGTTGCGCCGGACCGGAAAACGATGACGCTTCCGCAGACGCAGCGGACCTTTACGAAGTACGCGAGCAGCCGGACTCGGTCGGCACCGGAAGGTATTACCTGGGCCGCGAGATTGCCGTATCGCTGGATCACAGCGAGGCGGACTGGATGGAGCGGCCGGGCCGCGAAGTGGAGGAACTGCCGGGCCGCCTCATTCGCGTACTGGAGCTGTCCCCGACCGACGTAGTTGCCGATATCGGGGCAGGTACAGGGTACTTTACCTTTCGGTTGAGTCCGGAGGTGCCCCGGGGAACGGTGTACGCCGTGGACATCGACCCCGAAATGCTCCGCCTGATACGGCAGCGCATCGAGGAAACCGGCATCGAAAACGTACAGCCCCTGTTGGGGACCGAGCAGGACCCCGGATTGCCCCAAGAAGCCGTAGATCTCGTGCTCATCGTGGACGCCTACCACGAATTCGAATACCCGCAAGAAATGATGGTGCACATCCGGGAGGCGCTCAAGCCGGGCGGGCGGGTGGTGCTGGTTGAATACCGGGGCGAAGATGCTACTCTGCCCGTCGATCCGGTGCACCGAATGACCGAAGCCCAGGCACGGAAAGAAATGGACGCCGCAGGCTTGCCGTGGGAAAAAACCCTTTCCGTATTGCCCCAGCAGCACATCCTCGTATTCCGCAAACCGGATTGAGCCTGTGGAACCGGTTGATTATCCCATCGACGGGATTCTGGATTTGCACACCTTCCAGCCCCGCGAAGTAAAAGATCTGGTACCGGACTACCTGGCGGCGTGCCGAAACCGGGGGCTTCTGCGGGTACGCATCATCCACGGCAAAGGCACCGGCGCCCTCCGGCGGCTGGTGCACAGCCTGCTCGACCGCCTGCCCGAAGTGGCTTCATATCACCTCGCCGGAGACGGCGGAGGCTGGGGCGCTACACTGGTTGATCTCTATCCGCAAAGCGAGCCGCCCCCATGAGCGCGCCTGTCCGGTTTCCACGCGCCCTCTGCCGGCCCCTCACACACCGGAGGGCTTGCGTACTTCCAGCAGCTCGACCTCAAAAATCAGCGTGGCGCCGGGTGGAATGCGGCACTCTCCGGCGCTATTGCATACGCCTTGCCGCCCGTAGGCCAGTTCAGGAGGAATGATCAGCCGGCGCCTGCCCCCGACTTTCATCCCCGGCAGTCCCTGCACCCAGCCCTCGATGACGGCTCCTGAGCGGAGATAGGTCTCGAACGTCCCCGAGTCGAATTCCGAACCATTCTCCAGCCGACCCGCATACTGCACGCGAATCCAGTCTCCGACGGCCGCCTCATCGCCCTGCCCGGCCTTCAGATCCTCCACGATCACCTCGGGGTCCTGCGTGGAGTCGCATGACGCAAGAAACAGGGATAAGGGAAGCAAAAGCAGGAGTATAGCGAAGCGCGGGGCGGAGGCAACAGGCATATTGAAAAGCAAAATGGGTAAGAAAACCGGGTCGGCTTCGGCTAAATGCTTTCCCGTTGTTTTTGTTCGGCGAAAGATTGTTGAACCAGGGGTAGAACGGCATACCCCGACCGGTCAGGCGAGGCGAGTCCGAAGCACTTCGAATGGCCTGACGAGCAGGTCGCCCCGTTCGCCGATGAAGCGCTCGGCGCTGTCGGCCGGGAACGAGAGCACGTCCACCGGCGCCGTATGCCGTGCGTCGGCCCGTAGGGGGGAAAGGCGCTCGACGGTCGGTTCCAGCGGTTCGTTCCACCGGGCAAAGGCGAAGTGGGTCGTGCGAAACCGGCGAAACGTGGATTCCAGTTTGCCGAGGTGCACTTTACCGGCCTCGCCCCAGAAAACCGGCCGCCCTCCGGCGTCGAGCATAACGACGTCCGGCTTGTACTTGTCTCCGATGGGGATCTCGACCCGTAGCGCGGGGTAGTCGGGCAGATAAAGCGCCCACAGGAATGCTTTCATCAGGACGTGTTCCATGCTTTCGACCGGCTTCTTGACGAGCACGATGCGGCGCCCGTGGGCTCGGAGCGTCAGTTTTCGCCGAAGGTACAGGTCGTCACGCATGGAAAAAACGGAAGCCGCCGCATACCGATGATGCGGCGGCTTCGCTACGACGGATGGAACGAATCAGCTCGCCTGGGCCTCGATGCGCTCGAGATCCTGGATCCCTGTGCGCACGGCATCGGCCGAGTTGTTGAGGAGGGCCTTCTCTTCCTCGTTCAGTTCCACCTCCACTACTTCCTCGACGCCGTTGCGACCGAGCCGCACCGGAACCCCGATGAACAGGTCCTTCATGCCGTACTGGCCATCCACCCACGCGGCGCACGGGAGGACGCGCCCGGAATCCTTAATGATGGCTTCGGCCATTTCGGCGGATGCGGCGCCCGGAGCGTACCAGGCCGAGGTGCCCATAAGCTTGACGATCTCACCGCCGCCGCCTTTGGTGCGCTCGACGATCTGGTTGATCTTGTCCGCCGGCAGCAACTCGGTAAGCGGAATGCCGCCGACCATCGTGAGGCGGGGCAGCGGCGCCATCGTATCGCCGTGGCCGCCCATGAGCAACGCCTGAATGTCGCGCACCGAGACGCCCAGTTCCATCGCGATGAAAGCGCGGTAGCGGGCCGTATCGAGCACGCCGGCCATGCCCATGACGCGGTTCGTCGGGAAGCCGCTGGCCTTGTAGGCCACATACGTCATGATGTCCAGCGGGTTGGAAACGACGATCAGGATAGCGTTCGGGCTGTGCGCCACGAACTGTTCGGTGACCGAACGGACGATCTGTGCGTTTTTGGAAAGCAGGTCGTCGCGGCTCATGCCGGGCTTGCGAGCCAGCCCCGCCGTGATGACGCAGATATCCGAATCGGCGGTATCTTCGTAGTTATTCGTACCCTTGATGCGGGTGTCGTACAGGTTTATCGGTGCGGCCTGCTGCATGTCGAGGGCTTTACCCTGCGGAAGCCCTTCAACGATGTCGATCAGGACGACTTCCTTCACCATATCCTTACGGGCGACGTTCTCGGCCACCGTGGCGCCGACGTTGCCGGCTCCAATGACGGTCAGTTTCATACGAATCCTCTTATGCGGTTAAGGCGGTTCAACGAGCAAACGGTTTTTCCAGGGGGAACGCGGGTTCCCTGCCTTTATGTAGCGCCGGGCCGGACATTCGTTCCCCGCCTGAAGATACTACGCCGCACCCCGATCCCCTCGGAACTTGCCGCGAATAATGAACAGGGCGCCGATTACGCTCCTCGCTCCCGCGCTTTTTCAACCATTCTTGACAGTTAAATTCGGGTTCTGGCTATATTGCCGGATACATCCACAAACCCTTCCTCCCATGCGCCTTTACATCATTCGCCACGGCATCGCGGAAGATGCCGCCCCCGGCCAGCCCGACCGCGACCGGGTGCTCACGTCCAAAGGAATCAAGAAGCTGAAACGGCAGGCCTCGCTGCTCGCCCGGACCGATCTGCCACTCGACCATCTGCTGACCAGCCCGTTCCTGCGCTCCCGGCAAACGGCCGATTTGCTCGCTCCTGCGTTCGGGGCGGCGGTCGAGGAAGATTACCTGCTGGCGCCGGGCTGCTCCCTGGCTGACCTGGAGGAGCTGGCCCGCCGGTACGACGGCGACCGCCTGGCCATCGTCGGGCACGAGCCTGACCTCAGCGAGCTTGTCGAGACGCTCACGGGCGCCTCCGTCAAGATGCGCAAGGGTACGATAGCCATTCTGGACGTGCGCTCGTTCCGGCAGGGTGAGGCCGTCCTGCTCGGCCTCTACGATCCGGACGTGATGCTGGCACTCGGGGGCAAAAAGTAGGGGATGCCTCGCCCGGTTCCTGCATATTTCTTCGAGTATTAGCCATTGTTAATCGAGCGGTTAAAACATGCCGCGCCCTTGCGCGTTTTCATGCTCGTTCTTTCGGCAACGGATAGCTTCAGCAACCTGCTCAACCCACTTCATCGATATGCGCATCGCCCTTTCGCCTCCTTTCCTCTACCGCTGGTTCGCTATGCCTGCGGTGCTGCTTACCCTGGCGTTGGCGCCGGCCTTCGGCCAATCGACCGCCCCCAAAACGGGACAAAAAGGCTACGCCACAAGCCTGGTAGACCGGCCCAAAAACCTCATCCTGTTCATCTCCGACGGAGCCGGGCCAGTGGTGTTTACCATGGCTCGGGACTATCTGCGCGAACAGACCGGGCGTGCCGATCTCGCCCTGGATTCCATTCTGGTAGGCTCCTCTCGCACCCGTTCTACCGATAGCCGCACGACCGACTCCGCCGCCGGCGCAACGGCCTATTCTACGGGGGTGAAAACGTACAACGCTGCCATCGCGGTGGACGACGCCCGGCAGCCCGTTCGCACCATTCTCGAAGCGGCCGAAGCCCGGGGTATGGCTACCGGCACCGTCTCCACGAGCCGCGTGACGCACGCCACACCGGCGGCGTTCGCCGCCCACGTCGAGGACCGGGACATGGAGGACGAAATAGCCGTCCAGCAGCTTGCCGGCGGCATCGACGTGCTTTTCGGCGGCGGATACCGCTTCTTCCTGCCCGCCGAGAAAGGCGGAACGCGAAAGGACGGCCGGGACCTGCTGGAGCAGGCCGCAGCCGCCGGCACACAGGTGCTCCGCACCCGCTCCGATTTCGAGCGGCCCCTCCGGCTGCCGGTCGTCGGACTGTTCACGCCGGATAACCTGACCTACGAGATCGACCGGAACCCTGCCGCCGAGCCGAGCCTTTCGGAGCTGACGGAAAAAGCCATCGCCTTGCTTTCCGACGACCCGGACGGCTTCTTCCTGATGGTGGAGGGCAGCCGGATCGACCACGCCGCCCACGCCAACGACCCGGCCGCCGTGCTGCACGAAACCCTCGAATTCGAGCGAGCCGTGCAGAAGGCGCCCGAGTTTGCCCGCCGGGACGGCCGCACCCTGGTCGTATCCACGTCGGACCACGAAACGGGCGGGCTGGCTCTCGGCAGAAGGGCCGAAAACGGGGAGCGCGCCCGGTCCTGGGACCCGGTTCCGCTCGCCCGCGTCCGTATGTCGGCCGATCTGCTGGCGGGGCGCTTGGCGGAAAACCCGGTGCTTTCGGCCGCGTTGCGGATGCCGCCCGACAGGCGGTCGTCGTCGATATGAGTGGCCTGACCGCAATTGTCGCAAATCAGGAAGATGCAGTCGTGCAGGCAATCGGGATGCTGGTTGGCGACATAA
>CBDUBS010000212.1:0-6339 GCA_965365445.1 uncultured bacterium | reverse complement strand
GGATCGGTCCTACGGCGTCGTCAACGCGCGGGTGGGATACGGCTTCACCCTCGGGCGGCAGCGCCTCACCGCCGTCGGGGAGTTGCGCAACCTGTTCGACGTGACGTATTCCGAAATCTTCGACGCCCCGATGCCCGGCCGGTGGTGGCTTTTCGGCCTGCGCCTCGCCCGCTGACCGAGGCCGCACGGCTTTTTCACCGTGTCTTCGTGGTATCAACATCTGCCACTCGGCGTGCAACGGTCCGATACCGCCGCCGGAAACATTGGCTTCATCGGAAGCATTGGTTAGATTGATGAGAGCGGGGCTGCCGCCCGACACCATAACCTGACAACCTTCCGACCCATGCCGTTTCGACTCATCGACCTGTTCGCCGGAGCGGGGAGGCTGACGCTCGGCTTTACCGGAGTAACCCAGGGTACCGAGCCCGCTTTTGTGCCCGTGTGGGCGAATGACTTCAACGAAGACGCCGCCCGGACGTATAACGTCAATTTCGGAGAGCACTGCATTTCGGGGGACATCGTGGATTTGCTCGACGACCCGGCGACGGTAATACCCGAAGCGGACGTGGTGATCGGAGGACCGCCCTGTCAGGGCTTCAGTCTGCTCAACAAGAACCGGCGAGGCGATCCGCGAAAGGAACTGTGGCGGCCGTACATGGCCGTAGTGAAGCGCTCCGGAGCACGCGTATTCGTCATGGAGAATGTCCGCCAACTGCTCGGCTCGGCCGAATACCATGAAATTCGCAAAGAAGCGGAGCGGCAGGGCTTCCGAGTGGCTTCAGGGCTGCTCTGTGCGGCGGACTACGGTGTTCCTCAGGAACGGTACCGGGCGTTCATCGTCGGCGTGCGGGGCGGCAACGGCCCGGCGGAGGCGTTCCCGCCGAAACGAACGCACTACAACGACCGGCTTCCGGAAGGCAGGACGATCCTGTACGACGAATACACGACGGACGCCCGGCCTTGGCGGACGGTGCGCGAGGCAATCGGGGACTTGCCGGAACCGGTCGGCACCGAGATACGGGAAGAACCGGGGCCGCTGGACCTGCATTTCGGGCGCAACCCGACCGAGGAGAGTATGCAGCGTTACCGTGCCGTACCCCCGGGCGGCAACCGCTTCGACCTCCACAGGAACGCCCCTGATATTACACCGGCATGCTGGGTTCGCAAAACCTCCGGCGGCACTGACCTGTTCGGGCGGCTCTGGTGGGACCGTCCTTCCGTGACCATCCGAACGGAGTTCTTCAAGCCGGAGAAAGGGCGGTATCTCCATCCGGAACAACACCGGCCGATCACCCACCGCGAGGCGGCGCGTCTCCAGTCCTTCCCGGACGACTTCGTTTTTCGGGGAAGCAAAACCGAAATCGCCCGGCAAATCGGGAATGCCTGACACAACATTGATATGCCAGACAACATTACGCCAGACAGGGTAGTTAAATTTGACGCTGGCCTTGGAAACGCTATCGAAATAGAACTCTATTTTGATGGAGAAAGGGAATCTACACAGATTGATATCGATGGGGTGCCCTATCACTTTGAAAGGATTCATAAATCGCTTCTGGGTACGCTGTATATCCTCGACAGAGATCCTGACTATCATCCGTATTCAGATAAGGAAGGTTACTGCTACATAATTTCCCCATTTATGAAAAGTGGACGCTCCCAGGTACAATGAGGCATGGAACAGGCAGGAGCTTATACTTGCCCTCTTTCTCTACTGCCAAACGCCTTTTTCCAAAACAAAAGACACCAACCCTGAAGTCATCCAACTTGCGAAGTTTTTGGGGCGAACGCCAGCTTCTGTAGCGCGGAAACTGGGTAATTTTGGGGCTTTTGATCCTCTACTCGCTCAGCGGGGAATCAGCGGACTTTCTCACAGTTCTAAGGCTGACAGGGCCATTTGGGAAGAGTTCAATGGCCGGTGGGACGATCTTGTTACTGAAAGCCACAAGTTGTTGCAGGGTGCGTTGGTCATCAGAATCGAATCAGAACCAGCATCCGACACGCGCCACCTTCCTGTTCGTATCGGCGTAAATCGTACAGTAACAACGAAAGCACGCCTAGGTCAGTCGTTCTTCCGGCGCACGGTTCTTTCGAGTTACCGGAATGCGTGCTGCATGTGTTCACTTGATATTCCAGGGCTATTGATCGGCAGTCATATTATTCCCTGGTCAGTGCACGAAGGCCACCGGCTCGATCCTCAGAATGGCCTGTGCTTGTGCAGCTTGCATGATAAAGCGTTTGACCTAGGGTTATTGTCGATAGGGCCTGATTATTCCATCCTGGTTTCCAGTGAGTTACACCTATCTAGAAGCGACTTCGCACACCATGCGCTGACCCGGTTGAAAGACGCCCGCATCCTGTTACCGGAACGCTTCGCTCCCTTACGAGAGTGTTTAGCTTGGCATAATGAACACCGATTCCGGGGGTAATAAATTGCTTGCTCAGGGCGCCGGGCAAAACAGCGGCCCCGCCTAACGCAGCTGCGCCGGATTGTCCACAATCCAACCTCGTCGTACCTTCGTAATCCACTATGCAGCGCTGCCGGAAGAAACGGTTGGTTTTATGAAGTACGTTGTGTCGTTCCTGTTCGCAATGGCAATGATCGCGCCCTTGGAAGCTTCCGGACAGGGCGCCGAACACATCACTCTCTGGGGTATGGCCGGCCGGTTTTCCTTCGATCTCTCAGGCACGGGCGACGCGACGGTAGCGATCGTGAGAGTGGACCGCAACCTGTCCCGCGTATTTCTTGGGGAAATAGGCCTCGGATACACGTTCACTCGCCAGCAATTCGAGCAGAACATCCCATACATATTCCCGGAATTGCAAATCCAGGCTCAGCTTCCTCTCGGGCGTTGGCGGCCTTATCTGGGAGCCGGGGGAGCCCTGTTTATCGATGCACGCAGCGACCGTTCCTCGCCGTACATCACGTGGCCGAATGGACAGCCCGGGCGGGGCGAGATCGCGTACTCGCTGTCTGGCGGCCTCCGTGCATTCCTCACCAAGCGCCTCGGTGCGCGCCTGGAACTGAGGGTACGCGGCATCGGTCGGGGAGGCACGGGGACCGATGTGGCCGGAGGGTTCGGGTGGCGGCTCTGACCGGATCACCGCCTCGCCTCTCCAAGGGCCTGCGGCTGGCCCGCTAATTCCTATTGACGGAAGCTCGTAATTTAACCGCTCCGGGGGCGATTCGTGAGGGCGGATTTGCTACCTTTCCGGTTCACGTCCGTTCGGAACAGCCTGCCCGCCGCCCATGAAAATCGCCCTCGCCCAGATCAACCCGACCGTCGGGGACTTGCCCGGCAACAGCCGCAAGATCATCGATTTCGCGCACGAAGCCCGGGATAACGGGGCCGACCTGGTGGTGTTCCCCGAGTTTTGCGTGGTCGGCTACCCCCCGCTCGACCTCGTCGAGAACGCCTACTTCATCGACGCGGCGGGCCATGCCGTGGACTGGATCGCCCGGCACGCCCCGCCGGATGTGGGCGTTCTCATCGGGGCGCCCCTGCCCAACCCGGACGCCGTCGGGAAGCGGCTGTTCAACGCGGCCATCCTGCTGGAGGGCGGCGAGCGCCGGGCCGTGGTGTACAAAACCCTCCTGCCCACCTACGACGTGTTCGACGAGTACCGGTACTTCGAGCCGTGCCCGGCCCGGCATGTCGTCACGTGGCGGGGGCTGCGGCTTGGCCTGCACGTATGCGAAGATATGTGGAATAACGAGGAACACGTGGAGTACCACCTGTACGACGTGCGCCCGGTAGACGATCTGGCCGCGCTCGGTGTGGATCTGTTTATCAACATCAGCGCCTCGCCGTTTTCGGTGGGCAAGTGGGCCCGGCGCGACGCCATCGTACAGGCCATCTGCCGCAAGCACCAGCGGCCGTTCGTGCTGGTGAACCAGGTGGGCGCCAACGGGGAAATCATCTTCGGCGGCAACAGCCAGGTGTACGGGCCGGACGGCAATCCCGTGCTGTGCGCCCCGGCCTTCGAGGAAGCCGTCGTCTACTGGGATACCGAGTTTCCCGGCGGCCCCTGTACCGTGGAGCACGACGACATACAGGACCTGCACGATGCGCTGGTGCTGGGCATCCGGGATTACGTGCGCAAAACCGGAGCCTTCAGCAAGCTCATCCTGGGCCTCTCCGGCGGGATCGATTCGGCCGTGACGGCCGCCCTGGCGGTAGCCGCCGTCGGGCCCGAACGGGTCGTCGGTGTGACCATGCCCTCCCGGTACTCCTCCGAAGGCTCGGTGACCGACTCGGAAACCCTCGCCGAAGCCCTCGGCATCGAAATGCACCGCATCCCCATTAAGCCGGCCGTGGACGCCTTCGGGGAGATGCTCTCCGGCGTATTCGCCGGCACAGGGAGCGGCGTGGCCGAGGAAAACATCCAGGCCAGGGCCCGCGGCGTTACGCTGATGGCGCTATCCAACAAATTCAACTACCTGCTGCTCTCCACCGGCAACAAAAGCGAAACCGCCATGGGCTACGCCACGCTCTACGGCGACATGAGCGGCGGCCTATCGGTCATCTCGGACGTGTTCAAGATGGAGGTGTACGCCCTGGCGCAATTCATCAACCGGAAGGCCGGGCGGGACGTCATCCCGCAGAGTACGATCACCAAAGCGCCGAGCGCCGAGCTGCGTCCGGGGCAGAAGGACGAGGATTCGCTGCCGCCCTACCCGGTGCTGGACCGGGTCCTGAAGCTGTACGTCGAGGAACTGCTCGAAATGGAGGCCATCGTGGAAGCCACCGGCATCGAGAGCGGTCTCGTGGGAAGCATCCTCCGGCAGGTGGACCGCAACGAGTACAAACGGCGGCAGGCCGCCCCGGGGCTCCGGGTGAGCAGCAAAGCCTTCGGCATCGGCCGCCGCCTGCCCATCGTCATGCGATGGGACCGCGACCTGATCCGGAGCATCATCGACGACACGGAATCCGCGATAGGAAAAGCCTAGGAATACGTATAGATGATAACCTACGTTTCGGGCAAGCTGGTCGAGAAAAAGCCGACGGAGGCGGTCCTCGACGTCGGGGGCATCGGCTACCGGGTGCTCATCCCCACTTCCACCTACGAAGCCCTGCCCGAAGCCGGCGGCCAGGCCATGCTGCTCACGCACTTCTACGTCCGCGAGGACGCGCAGCACCTGTTCGGCTTCGCTACCCGGGCCGAGCGGACCCTGTTCGAGCTGCTGCTGGGCGTTTCCGGCATCGGGCCAAAGCTCGCCCTCACGACCCTCTCGGCCGTCAGCCCGGCCGACCTCCGGGAGCACATCACGGGCGGCAACGTAGCCTTCCTGACGCGCATCCCCGGTGTGGGGCGCAAAACCGCCGAACGGCTCGTCGTGGAACTCCGGGATCGGCTCGCCGCGATGGATCTGCTGCCCTCCGACGGAGGGGCCCCGGAAGGACAGGCCCGGGCTACGGCCCGCGCCGACGCGCTCTCGGCGCTGGAGCAACTGGGGCTGGGCCGGGCCGCCGCCGAACGCAGCATCCGAAAGGTGCTCCGGGACCGGCCCGAACTGCAATCGGCCGACGAGATCGTCCGGCTGGCCCTGCGGGAGAGCGTTTCGTAAACCCCGGTGCGCCTGCGGCGCATCTGCTTTTCATCCAAAGATATACCGGGCGTCTCTACCACCGACGCACCGGATGGAACGTACTACGCGGCTTGACTCGGAAGCCCCCACCGGGGCTTTCTCTCCTTTCTATTTCAACGAGTTGAGCCATGCGTCGCTTTTTCAAATGGACCGGGTACGTGCTGGGTAGTCTGCTGCTCCTGATCGCCCTCGCGCTGGGCGGCGTGTACGCCGTCAGCGGGTCGCACATGAACGCCCTGTACCGGGTGGACGTGAACCCGGTCGCCGTTCCGACGGACTCCGCGAGCATCGCCGAGGGCCACCGCCTGACGATCATCAAGGGGTGCGTGGATTGCCACGGCGACAACCTGGGCGGGAAAATGTTCATCGACGACCCGGCGCTGGGTCGCATCGCCGCCACGAACCTCACCCGGGGCCGGGGCGGCGTGGGCGCCCTCTACGATACCGACGACTGGATCAGGGCCGTCCGCCACGGCATCCGGCAGGACGGCAAGCCGCTGCTTATCATGCCGTCGCAGGAGTTTCAGAACCTGAGCGACCGGGACATGGGAAGGCTCATCGCCTACCTCTCCACGCTCCCCCCGGTGGACCACGAGCCACCCCCATCGCGGGTAGGGCCGCTGGGCCGCACCCTGTACCTGGCCGGCGTCATTCAGCTCCTGCCCGCCGAGATCATTCCCCACGCCGCGCCGCGCCCGGCCGAGATCCCCGCCGGCCCCACCCCCGAGGACGGCGAGGACCTGGCCCTC
>CBDUBS010000211.1:0-6351 GCA_965365445.1 uncultured bacterium | reverse complement strand
CCGCCGATCCGAAACCCGGCCCCGGATATCAAACCGTATACCACCGATACGGCTCCTGCACCCCGCAACGGCTTCGGTAAGATGCGGGACGACGGAACCTACGAGATCCGGGTATGCGGCGACCATGTGCCCCCTGCGCCCTGGGCAAACGTCATCGCTAACCCGAAGGGCGGCTTCATCGTCACCGAGCGCGGGGCGGGGGCCATGTGGGCGGGAAGCAGCTATTTCTACCGCCTCACCCCGTGGTGGAACGACCCCGTAACCGACCCGCCGGGTGAGGTGCTTTACCTGCGCGACGAAGATACGCGCGAGCTCTGGAGCGCGACTCCGGCCCCGATTCGTCGGGAGATTCCATACACGGTACGCCACGGCGCAGGCTTCACCACGTTCGAGCACGTCTCGGCCGGCATCGCCGCACACCTCACGATGGGTATGGCGCCCGACGAGGCCGTGAAGATTTCCCTGCTCCGCCTGACCAACGACAGCGGCCGCCCGCGACGCCTGACCGTGACCGGTTATGCGGTGTGGACGCTCGGGGCGCTTCGTGAGCAGACGCAGCATCAGGTACGGACCGTCGCGCGCCCCGACCTGGGCGCCCTCTTCGCGCAGAATACCTTCGATCCGATCTTTGCCGGTCATGTGGCATTCTGCGCACTCAGCGAGCCGCTCTCCGGCTACACGGAAAACCGCCGTTCGTTCATCGGGCGAAACGGCGCGCCGGCCGATCCTCAGGGGCTACGGGGGGCTGCGCTCGGCAGAGCGACACACGAGAGCGTCGATCCGTGCGCTGCCCTCCAGTGCACCGTGGCGCTGGCCCCCGGCGAGACGCGCGAGATCGCCTGGGTGCTGGGCGCCGCACCAGGAGAAGCCGAAGCCTACGACCTCGCCGCCGCCTACCGGCGCCCGGGGCGGGCTCGTGAAGCCATTCTCCGTACGCGTGAGGACTGGTCGCGCCGCCTGTCGGTCATCAATGTGCGCACGCCGGAGCCCTCGTTCGACGACATGCTCAACCACTGGACGTTGTACCAGGCGCTCGCCTGTCGCATGTGGGCCCGCTCGGCCCTCTACCAGAGCGGCGGCGCGTATGGCTTTCGGGATCAACTGCAGGACACTCTGGCCTTTGTGTATGCCGAGCCCGGCCTTGCCCGCGAACACATCCTGCGCGCGGCCGCCCGGCAGTTCATAGAGGGAGATGTACAGCACTGGTGGCACCCGCAAAGCGGTCGCGGCGTGCGCACTCGCTTCTCGGATGATATGGCCTGGCTCCCCTACGTAGTCGACGGATACATACGCGTTACCGGCGACCGGTCGGTGCTCGACGCCTACGTGCCGTTCCTCGCGATGCGCTCCCTGGAACCGCATGAGAGCGAGGTATACGACCTGCCGCAAATTACCGACGAGCACGCGAGCATTTACGAGCACTGCCGCCGCGCGCTGGATAGGGCCTGCACCTCCGGCGTACATGGCCTGCCGCTCATCGGCATTGGCGACTGGAATGATGGAATGAACCGCGTCGGTGCAAACGGGCAAGGGGAAAGCATCTGGCTGGCCTGGTTTCTGGTGACGACGCTGCGGCGCTTTGCCGGGCATGCCGCGGAACGGGGTGACGACGCGGTTGCAGCCGCGTTCCGGGACCGGGCTGACGCCTACACCGCAGCGATCGAGGCGCATGGCTGGGACGGCGCCTGGTACCGCCGCGCCTACTTCGACGATGGCACGCCCCTCGGTTCCACCGAAAGCGCTGAATGCCGCATCGACGCGATCGCTCAGAGTTGGAGCGTCATCTCCGCCGCCGGCGATCCGGTGCGGCGTGAACAGGCGATGCGTTCGTTTGAGCAACATCTGGTGCGAGACGACGCCCGGCTCCTCCTGCTCCTTACGCCCCCCTTCGACCATATTCCGCTCGATCCGGGATACATAAAAGGCTACGTACCGGGTGTACGGGAGAACGGGGCCCAGTACACCCACGCGGCGCTCTGGAGTGTGCTCGCGACGGCGCTTCAAGGCCGGGGCGACCGCGCCTTCGAGCTTTTCCAGATGATCAATCCGCTCACCCGCACCCGTACACCGGAGGATGTCGCCACGTACAAGGTAGAGCCATACGTGGTTGCGGCCGACGTTTACACGGCCGCCGGGCGCGTGGGGCGCGGCGGGTGGACGTGGTATACCGGGTCCGCGAGCTGGATGTACCGGATCGGCCTCGAAGAGATCCTTGGCTTCACGAAGCGCGGGGATGTTCTGTTCATTAACCCGTGTGCGCCGACCGCGTGGCGGGAGTATGTTATCGAATATCGGTACGGTGAGAGCCTCTACACCATCACCGTCCGAAATCCCGGAGCCCTTGATGGGCGCACGGCGGACGTGCGCGTCGACGGAGCCCTCATCTCCGGGCAGGGAATTCAACTCATTGACGACGGCGCCCCCCACGACGTAGTTATACAGCCCAGGGTGTTATCGCCCTCCTGAGGCCGCCCTTCATCCAAGAGAGCGATGCGGGGGCGCCGAATAAAACCTTATCGTTCATTCCTTCCTGGTATTGATCGACTCTGAGAGGGATTGGACATCGGTTCATACCAACTCGCTACCGGCAACTACGCTCTTGAGGTTGTCTGAGACGACGATCTTCGGCGCTTCACAGAAGAAATTGATGCCGTTACAAAGATATCCTGGACAGCCTCATACCCACTGGTCGGAGATAGCCGGCCGATATACGGACCTCTCCCTGGAAGTCTTGAACCGTGCCAGCAGGCCGCGCAGGTCTTCCGTCAGGCGGTTCAACCCCTGCGTTGTCTCGGCAATCTGGCTGAGCCCGGCCGCCGACTCGTTCGAAACGGCCGAAATCAGATCGATGCTTCGGGCGATCTGCTCGCTCGTGCCGGATTGCTCCTCGCCGGCGGCGGCAATCTGCGTGACCATATCCAGCGTGCGATCCGTGCCCTGCACGATGCGACTGAGCGCCTCACCCGCCTGGTCGGCGAGCGTGATGCCTTCCCGGACCTCGCCTTCACCCCGTTGCATGGCCTGAACCGGCTGTAGAGTATCCGATTGGATGGCCTGGATCATGGCGGCGATCTCACGTGTAGCGCCGGAGGTCCGTTCCGCGAGCTTTCGTACCTCGTCGGCGACGACGGCAAAGCCCCGACCCTGATCCCCGGCCCGGGCGGCTTCTATGGCCGCGTTAAGGGCAAGCAGATTCGTCTGATCGGCGATCTCATCGATCGTCTGAACGATGGCGCCAATATGCCGGCTTCGCTCGCCGAGCTGCTCCACCGTCCGGGCGGAATCGGCCACCACGGCCGCGATCCGGCGGATCTTGTCGACCGTTTGCGATACGATCTGCCCGCCCGTACCGGCCAGGGCGCCGTTTTCGCGCGCCGCCTCCGAGGTGTCTGCCGCCGTCTGGGAGTTTTCGATGATGGTCCGTACCATCTCCTCGACGGCCACGGCCACCTCCCGGCACTGGTTGCTCTGCTCCTGAGCGGAGGAGGCGAGTTGGTCGGTCGCCGCGGATATTTCGGAGGACGCCGATGCGGTATCTTCTACGGAGCGGCTTACCTGTTGTATCATGCGGCCCAGGTTGGCCACCGCCCCATTGAAGCCGTCAAAGAGCTGCGCGATGTCGTCCCCCTGCCGGAATGGCTCGGCGTGTACCGTGAGGTCGCCGGCGGCGAACCGGTTCATCTCGGCCAGCAGCACCGACACACATTCCGACAGATAAACTTTCTGCCCCTCCGCTTCGCAGCGGGTTTCTTCGGCGGCCGCCTGCGCTTTACGTGCCAGGCTTTCCTGGTCCCTTACCTCGGAGAATGCCTTACGCACCTGCCGGATCATCGTATTGAACGCGGTATTGAGCACCCCGATTTCATCGCTGGTCTTGACCTTCACTTCCACATCGAGATCTCCTGCCGCCGCCTGGTTAACGGCGTGGGCGAGCGCGTTGACGGGTGTGGCGATGATCCACGACATCAAAAAGCCCGTGGCGATGGCCATGAGGATGCCGGTAACCAGCGCTGCCCACAGGATGGCGGCGGCGCCGGCAGCGGTTTCGTCCGCGCGGGCATTGGCTTCCTCCGTCAGTTTATCCGCCCGCTCCGCGATGCGGTCCAGGGATCCCACGGCCTCATCGACGTGCCGCTTCGTTTCAGCAAGGATCTCGGCTTCGGCCTCGCTGCCGGTACGGTGCGCCTCCATCGCCTCGGCTACGTGTTCGTCGTATTCCTCCAGATTGGTTTTCGCCGCGTTCAGCAGGGGCTTCAGTTGCTCGTCGTCCACCTTCGCGCCGATGGCGGCCAGGGCCTCGCCCACCCCGGCATAAACGCCCTCGTATTCCCGGCGTAAGCCCTCCAACCCCTCGGCGTGTTCCGCCAGCTCGTTCATGTACTCCTCGACTATTTTCAGGGACTCCCAGGTATTGATGGCCGCGTCGTCGGATGCTTCGAGTAATGGAACGGCTACATCGGTTACGTAATCCAGGTTTTTGCCGAGCTCTTTCTGTTGGTGGAGCGCCAGGAGGCAGATTCCGGCAATGAGGGCCGCAATGCCAAGAGCGGCAAGCAGCAGCTTGGTTCGGAGCGTGCGAATTTTCACGGTGGTACCGAAGGGTTTGAAACGACGATCAATCGATGGTCGTCTGAAGAGTGAAGCCGAAGCCGGTACACATTACTTCGTCTTCGAGGATTTGGTAAAAGGCCGGTGTGAGGGAAGCGCCCGAGGGCAACCGGATACCGAGGCCGTACGTCTGCATCCAGGAGCCGGGAGCCGCATCGATCGTCACGACGGGGGTAACGCCCGTCGTGACCGAAAAGGACGCCTCGAGGCGCGCCGCTACGGCAAACGGCCTCAGAGCCAGCGCGGGTGCGAGGAATACTGTGAGGCGCGGCGCGGCCTCCAGAGCCACACCGACGCCCAGGATACTGCCGTCGGGTGTGGGGGAGAGGTCGACCTCGCCGAAAGAAGCGACTTCCATCTCCCTGCCCAGCAGAGTAAGGGGACGGCTCCAGAATACGGAAAAAGTTGAAATAGTGGCTCCGTCGATCCAGTCGGCGGTCAGTCCGACCCCGAAACTGGATATGCGTTGCCGGTCCAGATGTGCGGAACGATCCTGCGCCCTTGCCTCCTGAGGGGGCAAACAAACGGACGTGGAGATCAGCACAAGAGCGGATAGCTCCCGGTACATGGTCACCTCGCCTGATTAGAATATGGGCGACATGGGTATCGGCGCTGGGCGACGGAGCTAAAATGGTTTTGGTATTAAATTCAACGGCTCGAGATAGGAGAGCCGGCGAGAAGAAACCGGAGGGCTTCTTACCCCTCCGCCCATAGCTCCGCCATCCGGCGGCGCAGGATGAGGCGGCCTTCCATCAGGCTACGGTCGAAGTTGATGAAGCCGTTGACGAGGTAGATTTCCTCCGGGCGGCAGTTCCAGAGGAACTTGTACTCCCGGTCGCCACGGCGGAAGTCCTCCGTGAGCAGCACGCCCACGAGGCCCGCCTGTCCCGTGCCGACGAACACGTCGATCTCTTGTCCGTCGCCCGCAAGGGTGCCGTTAATGTACCCGTAGTCGATGGGGTAGATGATTTCCGGAAACACCGGATGCCGGGAGCCGCGCGGCCGGTCGATCGTGCATCCCGAGCGCCGGATGAGCCGCTCCCATTCATCCCAGTCCAGCCGGGCTTCCACCAGTCGGGCCAGTGTGTTCACCGGAGCCTCGTTCAGGAGGGGTGGCGGACCAGCTTGTGCTTGTCCTTGGCGGGCGCCTCTGGCTCCACCACCCGGATGTGCAGATCCTTGAGCTGGTGCTCGTCCACCACGTCCGGAGATTGTACCATGAGTTCCTGCCCGCTCTGCGTTTTCGGGAAGGCGATCACGTCCCGGATGTTGCCGGTGCCGGAAAGGGCCATCGTAATGCGGTCCACCCCGAAGGCAATGCCGCCGTGGGGCGGAGCTCCGAAGCGGAAAGCCTCCAGCAGGAAACCGAAGCGCCGGGCGGCCTCCTCCTCCCCGATGCCGAGCAGGCTGAACATCAGGTTCTGGACCTCCCGCGTATGGATACGGATCGAGCCGCCGCCGATCTCGGCTCCGTTCAGCACCAGGTCGTAGGCGCGGGCCCGGGCTTTGCCGGGATCCGTCCGAAGTAGATCCACGTCATCCGGGTGCGGCGAGGTAAACGGGTGGTGCATCGCGAAGAAGCGCCCGGCTTCCTCATCCCATTCGAGCAGCGGGAACTCCGTCGCCCAGAGGAACTTCCAGTCCGTCGGGGCATCGCCCGTTCCCGGCGCTCCGGGTTCGGGGATGAGGCCGAGCTCGCGCCCCAGATGCAGTCGCAGCGTACCCATCTGGGTAAATACCTTC
>CBDUBS010000210.1:0-6471 GCA_965365445.1 uncultured bacterium | reverse complement strand
GTAAGCCCCGTTCGATGTTGACTCGCCTGCTTTTTCCGATCGGAGCATATAACCCAAAAACCCGAAAAATACATCTATGGCTGTCGAGCGAACCCTTGCCATTCTGAAGCCGGACTGTGTTCGGAAAAACCTCATCGGAGAGGTGCTCAAACGTATCGAAGAAGCCGGCTTTCGGATACGAGCCCTTAAGATGGTTCATCTATCCAGGCAAGAGGCGGAAGGGTTTTATGCCGTCCACCGAGGCCGGCCCTTTTTCGAGGAGCTTACCACCTTCATGTCGAGCGGCCCCTGTGTGCCCGTAGTACTCGAAAAAGAAAATGCCGTTGAAGCATACCGCCGCCTGATCGGCGCTACCGATCCCGCTGAAGCCGAACCGGGAACGATCCGACGAGATTTCGCGGATTCCAAAGGGCAGAACATCGTTCATGGTTCGGATTCCGTGGAAAACGGACGTATCGAGTCGAGTTATTTCTTCCCGGAACACATCATCGTTGCCAACGCGTGATTCGGGAAGGCTCTGTGTCATGGCCCCTTCCGCCGCGCGGTCTCATCCGGCGGAATCGACGTTTGCATGGCTGATTCATCCACATCCGTGATGCGGCTTCTCTTTCTATGCGTGCTCCTTTCGTTGGCCGGATGCACCAGCGACGAGAAACCGGTGCGTTCGGAACCGGCCACGGTTCGGTATGCAGACCAGCCGAACTTCGGCCGCTCGCCGGTCGTCACCGGCGCCGAGGTGCTCGCCCGTGACCGTTTCAGGCGTCTCGCCGGTAAGCGGGTCGGGCTCGTCGCCAATCATACGGCTGTCGTCGGTGGAGTGCATCTCATCGATCTCATGCAGGAGGCGCCGGATGTCGATCTGGCGGCTCTTTTTGGGCCGGAGCACGGGTTGCGCGGCGAGGCCGGGGCAGGGGAGCGCGTCGTCAACGGGCGGGACGAGCGGACCGGCATCCCGGTCTACAGCCTGTACGGTCGCACGAACAAGCCGACCCTTCGGATGCTGCGCGGACTCGATGTGCTCGTATTTGACATCCAGGACATCGGCGCGAGGTTCTATACCTATATTTCCACCATGGGCCTGGCGATGCAGGCAGCGGCGGAAGCCGGCATCCCGTTCATCGTCCTGGATCGCCCGAATCCGTTGGGAGGCCGTTACGTTTCGGGGTGGGTTCTTGAACCTGAATGGGCTTCTTTCGTGGGGAAGTACCCCATACCGATTGCTCACGGGCTGACGGTCGGCGAGCTGGCGAGGATGATTAAGGGCGAAAAGATGCTGGCCGGCCTGGAGCGCCTCGAGCTTCAGGTCGTCCCGATGGAGGGCTGGCAGCGATGGATGCTCTGGCACGAAACCGGCCTGCCCTGGCTCGCCCCGAGCCCTAACATTCCTACCTTCGCAACGGCGTTGGTGTATCCCGGCTCCTGTCTGTTCGAGGCGGCATCCGCAAGTGAAGGCCGGGGAACCCGCCACCCCTTTGAATGGATCGGTATGCCCGGCGCGGACGGACGGTTGCTTGCCGATACCCTGAATGGCCGCGGGCTGCCCGGCGTACGGTTCGAACCGGTATCCTTCACGCCGGAGGACATCCCCGGTATGGCCGCCAACCCGAAGCTCGAAGGGAAACGTTTATCCGGCGTGCGCTACGTGCTTACCGATACGTCGCGGTTCATGCCGGTAGAAACCGGCGTGCATGTGCTGGATGTCTTTGCCCGGTACGGCCCGCAAGAGGCGGCCTCGCTCATATCCCGCCCCGAGTGGCTGGCTGCACTGGCCGGAACCGACCGCCTGTTGGGGTATCTCCGGCGCTCGACCCCCGCCCGGCGTATCGTTCAGTCCTGGAGCGGCGAAGTGGATGCTTTCAGACAAGCCCGCCGGGCCTACCTGATTTATCCCTGACGTTCAGGCAGCCGGATCGGCGTCCGGATGGGGCCGCCAGAGTATGGCGTAAATCACTTCCAGGTATCCGGCCAGTATGAGCAGCGGCGCAACGTACAGCGAGATAAATCCCTTTACCTCGTTCTCCAGGCCCATCATGAGATACCCCACGACGATAGCCGCCACCCCGACCGCCAGCAACACATAGTTACGCCGCCGAAAGATCATTTCAGTCGAACGGGCGGGGCCGCGGGCTCGGCGTGTTTTGCGTTGCGGGGTGGTTTTTGCCATAGCGGGCGCCTCTGACATCCCCTGATGCGGTCGTGTCGGCTCGAAGGCGACCTCAGGGGGATTACGGTCAGGAGTTGAAGGGGGAAAAGTAAGATAAACGCGCGATAACGTAACGAAAACGCAAACCGCTACCATCCGCGTAAGTTTCCGGGAAAAGCCGGGCTGAACGGGATACGACTGGAGCGAATCCGGGTACCAATCGGGTTCGCCTCGCTATGGGTTTGACCTACCGGATATCGACAACTCGTTGTACGGCATATACTATGTTTGAAAGGAGCCATTTACTGATTGCCAGGCTGCACACGGCGCGAGCCGGCAGCCTGGCGGTGATAGCCGCCGGCCTGTTCGGCATGACCGTCCTGCTGGCCGGGGCTCCGGCGACTCCGGCCGATCAGATCGACCGGATCGTAACGGAGGAGTCGAATACGGCCATATGGGGGGTATACATGCTCGATCTCCGGACGAACGGGGTGCTTTACGAGTACAACCCGAATACGGCTCTCCTCCCGGCGTCTACCCAGAAGCTCATCACGACGGCCGTTGCGCTGGAAACGCTCGGTGCGGATTTTCGCTACCGTACCGCTCTCTACTTCGTCGGGTCCGTTCGGGGGGCCGTGCTTCAGGGAGATCTCATCCTGAAAGGCTCCGGTGATCCCACGTTCGGCAGCATACAGGTCGGCGGAGCCGACCCCTTGCGCGAGTGGGCCCGCTCCCTGGCTTCAATGGGGGTAACCCGCATCGAAGGCCGGATCATCGGGGATGATGACGTGTTCGACGACCAGCCGTTCGCTGAAGGGTGGGATATCGATTATCTGACGTCGCAGGCAAGCCGGCTCATCGGTGTGAGTGCGAGCGGGCTATCCTATCACGACAACGTGATCGAAGTCTCCATCCAGGCTGCCGGAGCCGGGGAGGCGCCCACGGTAACATCCTACCCTGAAGGCTACCTCCAGGTGCGAAACGAGGCCATCACCTCGACGCGCCGCCGGGGCATTGCCGTGAACCTGAACCGCGATTTCGTAAACGAGGCCGTGGTGCTTCAGGGATCCGTACCGCGTACATATCGGGCTACGGTGGCCGTCCCGGTCATCAACCCTACGGCGTACACCGTACATAGCCTGGCCCACCTGCTGAAAGAAGCCGGTATCGAGGTGGCCGCCGAGCCGCTGGATATCGACCGGCTGGACGAAAAACCGGATTTGAAGGGCGCCGAACCGCTGTTCGTTCATCTTTCCCCGCCGCTGTCCGAAATCATTGCCATTCTGAACAAGGAAAGCAACAACTTCTATGCAGAGCAGGTCTTCCGCACCTTCGCTCCGGGCGGATCGGCGGCGGGCGGCGAGTTGCGGGTGAAACAGGTGCTTGCCGCCGCCGGCATCAACACGCAAGGGTTTTCCATGCGCGACGGCTCGGGCCTCTCCCGCAAGAATATCGTCACCCCGGAAATGATGAGCCGGTTGCTGGCCTATATGTATCGCCGCGATACCCGGGAGGCCTTCCTCGGGTCGCTGGCTCGGGGAGGGGAGTACCGGACGACCCTCAGCGGCCGATTGGGGGGAGCCCCGATCCATGCGAAAACCGGCTCATTGGAGTTCGTTCGTTCCCTCGCCGGATACGCCGTCCTGCCGGATGGGCGGCCCGTAGCTTTCGCCATACTTGCCAACAACTACACCGTACCCTCTCATCATGTAACGCACGCCATCGACCGGATCGTTATGTCGCTCGCCGGCTCGGAAAACGGATAGGGAAGCGCCGGCGCGACGGGTACCGGAGCGCCTTTGTTACACGATAGCCGCTTTTTCTTGCATCCGAACGGGTCCGGGTTCGCTGCGGGACGGGTCTCGGTAGCGTATCTTTGTCGGATTCCGGGGGGCGCTTCCGCCTCGGTCCTTTCCGGAAATCGCCGTATACGCTGATCGTTCCCGAACGCTAGTCTCTCCGATGCCCTTTATCGCCCGTCAGGTTATCATTGCCCTCCTAATCGTCGGCCTTCAGTGGCTCGTGCTCGGACGCCTCTCGCTCTGGGGAGCTACGCCGGACGCCGTCCTCCTGTATGTCGCCTGGATCGGGCTGCGGTTCGGCAAGCGGGTCGGCTCGATGACCGGCTTTACCCTGGGCCTCCTCCTCGACGTGATTTACGGAACCTGGGGCATTCAGATGTTCGTAAAAACCCTGATCGGCTTCCTGGTGGGCCTTTTTCCGGCCAACGAGCGGGAAACGCTCATGATAATGCCGCAGCAGGCGTTTCTGGGCAGCCTTCTCATTGCCCTCCTGCATAATGGCCTTCTCGTCAGCTTTATCGCGCTGATTTCCGGGGCCCGTAGCCTGTTCCTGGTTGCCGCCCTCTGGATCGGCTCTTCCGTCTACACGGCGCTCGTCGGTACGCTGGCGGCCCTTTTCAATACCCGCTAGCGCATCGGCCGGCCCGGAAACAGCCCGAGAAACTGTTTGGTCCGGCGGCTCAATCCCGCCGAAAGGAAGCAGATCGGGAGTATCCGTACCAGGCAGCTTTTCAGGCTTCCTCATCCGTAAGGCCCGCAAACGCGTCCATCAACCGGCGGCGGTTGGCTTCTTCCATGGGTACGAGGGGCAGCCGAAGCTGGGGAAGCATACGCCCCATAGCGCCCAGGATCGTCTTGATGGGTATCGGATTCGTTTCGTAGAAACAGGCCCGCATAGCGGTCAACATGTCGAAATGCATCACCCGGGCTTCATCATATCGCCCTTCCAGGGCCGCACGGATCAAGGTGCTGAACCGGCCGGGAAGCGCATTGGCTACAACGGAAATGACTCCTTCCGCCCCCAGCAGGATGAGCGGGAGGGCGAATTCGTCATCCCCCGAATACACGGCGAGATGAGCCGGGCGGTGCGCCAGGATGTCCGAAATCTGCCCCAGGTCTCCTGAAGCCTCTTTTACGCCGCGTACCGCCGGAATCTCCTCGGCTATCCGGAGCGTGGTCTCTGCCTTGATGTTCAGACTCGTGCGCCCGGGGACGTTGTAAATGATGATCGGGCAATCGGCCGCTTCGGCTATGGCAGCCACGTGGGCGACGAATCCGGCCTGCGTAGGCTTGTTGTAGTACGGCCCCACGATGAGCAACCCGTCCGCGCCCGCCGCCGCGGCTTCTTTCGAAAACACGATGCTTTCGCTCGTCGAGTTGTTTCCCGTGCCTACGATGACCGGCGCCCGGCCTGCCGTGTGTTCGATGGCGATTTCTACGATCCGGCGGCGTTCTTCGGGCCAGATGGTGGCGTTTTCACCGGTGGTGCCCAGCACCACCAGAGCATCCACTCCACTTTCGATCTGCCAGTCGATCATTCTCCGGTAGCTTTGCTCGTCTATGGCGTCATCCTGCGTAAACGGCGTTACCAGAGCGGGGGCCGTTCCTGTAAAGATAAAAGAGTCAGTCATTTGTCGTATCGGTTCGGTTGCGTATGATAAGGCGTCGTATGGAGTTCATCGGAGCCAATCATCGAGGACGTCATCCAGAGTAAACAACCCCCGGCGCCCGACAAGCCATTCGGCCGCACGTACGGCTCCGAAAGCAAATCCCGTCCGGTTTTTTGCTTCGTGCATCAGTTCCAACGTGTCGAAGGGGCTATCTAGGCCCACGGTGTGCTTTCCTATCACGTTCCCGATGCGCGTGGAGGTAACGTGAAGCGCCGCCGGGTCGATTCGTTGATGCCGGGTTTCCGTCTCGATGTGCGTTTTACGCGTCAGCCCCGATTGTAAAACGTCGGCCAGCAGCATCGCCGTACCGCTGGGGCTATCCACCTTGCGGACGTGGTGCAATTCGTGAATGTAGGCATCGTACTCCGGTAGTGCTTCGAGTACGGGGACGATGCTTCGCAGCGCCTTGACCAGCACGGCCACGCCGAGCGAAAAATTGGGCGCGTACAACACGGCCGTCTCGAACGCATCCACCCACCCTTTTACTTCTTTGAGCCGCTCGTACCAGCCCGTCGTTCCTACCACTACGGGCAGCCCCCACACGCAGCATCGGTGGATATGCCCGGCGGCAACGCCCGGAAGCGTAAAATCGATCGCTACGTCGGCCGTCGGCGTGCCCGCTCCCTCGCGGCTGTCCGTATCGGGCAGCGTATGGTTTTCGTCGAATCGGGCCACGATGCTGTGGCCTCGCTCTACGGCCAACCGTTCCACGGCCTGGCCCATCTGCCCCGTTCCCAATAGCACGATATTCATGTCATTCAGTCCGATATCCTTCACTGTTACGGCTCGGATCGGCCGGCCCTGCTTGCCCGATCCGACGACTCCATACACCCCGGAAGGGAACGCTCAGGCTACC
>CBDUBS010000209.1:0-6474 GCA_965365445.1 uncultured bacterium | reverse complement strand
TTGGATTAAACGCCGCCTCTGTAGCCCGGAGGTCCAGCCTTGCGGCCTCCGGGCTATATCTGTCGCTCGGCTTCATTCCGGTGAGCATGGGTCTCATCGGTTATGAATTGCTGCCGGGCCTGGAGCACCCGGAGCAGATTCTACCCATGCTCGCCCAGCGATACCTTTCGCCGGTGCTGTACGTACTGTTTGCCGGCGCGCTCGTTTCGGCTATCCTTTCCACCGTGGATAGCGCGTTGCTCGTAGCCGGTTCGCTTCTGTCGCATAACCTTATCGTTCCGCTCCTGAACAGCCCCTCCGAGGGGCAAAAGGTGCTCATCGCCCGCGTTGCCGTGGCCTTGTTCGGGGCGGCTGCTTATGTCATGGCGATGTATGCGAGCGGCGTGTATGCCCTCGTTGAGGAAGCGTCCGCATTCGGAAGCGCCGGCGTTTTCGTGGTATTGCTTTTCGGGTTGTTCAGTCGGTTTGGAGGGGCGCCCGCAGCCGTGGCGTCGCTCGTGACGGGAGCCGTGGCCTGGATTGCGGGAGCCTATGTGCTGGATCTGCCCTATCCGTACCTCAGCTCGCTCGTACTGGCTCTGGCTGCGTATGTCGCAGCCGGGCCCCTTGGGCAGCGATTGCCGGAACGGAGCCTGGCCGCGTAAGCATTCGGAGCTCAGCGCTCCACCCGACCCGAACCCGATCCACCGGCCAGCTTATCGACCTCGGCAACCGTGACGAGATTGAAATCACCCGGTATGGTCTGCTTGAGGCACGAGGCCGCCACGGCAAACTCGAGCGCCTGCCGGGTATCGGGTTTCTCAAGCAGGCCGTAGATGAGTCCGCCCGCGAAAGCATCCCCGCCGCCTACCCGGTCTACGATATGAGTAATATCGTACCGACGGGAGCGGTAGGGTTCGCTGCACTCCCTGTCATCGAGCATCATGGCGCTCCAGCCGTTATGTGAGGCGGAAAAGCTCTCCCGGAGGGTGATGGCGACATGGCTGAACCCGTACTCCTTCTTCAAACGGCGAGCCACGTCGAAGTACGCCGCTTCTTCGATGTGCGCCGACTCGACATCGGAGGACCCGGCTTTCACGCCTAGACTTTTTTCCGCGTCCTCCTCGTTGGCGATACACACGTCTACGTATTCCATGAGCGGCTTCATGGCGGCCTGCGCTTCCTGAACCGTCCAGAGTTTGGCGCGGTAATTCAGGTCGGTGCTGACGGTCGCCCCGGCGGCGCGAGCCGCTTTACATGCCCGAACGATTTCCCCGCGCGGACCCGCCCCCAGGGCGGGCGTAATGCCGGTCCAGTGGAACCATTTTGCGCCCTCAAACACCTGATCCCAATCTACCTCGCCCTGCGCGAGACCGGCAACGGACGAACCGGCGCGGTCGTACACCACACGGGAGCCACGCTGGCTCGCCCCGGTTTCCAGAAAGTAAATCCCCACACGGTCGCCGCCGCGGACGACGTAGTCCGTATGGACACCGTAGCGCCGGAGGTGATCGACGGCGGCCTGCCCGATCTCGTGTTTGGGTAGCTTGGAGACGAAATAACTGTTCAGACCGTAGTTGGAGAGCGAAGTAGCCACATTGGCTTCGCCCCCGCCGTAGGTTACATCAAAGGACTGAGCCTGAACGAAGCGCGTGAATCCGGGTGTTGAAAGGCGAAGCATGATTTCGCCGAAGGTGACTACTTTTTGTCCTGGCATGATGATTCAGAGCGTATTGAGTTGATTGGGAACGGCACGGAAGCCAGCAGTTTACTTCATCGCATGGGAAAACAAAAGAGCCGGCGGATCAGCGCATCGGGGTGGGCTGCACGCGAGCCGTTTCCTGGAGCCTGTTCCAGAGGAAGGCCGGAAGATCTTCATCGCTTCCCCGAACGGCGATGAACAAAAGGTCGTCGTTCTGCCACACGACGGGGCTGCCGTCGATCGTAGCCAGCACAACGACCTGCGGATCGAGTTCGTAAAAGTCTGCCGCTTCCGCCTCGAACGTCGTTCCGTCTGCGGCCTTGACCTGCAATGGTTTGCCCTCGCTTCGGCGCCTGAACGACTTGATCCCGGTAAGGGGGTAGTCGATCTCGGAGCGGTCGGCTCCCTCGATCAGCAGCGCCACGGGACGCCGGGCTTCCCGAAAGGGATACAGGGCCGCCGTCGATAGATCGCCGACGGATGAAACCAGCCACTGGTAGCGCCGAAGAAGGTTCGTTTCCAGTTCGTCCGTATCGAGCGGTTCAATAGGCTCGAAAGGGATTCCCTCTCGGTTCAGGTATGCCAGTACCACATCGGTCAGGAAGCGGTCCTGAGGCGCCGTGTGTTCTGCATCCCGAAGGGCCCGCACGGTATAGGGGCGCACGACGCCCAGCCGGGATCGGAGCGGTCTGCGCGGTTCCATGAAATATTCCCAATGTGCGGCGGTAACAGCCTCCCAGGTATCGGGCCGCATGGTTGGGAACGTATAAAATTCACCCGGGCCATAGCCGAGCCACAGGAGCGCATCGGGGTTGAACCGGCGATGTTGAAGGATCATGCGATTGGCCTGCTCAGGCGAGGGATGTACCAGGCCGAAATAGCCTTCGGGATAGTATTGATGTCCCTGCATCCACGGGACCAGATATTTCCCATGCCGCCGGGCCAGACCGGACACGTAAGCCATATCGGTTGGAATGAGCGACTCATTATAGCTTCGCGCGCCGACAGGATAAGGGTCTATCTGAGCAATGTCGAATGCCTGTACGAGCAGGTCCAGGCCGGTGCCGTCCACGTCGTTCATTTCCGAGTAGACGCCCGCCCTGGTCAGGTTACGAAAGGTCAGCAGGTTGGGGGCTCCCGCTTCGTTCAGCGCCTGTTTGATGGTGCGTACGAGCGCCGCATTCCCTTCGTGGTATAAATAGAGCCAGGCGGCATATGCCTCCCGTCCGAACGTATCGATCCATGATCGCCCGAGAGGAACTTCGAGGTCGGGGTAGCGAGACTTGAATGCCGTCACGGCCGCTTCCGAATAGTCCCACAGCGGATATGAAGCCGCCTCGGTAGTCGAGGTATGACCGCTACGGTTCCATTCCTCATCTCCAATACGCACGGCGAAAACCTGATCGCCGGGAAACGTTCCGCCGTTGGCTTCCTTCCAGGTGTTTACCATCCGGCGGGCCGCGTCCGCTGCCGCCGCCTGCGACGAAGGGGCACGGGCCGAAAGGCCGTTATGAAAACCTCGTTCTTCCCGGTCGCACGTCCAGTAAACAGCAAGCATGACGTTTTGCAGGTCTCCACGAACCCCTGTCAGATCGAACTGCATACGCCAGTGGCGCTCGTCCTGCCGGGTGAGAGAAGCCGGAATGCGGAGGACGTGGGCAGCGCCGTCGAATTCTTTCTGCCTGACCGCCACTTCGGCACGGAGCGGCTCGCCGAGGCCAAGGTAGTAATGCCCTGCATCGCCGTAAACCTGCTCTCGGTGGTATATGGGCGCTTCTATGACGATCTCCTGCCGCGAGGCGGTGAACGGAAACCGAAAGCGGTCGATAGCTTTACCCTGATACGCGCCCCCTATCATGACCGCCTGCACGGCTCCGATGACTTCGGAAGCCCGGGGCGTCTCTACACGGGTAATGATTTTGATGTCGTGCCGACGAGCGGCCGCGAGTAGAGCCGTCAGGCTGTCGCGCTGGTTTCCTACATCGACGGCATCGACGGCGTGGCGTTTCAAATCCTCGAAATCGGCATCGTAGCCCCTGACAGGCCGATACGTGGTCCATATGCGGGGAAAGGGAGGAATCTCCCCGTCTTTCTGAGCAAACGCAGAGCCGAAAGGAATACAGATCAAGCTAACGAAGAAAAACCGGCGGAGGGACCACATGCAAGTAAACAGGGAAAGTACCACGGGTATATCGGTCGAAAGATAGGAAAGAGCGAGACAAGTTGATTCATACCGATCTGCGGATCGTTGGAGGAGGCCTGCGCCTCGTTGAGATCGGAAGGCAGGTAGTGCGGCTTTTCCTTGTGGTTTAACCCGTTGGGTCCGAACTTCGCAGAAGAATGCACTAACTACGCCGGGCCGATGATTTCCGTTCTGTATGAAGATGACAACGTACTGGCCGTCGATAAACCGGAGGGGCTGGCAGCCATACCCGAACGATTCGAGCCGCGCTGCGTGCTCTCGCTGCTGGAGGGGGAACGCGGCGCCAGGCTGTTCGTGGTGCATCGGCTGGATAAAGCCGTTAGCGGCGTACTCCTGTTCGCGAAGAATGAGACGGCCCACAGGGATTTGAACAAACAGTTCGAACAGCGAACCATCGACAAGCGCTATGCCGCCATAGTTCACGGTATTCCGCCGCCTGAAGGGGAGATCGACGCCCCCATTCGGATGTTCGGCTCGGGACGCATGGGGGTGGATGCGAGGGGCAAGCCGAGCCTGACCCGGTATGTGATCCGTCGATCCGGCGACCGGTACGCTCTACTTGCCGTTAGCCCCCATACCGGGCGGCGGCATCAGATTCGGGTGCACCTGTATCATATCGGGCATCCCATCGTGGGAGATACGGTTTACGGTGACCGAACCATACAACAAACGTATCCACGGCTGATGCTACACGCCGTTTCAATTACTTACCTGGACGGCAAAGGCGAGCACCGCGCCATCGTTTCGCCGGTTCCCTCCAGCTTCACCTTGCCGCCCGGCGAAGGAACGGGCCCCGACGACCGCAATCCGCCTTTTTCGGCCGCCGATTGCTCCACATAAACAGTAGCATACCATGGAAATCCAATTACTCCTCCTGTTCCTTTGTGCCGCGGCGATCGGCGGCGGCGTGGCATGGTTCGTTGCCCGCGCCGGACTCAAGGCGGCGGTGCAGGCTGCCATGTCGGAGTCGGCCGGGGAGATCCATACGCTTCGGGAGCGGCTACAGTACCGGGACGAACAGGTTTCCGGGTTGAAGGAAGAGGTCGAGCACATGAAGTCCGGGCATACGGAGATGCTGCGTCGGGCCGAGCAAGAAGTCGCCCGACGCAGCGCCGCCGAGGCCAGAGCCCGTGAGCTGGAACAGAAGTGGACGGAAGCGGAGGCCACGATCCGGCGTCGGGAGGAAGCCTTGCAGGATATCGGTGGGAGGCTCTCGGCGTCGCAGGCTGAACTGGCCGAAGTAAAAACCCGGCTGACCGAGCAGGAGAAGCATTTCGAGGAACATCGGCGTATGCTGGCTGAGGCCGAACGGAAACTGACCGATACGTTCAAGGCGCTTTCCTCGGATGCGTTACAGCTAAACAATAAAGCGTTCCTGAGCCTGGCCCGAAGTACGTTCGAGACGTTGCAGGAGCAATCGAAAGGAGAGCTTGAAAAACGACAGCAGGCGGTTAGCGAGCTCGTAAAGCCCATTCGCGATTCGCTCGAACGGGTGGATACGCATATACAGCATGTGGAACGCGAGCGCACCCGTACCCACTCCGAACTGACGACGCAATTACGAAGCATGATCGAATCGCAGGCACGCCTTCAGAACGAGACGGGAAACCTGGTGAAAGCGCTGCGTTCGCCGGTGGTGCGGGGACGCTGGGGCGAGATGCAACTTCGGCGGGTCGTCGAAATGGCCGGTATGGTGGCCTATTGCGACTTCGAGGAACAGGTGAGCGTGGATACGGCGGAAGGAAAGCAGCGGCCGGATATGGTCGTCCGGCTGCCGAGCCGCAAGTGCATCGTGGTGGACTCCAAAGCGCCCTTGCAGGCCTACCTGGAAGCCCTGGAAGCTCCGGACGAGGCGCGCCGGATCGAATGCCTGCGGATGCACTCGGAGCACATCCGGACGCACCTCCAGCAACTCGGTCGCAAATCATACTGGGAACACATCCAGCCGACACCCGAATTCGTCGTGCTGTTCCTTCCGGGGGAAACGTTTTTCAGCGCCGCGCTGCAACAGGATCCCTCGCTCATCGAATACGGAGCCGGACGACACGTAATCCTCGCCACGCCCACAACGCTCATTGCGCTGCTCCGGGCCGTGGCCTACGGCTGGCGTCAGGAACAGATTGCGGAAAACGCACAGCGGATCAGTTCGCTGGGGCGGGAGCTGTACGACCGGGTCGCCGTACTGGCCGGCCATTTCGACGACATTCGGAAGGGGTTGGACAGGACCGTTGACGCATACAACAAGGCGGCCGGCTCCTTCGAAAGCCGCTTCTTGGTGAGCGCCCGGCGATTCGTCGACCTGGGAGCGGCTTCAGGCACAGAGCTTGGTTCGGCCTTACCCGTTGATAAGGCGACGCGTACGCTTGATGCTTCAACCCACGGGCCTTTGCTCATGGAACCTGCCCCGAACGGGTATGAGGCAGATGAACCCGACGGACACCGCCCCGGGCGATTACCGGCCTAGATCAACTTCCGTTCGGCGCATCCATCCGGTGCATCACCGCACCGACGCCCTGGAGCTTGGCCTCGAGGCGCTCATACCCCCGGTCGATGTGGTGCAACCCGCCGACGGTCGTATGCCCCTCCGCCA
>CBDUBS010000208.1:0-6493 GCA_965365445.1 uncultured bacterium | reverse complement strand
CTCGCGTGTGAGGCGAGCGCTCTGAACCGCTGAGCTAAGAGCCCGAAGGAATACGGATACTACAGACGCCGTAACCGTTTGTCAAGGCGCTACGTCGATTCTTTGCAAATCGGGCGCGGCATACCCGGAGGTGTCAGGCGGCGGGGGTGCAAACATCGGGGAACGCCCGTACGCCAGCACGGGCATACGGTGGCTTACGTATCCGAACCCGCTCCGGACGACGCCTTGCACGGGGCGACTGAAGAATCCTTCCTGAGAAGCCGTCGGGGCAGGTTCGACCAGGCGCACCTCGCCCGCCAGAAGGGCTACGAAAACGGTGATGAGCAGGAAGGACGACAGCGCGGCCATTCGGTGCAACCGGGATACCATGCCGAACGAAACCTGAGGCCGCAACACCTCCGAGCCGAGACGCTGGCGGAGACGTGATTGAAGCCCTGCCGGGGCGTGTAGCTGGCTGCCGTAGCGGCATAAAATCCGCCGGGTGCTACGCAGTTCTTCGATGTGCTCGGCCAGACGGGGCGTTCGGCGGATGTACTCCTCAAAAGCGCACCGAACGGAAGGATCCATCGTCCCATCTACATATTCGCAGAGGAACTCGTCCAGGTCCCGATACGAATCTTGATCCTCCTCACGGTTACAGTATCCTTCACACATAGGCGGGGTCTGATTACGATTTACCGTACTTCTACACCCAGAAGGAGTTGCAACCAGCAAAAAAGGCCGGTAGAAAGCGATCTACCGGCCTTCCGAGCGCCCTGTAACGGCGCTAGTACTCTTCCTCGGGAAGCGGGTAGATCTCTTTCAGCAGCTGCTGAAGCTTGGTTCGCCCACGGTTGATGCGGCTTTTGACCGTCCCCATGGGCAACCCCGTGATCTCCGCGATTTCCTCGTACGCCAGTTGCTGTACGTCGCGAAGCACCACGACTTCCCTGAATTCCTCAGGAATGAGCTTCAGCGCCTCCTGAATGTAATGATCCTGTATCGTACTCTCGGTATGCGTATCCGGAGAGAATGTTTCGTCCGGGATTTCCACTTCGTATTCTTCGTCGTCGCGGTTGACGGACTGGAGAGAGTACAACCGGCGACGTTTGCGCTTCCGGTATTCCGAGCGGGCCAGGTTGCCGGCGATGGTGTACAGCCAGGTGGAGTATTTCGCGATACGGCGGTAGGAATGCCGGTTGCGGTAAACGCGCAGGAACGTTTCCTGGAGCAGATCCTCGCATTCCTTCATGTCGCCCAGGAAGCGGTAGATGTAGTTGGTCAGGGGGTCTTTGTAACGGCTGACCAGGATGTCGAAGGCCTCGACGGTCCCCGCCTGAAACTGGGACATCAGGTCCTCATCGCTCATCCCGATGAGCGCTTCATAATGCCGGAGACTGTGGTTCATGGGCGGTGCGCCGGACTTCATGGACAAGGGACGGGTTGCCATAGTGTGTCTGGGGATACAGGGCGTGCACCCTCGGTTAATAGGTTGCGCGTGCTTCGGTATGGTGGGCAGGGCCGGCCAGTTTTCGCATAAGCAGGGTTAAAATGAGGCGTTCATCGCGGTTTGCTCCTCCTTTGAGTTCGAAATCCGCAGCGAGTAGCGCGGAGAAGGCTTCATCGATGCCTCGACGCCCGATACGCCGGGCGCCTGCTACATATTCCTTCAGGAAATAGGGAGGCACCCCGATGCGTTCCGCCAGATCGTTTTCGGAAGTACGCCGGGCTGCGGTGAGCTTCCAGAGTTTGGTAAAGTACACCGTCAGTATGGCTACGATCGACAACGCTTCACCGCGGGTGTTGGATGCTTGTTGCAACAATCGTTCCGCTATACGGACGGCATCGACGTACCGGCGCTCGCCAATCGTACGTTGCAACTCGAAAACGTTGTATTCACGCGTCTGGCCGGCGGCGTGGATGACATCGTCGGCCGTAATACGGCGGCGGCCTCCGGCATAGGTAATCAGTTTTTCTATTTCTGCATCCGCCGTACGAAGGCTCGTGCCCAGCCCTTCGGAGAGCATTTGCACGGCCCTCGGCTCGATTTCGTAACCGACCGCCTCTATACGGGCTTGAATCCAGCCGGGAAGTTGCCGCTCATAAAGCGGTTTGAACTCCGCCCAGACCGCGTGTTTTTTCAGCGCCCGGTAGGGCTTCTGGTTCAGGTTGGGCCTGGAAGAACAGGCCAGAAACACGACGGCCGTAGGATTGGGGGCGCTTGCGTACTGCTCGAACCGAGCATTATCCGTCAGTTTGTCGAACTCGCGTACGATCACTACCCTCCGCTCGGCCATCATGGGGTAGCCGGCGCACCGGGAAAGCACGTCCTGAACGTTCGCTTCCGGTCCGTGAAGGATATCCAGATTGAAGTCCTTTTCGTGAGGCGCAAGCGCGTGCTCGAGCAACAGCTTTTCGAGCTGCCGCACGAAAAACGGCTCCTCTCCATACAGGAAATAGAGCGGTTGGAAATTCCGATGGCGGAATGCCGTTTCCAGCTGCTCGAAGGTGCTTCCTTGTTGTGCCACGCAGGTGGGTATGAGGCTTGAAGAATCGCAGGGGACGTTTATGATATGATAAACGAACGAAGTGCCGGAATCCGTATGTGAACGTAAAAAAGATGGAAACCCTGTCGAATGATATAAATAAATCGACCATACAATGTGTTAGGGCGAAAATAGTTAAGCAAGTAGACGGAATAGCCTCACAATACCCTGAGGGCCTGTCCACAGGGTCATACGGCCTGAAAGTGGAAGTAAGACAGCCTGTTTTGCTGATACGGCCTGATACGAGCCTCCGATGTATCGACCGTTAACGTTCCGAGAGAGTCATACGGATCGGCGGCGCCACGCCAGCCGGGTTTCATATAAATGGAGGGCTATTTCGCGGAGGGCTTCGGCGTCCTCCGTGACGAGGCGGTGCAGATAAGAATAGAGGTTGGTCGCCGGATCGGAAGGGAGTGGGTACAGATTATCCCAGGCAGCGGAGTCGAGCCCTTGCAGCAACTCCACCATTTCGGACCGACCCTGTACGATTTGCTGGACGATAGTGTCCAATGTGGACAGATCGGCGGCAGGAGGAAGAGAGCTGCCCGAGCTTGCAATCAGGTTGCGGAAGGTCGGCAGGCGCTCCCGTTCGTCGGCAAGCGCCAGGTTTCGGAGGCGCTCCCCGATGGAAAGCTCCCCATTGAAAGGTTGCGCAAAGAGGGACTCATCCGGCAGATGGTCGAGGCGCCCTCGGAGTAAGGTTATCTCTTCGGCAAAATAGGCCAGCTGCGCGAGAAGTTTTGCCTGTAAAGCCCGCGCGGAATCGGTCGGCATCGGATCAGTCGGCGGCGTCCTGGCGGCCGTGCCGGAGATGGGTGTTCTGGAGCTCGGTAAGTCCCTGGTCGAGTAAATACTGCAGGAAGTGCCGATCCTTCAGGCTGTGCAGGTTGTTGTCCTTCCGGAAATCCCAGTGGCTTCCGAACTGAGGGTCGCGGTAGGCATGGAGGAAGTTTAATCGATCCCGCAAGCGCTCGACCGGGATGAGCAGTCGGTCGAGCCCGAATACGGCTTCATTACGATTATGGAACACCATGTCGTACTCTTTGGACATGACGATGGCTTCCTCAGGGCATACTTCCTCGCAGAACCCGCAGAGCATACAGCGCAGCATGTCGATCTCGAACCAGGCGGGTTCCCGCTCCTTCGGATTGGCCGGATCGTCCACCTCCCTGGATTGCATGGATATGGCCATGGGAGGGCATACCCGGGCGCACAGGTTGCAGGATACGCAGCGGGGGCGGCCCTCTTCGGCGACGAGCACCGGGCGGCCCCGGAAGGCGTCCGGCGGATACCACTGCTCTTCCGGGTACTCCATCGTAACGACGGGTTCTTTGACCATCTTACGCAGCGAATACCCGAGCCCGCCCACGACGGGAAGGTAGAGTTTTTCCCAGAAGGAGAGCTTCCGTTCGTTTTCTTTGCGCGTGTTTACCGGCTTACCGGGCATATCTCACCATGCGGATCGTGCAGATTCAGAGCAGGTCAATATACGCTCGAAGGAGCGCTGCTGTTTTGCGAAAACCAGAAATTGAACATTCAGCCGGTGGGAGGCTTCTGCATTTATGGAGTGAAGCAGGGGACGGCGTTATTTTGCCTTGAAAACGAGCGTCAACGGGACGCCCTTGAACCCGAAGGCCTCCCGGATCTGGTTTTCGAGATAGCGACGGTAGGGCTCTTTGACACCCTGAGGGTAATTGCAGAAGAAGGCGAATACCGGGGGCGAATGCCGGACCTGCGTGACGTATTTGATCTTGAGATACTGGTTGCGGTAGGTAGGCGGATTATGCCGGGCCACCGCTTCCAGGACGACATCGTTCAGGCGGCTGGTCGAGATGCGGCGGCGGCGCGCCTCGGCCACCTCGAGCGCAGTGTCGAGCACCCGGGATATGCGCTGCCGACTGAGCGCCGAGATGAACAGCACCGGAACGAACTCCAGGGTCTTCAATCGTTCGTGCAGGGCGCGCTCATAGTCGCGAGCCGTATTGGTTTCCTTCTCGAGCAAATCCCATTTGTTGACGGCAATGACGAGGCCCTTCTTCATGACTTCGGCCTCCTTGAGCACGTGGATGTCCTGCGCTTCGAGGCCCTGTGTGGCGTCCAGCATCAGCACGGCTACGTCACTTTCCTGAATGGCGCGTTCGGTGCGAAGCACGGAGTAAAATTCGACGTTTTCCTTCACCCGCGAGCGTTTGCGCAATCCGGCGGTATCGACCAGTACGACCTCCTGGCCGTGGTATTTCACCACCGAATCGACGGCGTCGCGGGTGGTGCCGCTGATTTCCGTAACGATAGACCGATCCTCGCCGAGCAGCGCGTTCGTCAGGGAGGATTTACCGACATTGGGCCGTCCGATGATGGCAATCCGGACCCGATCGGGAGATTCCGTTTCGGCTACATTCGGGAGGGCATTTACCACCGCATCGAGCACCTCGCCCGTACCGGAGCCGTTTATGGAGCTGATCGGGAAGATATCCGGCAGGCCGAGCTGGTAGAACTCGGCGGCATCGTAGCGGCGCATCTCGTTATCGGCTTTGTTGGCTACCACAAAGACGGGTTTGTCCGTCTTGCGAAGCATCGAGGCCATGTCCTCATCGATGTCGGTGATGCCGGTCGTTACGTCCACGACGAGCAGGATCACGTCGGCCTCTTCCATCGCAATGGTTACCTGTTCGCGAATGGCCGCTTCGAACCGGTCGTCGGAGCGGGGGACGAACCCCCCGGTATCCACCACACTGAAATCCCGTCCGTTCCAGTTGGCTATTCCGTAGATGCGGTCTCTGGTAACGCCCGGTTCGTCGTGGACGATAGCCTGCCTGGATTCCGTCAGGCGGTTGAAGAACGTGGATTTGCCGACGTTCGGGCGGCCTACGATGGCTACGAGGGGCATACCGGAAGGGTTGAACGAGCGGGTCAGAACCGCTCTTTGGTTTCGAGAAACAGGGCCCGGAACAGCATGTAGGCGGCCTCGGCCGTCTGGAGCGTGAACCAGTAGTTGACGCCTGCCCCGACGGCCGCCCCCGCGATGGGGATGACCTGCCCGAGCTTACGGCCGAGAATGTTTTTGGCGATCTCCCGGGGGAGGTGGCGGTTCTGATCCCGAATGGTTCCGGTAACGCGGCCTTTATAGGCGAGGTCGTTGGCGACGGCGGCGGCGGCTACGCTGATTTCGCGGAGCGCTTCGTTACGGGCCTCGCTGCCTCCGGAAGCGGCAACGTTGAAAATGGCGAGCAGCAGGGGTCGGAAGCCCGGGCCCCGCAGCGGAAAGCCGTATGCCGCCCCGATTTGCTGGATCAGCCGGAAGTTGATGGTGAATAGCAACGGAATGTCGGCCGCAATGAGCACGGCCCCACCCAACCCGGTCCCTCCTCCTTCTACAGCGGCAAGGACGGCATTCTGGGAAAACAGCCCCCGGGCCAGCGGATCGAGCTCCTCGAGCGCCTCATTACGCAGGTCCTCGATGCGCTCCACGGCGAGCCCGCGCCCGCGAGCGGCTTCCAGCACATCCTTCGGGTCGTATGTCCACTCCGAGGCGTCGTTGAGCATCGAAAGAAACCGGGCTACGGCATCACCAGCCTGATCGAGCAAGTCCGGCGACACCCGTTCTACGGCCCAGTCGACCGGTTTCATGGCCCAGTTCAGCGCCTGCATGATGACCGACGACTCGGTATGACGCCACTTCTCGATCTCGCGCTGTACGTTTTTTTCGTAGGTGGTTAACCGCATGGGGATTCCGGTAAAGAAGGTGGCCCTTCGTAGGGGATGCTCCGGTCGGACCGCGTCGCCGGGCCGTCTCCTATACTTGTACACCCCGGCGCAAGTTGCACGCCGGCTGTTTTCAGGACGATTCAGGGGGCAGGCGCGGCGGGACCAGCAACACCTGTTCCTTCTCCACGACGACGGCTCCCGGCTCGGCTCCCTTCGGCTTGCGGACATATTTCCTCGGCACGGCGATGACGGGAGCCAGGCTC
>CBDUBS010000207.1:0-6513 GCA_965365445.1 uncultured bacterium | reverse complement strand
GCTGTACGGCCAGCACCGCCGCCGCCCCTACCACCGCCGAAATCGGCTCGACGACGCCCGAGAGCTGTCCGTACCAGAAGCTCTTCCCTCGGGAGAGGCCCTCGCCCCGCAGCGGCAGGGCCACGGCAATCCCCTCGGGGAAGTTCTGCAACCCGATGCCGATAGCCAGCGCGATTGCTCCGGCCACGGTAGCCGTGCCGGCAACCCCGAACTCCGTGGCCGCCGCCCCGAACGCCACTCCCACGGCCAGACCCTCCGGGATGTTATGCAAGGTAATCGCCATCACGAGCAGCGTGGCCCGCTTCCAGGTGGTTTGCACCCCCTCGGCCTGCGATATGCGCAAACCCGGGTGCAGGTGCGGCAGGTAGAAGTCGGATAGCCGGAGGAACACCCCCCCGAGCAGGAACCCCACCGAAGCGGGCAGCCAGGCGGGAATCCCCTGCGCTTCCGCCATCTCGATGGAGGGCACCAGCAGCGACCAGAAGCTCGCCGCAATCATCACCCCGGCGGCGAAACCCATCATCCCGTCCACGAACTTGCGCCACACCCGCACGGTGAAAAACACGAGCGAGGCGCCCAGGGCCGTCACGCCCCATGTAAACAGCCCCGCCAGCAGGGCCTGCATGACGGGATCGAGGTCGAGAAACCACGTAGGCATGGGAGAAGGGGACAGGTGAACGGGGCATCCCGGCATCCAACCCGGCTTATGCCGTTAAGCTCCCGTTCCAACAACCGTTTTTGGATCATCCGATGAGCACGCCCGCGATGGTGGCCGTCATCATGTTCGCCAGCGTACCGGCCAGCACCGCCCGCAAACCCAGCCGGGCCAGATCCGGCGTGCGCTCCGGGGCCAGCGGACCAATCCCCCCGATCTGGATGGCGATGGACGAGAAGTTGGCGAACCCGCACAGGGCAAAGGTGGACATCACGACGGTTTTCGGATCGAGCCCTCCCTCCCCGATGAGATCGGCCAGGCTCAGGTACGCCACGAACTCGTTCAGAACGACCTTGGTGCCGAGCAAGGCCCCGAACCGGGTGATGTCCGCGTCGGGAATGCCGATGAGCCAGGCCACCGGCGCCAGCACCCACCCGAAAATCTGCTCCAGCGAAAGCTCCGCCCCGAACAACCCGGCTCCCCACCCGATGATGTAGTTCACCATGGCGATGAGCGCGATGAACGCGATGAGCATCGCCCCTACGTTCAGGGCCAGCTTCATGCCGTCGGCCGCGCCGGAGGCGGCCGCATCGATCAGGTTCTGCGCGTTCTTCTCGATCTTGATGTCCACCGTGCCGGAGGTGGTGGGCGTGCCGGTTTCCGGCACCATCATCTTCGAAAGCACGAGCGCGGCCGGAGCGGCCATCACGCTCGCCCCGAGCAGATGCTGCGCGAAGGTCAGCTGCGCCGCTTCCAGCGGCAGGTTCTGCGCCGCCGCAAACGACGTCCCGAGCATCTGGATGTACGCCGCCATCACACCCCCGGCGATGGTCGCCATGCCGCCGGTCATCACCGCCATCAACTCCGAATAGGTCATCGTCCCGATGAACGGCCGGATGACCAGCGGCGCCTCGGTCTGCCCCACGAAGATGTTGGCCGTCACCGAAAGCGACTCGGCTCCGCTCGTACCGAGCGAGCGCGATACCAGCCACGCCATCCCCTGCACCACCCGCTGCATGAACCCGGCGTAATACAATATGGACATCAGGGCGCTGAAGAAGATGATCGTAGGCAGCACCTGAAAGGCGAAGAACACCCCCAGACTGCCCTCCGAACCCGGCCCGAGCGCCAGCGGCCCGAATACGAACCGGGCTCCCTCGATGGTAAAGTTCAGGATGAGCACGAAAAACGAGCTCACCCAGGCGAAAAACGCCTGCGGCCAGCCCAGCGGCGCAAAGGCCCGCCCCATCGCCTCGCCCTTGAGTAAAAGAATCGCCAGGATGATCTGGAGGCCGAGCCCGCCCCCGACCAGGCGCCAGTTGATGCGCCTGCGGTTGTTGGAAACGACGAGGGCGATGCCCAGGATGGCCCCGAGACCGAGCGCCCCGCGAAGTAGTGCAATGAGGTCCATAGGTTGAACGAGTAGCGGCGGAAAGGAACGGGCCAATATACGCCGCCCGGCCGCCGGACGGCTTCTCCTCCCGCTTTTCAGAAGGAATTCCTTCATCGGGAGCCGAACGCCGCTAAGGGCGTACCGCTCCGCATGAAACCCTGCCGCTACATATACCTCGGCGATCGCTCCGCCGCCGATAGGCGGTCGGCACCCGGCCCGAGCTGCGCGGCCGCCCCTGTAACCCGGTGCTCCGGCCCGACGGCAAGGTAATCCGGGGCCGCAACCGCAACCAGCTCGTCGTATTCGAAGCGCCTATTAAAGGCACTGAAGGGGAGCGGTGCGTCGTCGCCGGGCGATTCCTCCGCCTCATTCGTCGCTGAAATCCCCTTGCAGCCCGCCCTGCCGAACGCGGATGGGGGCCGTCGTTCATCCCGGCGGATCGATGAACAGGCAGGCGGCCCGGTAAAACCATCCGGCGAGGAATGCCTGATTGGAGGGGCGTGCGCGCACGCGGTCGGCGTAGTACAGGCACGACTCCGCCGTGAAACGCCGCTTCAGCTCGGTCTGGTCGCAGCGGGCCGCACCGGCCCGGGTGGCCGGGCCCAGCCGTCCGTCCACAGCGAGGCGAGGGTCGCCCCCGGCACGCCGGATAGCCCGTTGCAGCACCTTGACGGCTTCGGTAGGAGGGAGGTTCACCAGGGTGAGGAAGAACGCCGCACCGACATCCGGGGGCAGATCGGCGCAGCGGTACCGGTCCCAGAACTCCCGGCGGTAGATGAGGCGCGCCTGAGGCTCGGTGAGCCGCAGCAGGTCCTCCTGTGCGGCGGCAGGGCCTCCACCAAACGGCGGGGGCAGGCGGCGGTAGAAGGCCAGCGTAATGCCGTATTTCGTCAAACCGCCCGCGTCGGCGGGGTGGTTGCTCGGGCCGCCCTCCAGGCGCAGGAGGGCGGATACGGCCCGGTCGAACGAGTCGGTCATGGGCATCGGCGCTCGTCTACGATGAAATACCCTTCCTTGACCCGCGCGGGCGAAGCGGAGTACTGCCACGAAAACCAGTGGATGCCCGGAAGGGTCACCCGGAAAGTGTGGCTGTACCAGCCGTCGCCGTCCTCGGTGAGGGCGCTGCCGGTCAGGTCGGATGGGGGAAGCCCGTCCGCCTCGATGCGGAGCCGGAGCACCGGGCGCGCCCCCGTTATCGGAAGGCCGGCGGACGTCGTGAGCCGCAGGCGCAGGACGAAGTCGCTGCCGGGCAAAATGGGGTCGCCCGGAGGGGTCAGGTTCTGGTCGTTCATGATACGGCCGCTTCCGCGGCGGCTTGTCCTTCGGTTATGAGTTCGCCCCGGAGAGTCATCGCGGACGCATGGCGGGCGTCGGGAGCGGCGCCGACAGGGTGCGCACTGACCGGTTCCATGCGGTGCAACAGCCGGGCCGGGTCGTGCAGCGCTCCGAGGTTTCCGAAGCCCGCCGCCGGATGAACCGGCAGCCCGGCGGCGAACAGGGCGGCAGGGAGCGAGGCGCGGGCTTCCGCCCCGGCCGAGATCCTGCCCGGAAGCAGGACGCCCGAGAGGGCGGCGTGCCCGAGCGTAGCCGTTGCGCGGGCCTCTAAGAGGGCGGCTGCCCCCGTACCCATCGAGAGGCCGCCGGAACAGAAAACCTCCGGGGCCGCCCCGAGGACGAGGCCCGTCGCGGCCGCCGCCGGGTTCAACCCGCCCGCGATCTGGCTTTGCGGCAGGCCCGCAACCCCCAGACCCGATACGGCAGGGGAGCCTACGGCATACAGCCCGGCTGCCTCTGACGCACCGGTAGGGGAGGGGGCGGCCGTGGCGTTCCACGAGGCGGGCAGCGCCGCCGGCATCCGGATGCTCATGGCCCCTCCACCCGAAGCTCGTCGTCGAAGGCCTCCCCGTCTCCTACGATGAACGCCAGCAGATACACCATACCTGCCAGGTCGCCGAGCATCGAAGTAAGCTGATGCAGGGCGGCGCGCGTTTCCGCCGGGGTGGCCTTCACCACCTCGTCCCGCATACCCTGATACTGTCGGCTCTGCTCGCGGAGGGCCGGCAGCATGATGCGCAGCCGGTCCGCCCGGAGGCGTCGCCGGTATTCCTGTTCCGTTTCCTCGGTTTCTTCGGTCGAAACAAGCCGCCCGTCCGGGGCGAACCGCTCGTGCAAATACCGTTTCTTCATGGGTAGGTCACCTTGAATCGAATCTGTGGATAGTCGTACGTAGGAGTGGGGGAGGGCAGGGTCGCCGGGAGCGCTCCGGTTCGGCCGGGCCAGCCGTACGCGTAATACGCGCTATCCCAGACCTGCCCCTGAGGCATCGCCATACCCCCCGCCGGGGGGCCGTTCTGGTAATACATCACCGGGTCGGCGGTGAACCCTTCGATCTGCGCGACGAGGTATACCAGCCCGGCCCGTAGTTTCACGGATAACCCCGTCAGGCTTTTGAACCCGCCGGAGCCGACCGCCGCGACGCCCAGTTCGGCCACCCGGGTGAACAGCCGCGTTCCGTGGTCGAAGTAGAACGCCCCGAACCGAAGCGATCCGGCCGTGGATGTCGAATCCACGAACCAGCCGATTTCCGACAGCGTACACGGGGCCGGAACCCGCACCCCGAGACTGTACAGCGCGTTGCGGGCGAACGCTTTCTGCGCCGCCAGACCCGGAGGCGGCCCGTACCAGCTGCCGGCCAGCAGCGGGTACTCGCTCTCGATCCCCCGGAAATCTTCCGCCGATACTACGTGCGTCACCCCCTCGCCGGTAGTGTGCGCCGCCGCCGTCGTCCCGTCGGCGCCGCGGGTCAGGGCGGAAAAGGTCGTTCCGGCCCGGGCGCCCACCATCATCACCTCGTCGCCCACCCGGATGCGAAAGGGCGCCTCCGGGTACCCGGCGGCCGAGGCCACCGTCAGGGACAACGCTCCGGCGTTGACGGGGGCCGCAAGGGTCGTCGGGAGGGCGAGGTTGCTGTAGTTCGGTTTCATGCAGGGCTCCGTTTACGTCCGATGAGGTCCAGCGCAATCGCTCCGGCAAAACGCAGGGCCCGCAGGGCCAGGCGGCGTCTCCGGCGCTTCGGATCGACGCGGGCCACGCCCGCTTCGATGACCTGCGCCGCTCCGTACGACATCGGGGTGCGGCTTACGGCGGCCTTCACGCCCCGCGCATCGCCGAGGGCGCGCCCGACCGCCTCAATCGCCTCCAGTACATTCGCCAGTGCTTCCGCATGAGCCCGCCCCCAGGCCGTCAGGCCGAGTATCGCCGCCAGCGCCGCCCCTACCGCCGTCACGACGGCCCAGTGATCGGCCGCCAGGGCCATCCAATCGGTTTCCATGGTTTACCTCCTTGCTGGTTTGTCCGGGGAGCCAGCCCAGCTCCCGGAGTATTTTGATCAACGAGAGCAGCCCCAGCAGGAAACCCAGCACCAGGGTGCCCACCTGCAAGCCGCCCTCCACCCAGTGCCACAGCGATGCCAGGCCGGAGGCCCAGGTGATCGTCATGGCGACAACCGGATTCGTCAGCCGTTTCATAAGCCCTCCGCTACGTTCCATTCGCCGCCCGTCGAATGCGGTAAATGAGGCCGTCCGGTCGCACGACGAGCGGCCCGAGCAATCCCGGGTACACCCGCACCCCCGTCCCGAAGTCGAAAGCCGGAAGCAGCCGCTTGCGCACCTCCGGTACGGCGGACGCGGGGTTCCCCGGCGGATCGGGGGATTGCACCGCCACCCGCCATAACTTCCCGCCCGCCACGGCCAGCACGGCGCTTCGCATGGCCCACAGAGCAGGCGGCTCGGCGGCGAATGCCGGCCCGGTCCCCTCCGGCCCCTCGATGCGGTAATGCTCGCGCCGATAACCCCCGGGCAGGTATTCCAGCAGCCGCCCGGATAAATCCAGCCGAAGCAGATACGGCCTGCCGGCCACATCCCGCCCGATCTCCACCAAGTTGTCGCGCCAGTGGCCGTCCCCGGCGGAATCATGCCCGTAGACGCTGCCGTCCAATCCCTGCATCGTGTAGCGCGCGTTGATCGGGTCGTACCACACCGTCAGCGGGGCGGCGTTCTCGAAGGCCTGCGACAGCCCCGCGTAGTCTCTCACCGGAGGAAATACGGTCGTTACGGCCTTGTCCGACCACCGCACCCGGTACACGGAGGTCATGGCCGCGGCCCACAGATACGTGCCGTCGAAGGCGAGCGCGTTCACCGGCCCTGCCCCCGCCCCGAGCGATACGGCCGCCCATACCTGCCCCGACGTGCTGTAAAGCACCTCGCCCCACGCCCCCACGACGATGGCCGGTGTGGTTGCCGCGCCGGACCATGCGGCCAGCGCGCACCGCAACTCCTTATCCCGAAGCGCCGTAATCTCCTCGTACCCCTCGAAGTCGCGCGTATAGTAGGCTTTCCGCTCCCCGGCAGGCGTGCCCCCGGAAGTCAGCACAAACCAGTCCTCGCCGCCCGTCACGAACTTCGGC
>CBDUBS010000206.1:0-6612 GCA_965365445.1 uncultured bacterium | reverse complement strand
CGAACACGAACATCAGCCGGGCGCCGGCAGGTATGTCGAAGAACTGCCGGCCTTGCTCGCGCGAGGCCGAGAGCAATTCGCTGCGCGTCGGGTTGCCGCTGAGCACGCTTTTCCCCTCCGGGAAGTACGCCGCCGCTTCCGGAAACGCAATGTGAACCTGCCGCGCCCGCCGCGCCATCAGCCGGTTGGTGACCCCGGCGTAGGCATTCTGCTCCTGAATGACCACCGGGCGCCCCCGCAAGCTCGCCGCGAGCAGCACCGGGCCGGAGACGTACCCGCCCGTCCCGATGACCACATCCGGATCGAAGGCGCCTACCAGCGACCAGCTCTGGGCGAACCCTTTGAGCAGCCGGAAGGGGAAAGCCAGGTTTCCGATGGAAAGGCTCCGCTGGAAGCCGCTCACCGAAATGGGATGGATGGGGTACCCCGCCTTCGGGACGGCCTGCCATTCCATACGCTCCTGCGTGCCCGCGAACGCGACGGCGGCCCGGGGCTCTATCTCCCGAACGGCATCCGCGATGGCGATGGCCGGGTACACGTGCCCCCCGGTGCCGCCTCCCGCCAATAATATTCTCGGAGCGTGTTTCATCGATCAGGCGCTTTCCGGCGCCGGTTTATGGGCCTGTCTGGAAATATTGAGCAGAATGCCCACCATCATGCCGGTGGCTACCAGCGATGTGCCGCCCCACGAAACGAACGGCATCGGCAAGCCCGTTACGGGCAGCAGGCCGGTCGCCACACCGGCATGGACGAACCCGTACAGCACGATCAGGGTGGTAAAGCCGACGCCCAGGAAGAAGCCCAGCTCATCCGGCGCCTGCCGGGCGATGTACATGAACCCCCGGAACAGCAGCAGCACCAGAGCAGCCAGCAAGCCGAGCGCCCCGATCACCCCGTACTCTTCCGCGATCACGGCAAAAATGAAATCGTTGTAGGGGGCCGGCAGAAAATCCCGCTGAACGCTTTTGCCCGGCCCGACGCCGGTAAGCCCGCCGAGGGCGATGGCGATGCGCGCCTGCCGGCTCTGGTACCCTTCGTCCTGATCGCTGAGCACCTGCTCGGAGTTCGTATTGGGAAAGAGCTTCATGCCCAGATACGACTCGATGCGGGCGGCGCGTCCCGGCGAGGTCAGGAGGAACAGGTAGACGAGCACGGCCCCCAGAGCCGCCACGCCGGACAGATGCAGCACCCGTACCCGGCCCACGAAACACATCAGCGATGCGGAAACGAGCACCAGCGAAGCGGTGGACAGGTTTTCCACGCCGATGAACAGGACGGTCAGCATGATCCAGAACATCAGCGGCAGAAACGCCCGCTTGAAGTGCCGGATGTACGCCTGTTTTCTGGTAAGCAGTACGGCCGTATACAGGATCAGGCTGACCTTGGCAAAGTCCGACGGTTGAAATACGAGAAACCCGACCGAAAGCCACCGGGCCGCTCCGCCCATGGCTACCCCGACGAGCTGCACCAGGATCAGCAGCCCGATGGAGGCAAGCAACAGCCAGCGGCTCCAGCGGGCCAGGAAGTGGTAATCCACCCGGCTAAACAGGAGCATCATGCTCAGCCCCAGCCCCAGGCGGAACAGGTGCTGCAACAGGAGGGCTTCGGTGTCGCCGCCCGACTTGGTTTCCGCCAGAAACGTGATTGCACTGTATACGGCTACCACCCCCATGGCGGAGAGCGCCAGCACGACCAGCACCACGGCCTGATCGAGCGGCCCTGTCGGGGCAAACCCTTTACGCAGGAGGGAAGGGGTATGCATATACGGGTTACGGTTACATGGCCGCGAGGACGCGCTTGAAGGCGTCGCCGCGGTCTTCGTAATTACGAAACATATCGAACGAGGCGCAGGCCGGGCTGAGCAGCACCACGTCGCCCGGGCGAGCCAGCCGGCGGGCGATCAGGACGGCCTCCTCCATCGAATAAGCCGTGGCATGGGCCGGCGCCAGGTCGGCCAGCTCCCGGATTACCTTGTCCGCGCTTTCGCCCATCGCAATCAGGCCCCGCACCTTCGCCTTGACCAGCGGGCGCAACGGGGCGTAGTCGTTTCCTTTATCGCGCCCGCCCGCAATCAGGACGATGCGTTCCTGAAAGCTTTCGAGGGCGTACCAGACCGCATTGACGTTGGTGGCCTTGGAGTCGTTGATGTACCGGACCCCATCCAGTTCCCGCACGAACTCGAGCCGGTGCGGCACCCCTTCGAAGGTCATCAGGCTTTCCCGGACCACATCGCTCCCCACCTCCATGACCCGGGCGGCCATAGCGGCCGCGAGCGAGTTATACAGGTTGTGTTGCCCGCGCAGGGCCAGCATCTCGGCTTGCATAAGAACCTCCTCCTGTTGACCGATCCGTAACACGAGATCGTTTCCCCTCAAAAAAGCCCCCTCGGACGGCTCGGTTTCCCGGCTTATCCCGAAGCGGTGGACCCCCTTCTGCGACGTCATCGAGGCCACCTTATCGGCAACGATTTCATCGTCGGCGTTGTATACCAGCGCATCGCCTTCCCGCTGATTTTCGAAGATGCGGGCTTTGCTGGCGGCGTATTTCGCAAAATCATGGTCGTAACGGTCCAGATGGTCGGGCGTTACGTTGAGCAGCACGGACACACGGGGCCGGAACGTATCGATGTGGTCCAGCTGGAAGCTCGACACTTCGAGCACGACCACATCGGCATCCTCCGACCGCCGGACCGCCTCCGAGAAGGCGTACCCGATGTTTCCGGCGACGACCGTTTTCCATCCCGCTTTTTCAAACAGGTAGCCCGTAAGCGTCGTGGTGGTGGTTTTGCCGTTCGAGCCGGTAACGGCGACGATAGGCGCCCGGCAAAACCAGGACGCCGCTTCGATTTCCGCCAGCACCGGGATGCCCCGCTCCAGAGCGCTCTGCACGAGGTCGCTCTGTGAAGGAACGCCGGGGCTAACGATCATCATATCCGCTTCGAGCGCCCGGGGCGAATGCCCGCCCGTTTCGAACCCGATGCCCGCTCGCCGGAGCGACTCGGGCCAGTCCTCCGCAGCATCCTTCTTCTCCGTGACGAACACGGCGGCCCCGGCATCCCGAAGCAGGCTTGCCGCGGCCAGACCGCTTTTCGCGGCGCCGACAACGGTAATCCGTTTATCCTGAAGGTTTCTGACATCCATAATCGTTCGGCCCGAGGGGCAACGCCGGTTACCGCAGGCGAAGCACCATCAGGGAGGCGATAACCGTGATGGCGGTGATGATGTAAAACCGGATGACGATTTTCGCTTCATGGGTTCCCTTCGCCTCGAAGTGGTGGTGAAGGGGGGCCATGCGAAAAACCCGCTTTCCGACTCCCGTCCGTTTTTTCGTGTATTTGAACCAGCTCGTCTGGATGATGACCGAGAGCGCCTCCATGAAGTACACCGCCCCCAGCAGCGGCAGCAGCAGCTCCTTCCGAATCATCAGCGTCGATGCGCCGATGGCGGCCCCGAGCGCCAGCGACCCCGTATCGCCCATGAATACCGTAGCCGGGTATCCGTTGAACCAGAGAAAGCCGAAACACGCCGCTGAAACGGCGGCCACAACGATGACGAGTTCGCTTGCTCCGGGGAGGTACATTTCGTTGAGAAACGCCGCCCAGCGCGTATCGCCGGAGATGTAGGCCAGCGCCAGTACACCCAGCGATACGAACGCCGTCACGCCGGTCGTCAGTCCGTCGAGCCCGTCGGTCAGGTTCACGGCGTTCGATACGGCCGTCATGATGAAGACGGCCACCGGTATGTAGATCACCCAGCCCAGGTCGATCCCCCCGACCCAATCCCGAAAGAAGTAGTAGTTGAACCGCCCGTCGGCGACAAAGGGTACAGAGGTGTACGTATGGTACCCCTCGAAATGAGGGTGGAAGTAAAGCACGCTGCCGACGATGAGGCCGATGCCGAACTGGGCGATCAGCTTGACGCGCGGCGGGACGCCTTCCTTGTTCTTACGGACGGTTTTGATGTAGTCGTCGGCGAAGCCGACGGCGCCCATCCACACGGTCGCCAGAAGGACCAGCCAGACGTATACGTTGGCGACGGCTCCCCAGAGCAAGGTGGCCGTTGCGATGGCGAGCAGGATGATGATTCCGCCCATCGTGGGGGTGCCGGCCTTGTGGGCGTGGCTGACCGCGCCGGCGGACTGGCCTTCCCGGATGCGCTCGCCCAGCTGCCGCCGGCTCAACCAGTTGATGATGCTTCGGCCAGCGAACAGGGCGATGAGCAGCGCCGTGATGGCCGATAGCGATGCCCTCACCGTGATGAAACGGATGATCTGGAAGCCCGGGGGCTGGTAGAGTTCTTCGAGCCAGTTAATGAGGTAGTAAAGCATGAATTACGTCCTATTGACAAAGGGTATGCGAATCCCCTCACCCCTCGTGCTTCATCGAAAACAGTTGCCGGACCACGGCCCGGTCGTCGAACGGCCGCTTCTTCGCGCCGACGATCTGGTACGGTTCGTGCCCTTTGCCCGCAACGAGCACCACATCTCCCGGTCGCACGTGTTCGGCGGCCCACTGGAGGGCCTCCTTCCGATCAACGATCCAGGCAGCCTGAGCCGGGCGATCCATACCCCTGCGAATTTCATCCATAATCGTTTCCGGGTCTTCGGTGCGCGGGTTGTCGCTCGTTACGACGACCTGGTCGGCCTCCCTCTCGGCTATACTGCCCATGATGCGGCGCTTGGATCGGTCGCGGTCGCCGCCGCAACCGAAGATGCACCACAACGCGGCCCCGGGGGGCTTCATTTGTCGCAGGGTTTGCAGGACGTTATCCAGCGCATCCGGCGTGTGGGCATAGTCCACGATGACCGTCGTGCCGTCGGAAAACGAAATCTGCTCGAACCGGCCGGGCGGCGGCGGGGCCAATGCCAGGGCGTCGAGCAATGCGGTGCGGGGCGCGCCGAGGGCCAGTCCGGCGCCGTAAGCCGCCGCCAGGTTGTAGGCGTTGAACGAGCCGACCAATCGGCAGGTACGTTCAGCGCCGTCAAGGCGTAAGCGCAGGCCGCGGACGCCGTTTTCGAGAACCTCCACGCGCAGGTCGGCTTCGGGCGACTGCCCGTACGAGACGCGCCGAGCCTGTGTATGCTCGACCATGTATGCGCCGGCCGGATCGTCCGCGTTGTAGAGCGCGGCGGCCTCTGCGCTCAGTCCGTCGAACAGCTTTTTCTTTGCCGCCCGGTAGTGATCGAACGAGCCGTGATAGTCCATGTGGTCGCGCGTGAGGTTGGTAAACACCGCCGCATCGAAGTCCACCGCCCGGGCCCGGTCCTGATCCAGGGCATGGGACGAAACCTCCATGGCACAGGCGGTGCAGCCGTTATCCACCATTTGTCGCAGCAGGCCCTGTAATTCCACGGCATCGGGGGTTGTGTGGGTAGGCTCCATCGGGCCGCCGCCCACGTCGATGCGAATGGTGCCGATGAGTCCGGTTTTCAGCCCCACCGTCTGCAGGGCATGATGCAGCAGAAAGGTGGTGGTGGTTTTGCCGTTGGTGCCCGTCACCCCGACCATCCGAAGCGAGCGGGAGGGGTCGCCGTAGAACTCGGCGGCCAGCTCGGCCAGCGCCGCGCGGGATTGGCTCACCTGTACGAAGGCCATGCCGGGAAAACGCTCACGCGCATTCTCCGGCATGGCTTCGCACACGATCGCGGTAGCTCCATTTTGAACAGCCTTGTCAATGAACAGATGACCGTCCGCCGTTTTACCTCGAATGGCGACGAACAGGGTGTTCGCCGTCACTTTTCGGCTATCACTGGTCAGACGGTCGACCAAAACCGAGTCGAAGCGCCCCTGCTTCCGCTGCAACAGGCCCGTTTGTTCGAGTCGCTTGAGAGCGGCTTGCAGGCGCATCATGCGTATGGTTGTTCAGATCTTCAGTTTGTGAGCCGGTTATCGGCATTCCAGTAGGACGGTAGCTTGCAACGGCCGGCCGGGAGCCGGGTGCTGCTCGAAAACGGCGCCGCTGCCCTGCACGGTCACCTGCATCCCCCATCGGGACAACCAGGCCAGCGCCCGGCGGGCGCTGAGGCCGCGCACATCGGGCATCCGGGTTACGGAATCCGGGGCCGCTGCCGCCGTAAGCGTCACGCGCATCCCCGGCGCTCCGACGGCTTCCCGGGATGGCTCCTGCGCCTGCACAAAGGTTCCTTCCCGGCTACCCCTGACGACCCCCGTGAACCCGGCGGCCAGCAGACGGGCCTGCGCCACAGGCACCGGCTCTCCTGCCACGTTCGGCACCGGCAGAGCCCTCGGTGCGGGGAGAGGCGGAGAGGGGGCCAGCCGCTCGGCCAGGCGCGGGAAGGCCCCGATCCATCGGGAAGCGACCCGCTGAAACACCGGCGCCGCGGCGTCTCCGCCGTACCCCCGGGGTTCGTCCAGCACGACGATCATGGCTATCTGCGGGTCGTCGGCGGGAAAGAAGCCGGCAAAGGAAGCCCGGTAGGATCCCTGATTGTAGGAACCCCCGGCGACCTTGTTGGCCGTTCCCGTTTTCCCGGCGATCGGAAGCCCGGCAACCCGGGCTTTTTTCGCGGTGCCTTCCTCGACTACCTGCAAAAACGCCTACCCGAAATTTACGCGAAAATTCTGGCGGCTGACAAAGCAGGCTTGCAGGTGAT
>CBDUBS010000205.1:0-6617 GCA_965365445.1 uncultured bacterium | reverse complement strand
TGAAGTACCTGGCGCTCATCGAGAGCGGCCTCAATCCAAGGGCCCGGAGCCCTGTAGGAGCTGCCGGAATCTGGCAATTCATGCCGGCGACCGGACGGGAGTACGGTCTCGTATACGATACATGGGTCGATGAGCGGCTCGATCCGGAAAAGGCAACTCGGGCTGCTGCACAGTATCTCAAATCGTTGTATGGCATGTACGGGGACTGGCATCTGGCGCTGGCGGCATATAATTGCGGCCCCGGTAATGTGAACAAAGCCGTGGCTCGCCTGCGCCGCAGTTCGCCCGGCGCCGCTGTGTCGTTCTGGAGCCTGTATCGGTTCCTTCCAAAGGAGACTCGCAACTACGTTCCGATGTACATCGCCACGGCGCTCGTTGCATCAAACCCGGAAGCATACGGCGCCACCCGAAGCACAGACGGGCCTACGTACGCGTATGATCTGGTTACCTTACCCGGTCGTTTTCCTCTGGATAAGCTGGCGGAGCTTTCCGGAGCCGGCCTGCCGGTGCTGAAGGCATTGAATCCGGCGCTTCGCCGCTCTGTGCTGCCCCCTTCTCCGCAGGGATATGCCGTACGAATACCTCTTGGAAGCTATCAAAAGCTGGCCGCCAGACTATCCCGTCAGGATCTGGACATCCCACAGATGCACATCGTAGCGGCGGGAGAAACCCTGTTAGCGGTGGCAACCCAGTACGGCAGCACGACCGATGAACTAATGGCGTTGAACGGACTGAAGCACCCTCGGATTCGCGAGGGGATGCGCCTTCGCCTTCCTTCCGGAGCGCCGAACCTGGCGGAAACCGCCCGGCCGGTACGCGTCCGGTATGGTGTACGCGCCTACGAACCGCTCAAGCCGGCGCAATCCCGCGCCAAGCCGGCCGTGCATACACCGGGTCGCCCCTATGCCGAACCGTCCAGCCCGGAACCGGCCGCCCCCACCGATACGCTCCCGAATCCCGGTACGCTCTCAAAACAGCAAGAGCCTGATCTGCCTGCGGCAGAAAAATCCGTCCCAACGAAAGACGAAGCTACGCCTTCTTCCATAACATACATCGTTCGCAGGGGCGACACGCTGGGCAACATCGCAAAGCGGTATGGAGTGACCATATCCGATATCCAGTCGTGGAACGGCCTTCCGGACGACCACATCGAGCCGGGATGGCGCTTGCTCATCTACACCGACGGAAAGCCGCATCCGGGCAAACCGGTCCGGGCACGCCAATCGTCCCGCCGTACCACGCGTCGGGTAAGCACGACTCCAAGCACCCCCGAACGCACCCGGCGAGTCGATTATCCCGCTCCGCCCCAACCAGCGCGGCAAACCAACCAGGAAAGGATTCTGGAGATGGGAAAGGAATATGGGCGAAGGGTGCTTCGGGAGCGCCTGGACGAAGTGCTGAACGGCAGGCGCCGATAGACTCCCTCCCGGAGGCGACCCCGACCGGTTGCGGGCTTACGGCCCTCAGCGGCATACGCCGGACATCCCCATAGATGGGCCGATTAACACCGGCTTCACGCAACGAGGTACCTCCTCGTTTGACATTCACGGCTTCTTGAGGTAGTGTAATGAATCTACTCATTGCACCTCAGCGCCCATCATGTTCGTCTACGAGCACCTGCACCGCGTCCGCTACCGGGAGTGCGACCCCATGGGGTATGCCTACCACGCTCACTACGTCGATTACTTCGAAGTCGCGCGGACGGAGGCGCTGCGGCAGGTCGGGTTGCCGTACAAGGCGATCGAGGATAGCGGCATCATCATGCCCGTGATCGATCTTTCGATCCAGTACCGGCGCCCGGCATTTTACGACGATATGCTATCCATCCTGTGCATGATCTCGGAGCTTCCGTCAACACGCTTAACTATCGATTATGAAGTGCGGAGACATGGTGAAAAGGAATTGCTGTCTACGGGCAAAGTTACGTTGTGTTTTGTAGATGCAGCCCGCAACCGGCCGATCCGCGCCCCCGAGCACGTTATCGAAACGATCCGGAGGGGGCTGACGGCAAGCGCATGTGATTGAGGCTCGCCGCGTGCGGTTCGGCCTCGATCCCGGGTTCAGGTAACCGGCTCGGACAGCGCGACCTCAAGCGCCGCCTGAAGATCCCGGATGAGGTCCTCGGTTTCTTCCAACCCCACGGATAGGCGGATTCCCCCCGGCTGTATGCCGATGCGGGCCTGTTCCTCGGGTGGGATGGGGGCATGGGTCATACTCGACGGGTGCTCAACGAGCGACCGCACGTTACCCAGACTCACTGCCAGCGTTATCGTATAGGCGTTTTCCGACAGGTGGTTGATGAAGCGGATTCCAGCGGCCTGTCGGTCAGCCGGGGTGTCTCCTTTCAACTCGAAATAGAGCAGCACGCCGGGTGCAAACCGATCGGCATAATCCCGCATTTGCCGCCTTGCCGCTTCATAACCGGCGAACGAGGTCAGGCCGGGGTACGCCACGAAATCAACGGCCGGATGCCCGGTCAGAAAATCGGCGATGGCAGCGGCGCTTTGCTGGGCATGTCGGATTCGGATAGAAAGGCTGGTCAGGCCATACGTGAGGATCGTCCAGGCAGACCGGGGCGAAAGCACCCCGCCGAAATCCTTCCGGTAGAGCAGCAAACGGTCGCGGAATGATCTGGGCGCAATGACGGCTCCCCCCATGTCGGTGCCGAAGCCGCTGATGCCTTTCGTCAGGCTCGTGACGACAAAGTCGGCTCCGTGCTCAAGGGGGCGCTGACAAAACGGCGTTGCAAACGTATTGTCTACAACCACGTATATGCGGTCCTCCGGCGAGCGCCTCTGGTTGAGTTCGGCCACTGCGGACGCCACGGCCCGTATGTCGATGATTTCCATGTTGGGGTTCACCGGCGTCTCGAAGTAAACCACCCGGGTTTCGGGACGAACGGCTTCCGAGAGCGTCTCCGGGCGCAACAGGTCGGCATGGGTTGTCCGGATGCCGAAACGGGGCAACCAGTTGTGCAGGAGCGAGTGCGTACATCCGTACACGACCGGATGGGCGACCAGATGCGTGCCGGCCTCCAGTAGCGAACACAGGATGGCGGAAATGGCCGCCATCCCGGAGGCAAACGAAACGGCAACGTCGCCGCGTTCGGCCATAGCCAGGTTTTCCTCCAGCAAATCCTTGTTCGGCTCGCCGAGGCGTTCATAAATGTAGATATGGTGATCGTCCTGATCGGATCGAGCGAACTCCTGAAACCCCATAGCTCCCCTTACCACAGAGTCGAGGCGGAAGGTGCTCGACGTGGAAATGGGCGGCACCAGATGATGCCCATACTCCCAGGCTTCGGATCGGTGGCGGCCATGAATGAGGCGCGTTGTCGGGTGGTACTTCCCTTCATCCTGTTTCATGATGAACCTCGTGCGGACCTCTTCGTGATGTTGGATGTTCCAACGGAAAGCCGCGGGCGCGGCTCCATCCTGATGATTAAGCTCCATCCTGATCATTAAGATGCGTGGCGCCGAGACATCCTGCAAGGGAAATCGGAGGGCTGTCGTCTTCGGAGTCCGAAGCCGGCCTGGTCATAACGTAGTCGTTGCAAGGTATGTATGCATATGCCGGTCCTGATCCGTATCCGGTGGGTGGTTGTTGCCGGCCTGTTGGTACTGGCCGCAGGGTACCGGCTCCTCCAACCAGTACCTTTTTCAAAGGGGGTCCAGGCCCCGCATCAACCCGAGCAAACGATTCTTGAAGGCGGGGCGGTCATCGAACGGGGCGGATTTCGATTGATGCCCGTGGCTTCGTTCAAGGTTGAAGGGCGCGTGCTTGGCGTCAAGCGGTATCGCTCCGACCCGACGGCGGTATTCTCCCCCTATGATCTGGCCGTCGGATGGGGTTCCATGTCGGATGTGTCTGTCATTGAAAAACTGGACGTACGGCTCGGCAAACGAGCCTACCGATGGACGTCGGGGGCGCATACGTTAAATACCCGGGACGTCATCCTCCACAGCACCAACATGCACATTATACCGGCCAACGCAGTGGTGGAAAACGCACTGGGGCGCATAAAACCCGGGCATATCATTCGGCTGACCGGCAGGCTGGTACATGTGCTGGCGAGTGACGGAGGAAGATGGCGCACGTCGTTAACCCGCGCCGATGTCGGCATGGGCGCGTGCGAGATCGTCTACACGGATAGCCTGACCATCCGGGGGAGGTGAGATTCCGACGGTAAAAAATCCTGATCCACGGCATTCATGGTTTATTTATGCGCCGTACGGAACATCGGCCACACGCTCCTGTTGATAGGCACCCTGGGGCAAGTCCCGTGCGGCCAGCTCCCTCTGAACTCCGCCAGGACCGGAAGGTAGCAACGGTAGGAGGTTGATGCGGCGCGACACGGTTAGCTTGCCCCATTTTTATTTTTCCGGAGCCGACCGGGTTTCTTCCAGCGCCGCATAAACCAGCGTGTAGAATTTGCGGGCCAGGTCCAGGCCGCCGGAAGGCGTAAGCTGCGTCATGAACAGGGCGATCATGTCCTCCTGCGGATCCACCCAGTACTGCGGATAATAAGCGCTTCCCCATCCGTACGCTCCCTTCGTACCCATCTCGCCATACCTTCCCAGGTCCTCCAGCACCCAGAATCCGAGGCCGAAGCCACGCTTGCCCGAGTCGTATCGATCCCCGACGTGATTCCTGTGCATGATCTCGACGGTTTTTGGAGCAAGCAGCCTTACCCCGTCCAACTCCCCTTCGTTGAGCAGCATCTGAAGGAAACGACCATAGTCGGTAGCCGTTGAGACGAGGCCCGCCCCTCCGGAGAAAGCCTTGCGCGGGCCGATCAGGTTGTCGCTCGTTTCCGGCGTTTCCCGGGCCGCCAGGTGACGGTTTCCGTCGATGCCGTATACCGTCGCGAGCCGGTTTGCCTTCTCCCGGGGCAGGTAGAAATACGTGTCGCTCATCCCCAGAGGTCTGAATATCCGCTCCTCGAAGAACCGGTCCAGAGGCATACCGGATACCACCTCCACCAGGTAGCCCAGCACGTCTGTCGAGAAGCCATACAGGTACCCTTCCCCCGGCTGCCCGGCCAGCGGGAGGCTCGCCAGCCGGAGCACGGCTTCACCGATGGTTTCATCGTGGTCCGCGAAATACCAGTCGTCCAGGTTCGCCTCTTTATACAGCTTCTCGGCAGGCCCGGCCCCGTAGGTCAGGCCCGAGGTATGGGTAAGCAGGTGATGAATGGTTATCGGCCGCACGGCGGGCGCCGTGACGAACGAAACCGTATCGGGAGCGCCGGCCGGCGGCGGCACGGCCACAACCGTATTCCGAAACTGGGGAATGTACTTCGAAACCGGATCGGTCAGCAGCAATTTCCCCTCCTGATACAGCAACATGACGGCTACCGTGGTGACGGCTTTGCTCATCGAGGCGATCCGGAAAATCACATCGTTCGTCATGGGCTCGCCGGTTTCTATCCGCCGGAAACCAAAACTCTTGTGGTGCACCGCCCTGCCGTCGCGGGCTATCAGGGTAACCACACCGGCGATTTCATTTCGGTCGATATGCGACTGGATGAGCGAGTCGATCAGGGCCAGCCTTCCCGGCGAGAACCCGGCCTCGGACGGCTCGACGGATGGAAACGGCTGCGCCCCCACCCCGTAAAGCAAGAAAAGATTGAGGCAGAGGGAGAGCAAGACGCGGTGTTTCATGACAACCTGTTTGGAAATGTACCGTGGGAATAACCAATCAGAGCTCTTCTGCCGACGTTACGAAATGACGTCCTGTTATTCCAGTGCGCTTTTAAGGAACGTTCTCCACGCCACAACCCTGCCGGTGCGTAACCCCAATCGCCTGCTTCCCAACTAAAGCCTTGCCATTGGGGCCGCCATCCCTGTGTATTACACCACCGACACACGCCCAAAATAGGTGACGACATGAGTGGCAACCCTCCGCACAAAGCTCGTTGGTAGGAGATATGCCTACAACCATTCGGAACAAAAGCGCAGAATCGGTTGACACCAGGCGTCGAGTACCCGTCTGGTAGTATACGATATTAGGTACCGGGTATTGGATAGGCGGATCTCTGTGCGGCGCACCTGCAAGCTTGTCCGGACATGACCTGTCCGGGCGGCTGCTCGCGTGGCGTACCATAGCCTTCGCCGACGCCCTCTACTACGCAACACGCCTCCGTACCATTCCGGCCATCCCATTCAGTAACCCATACTTCCATTTATGGCCATACCGTTTACGACCTATGCAGCAGGAGAAGAAAAGGCCGCAACCAGCCGCCCCCCTGCCGCTCCCCCCGATCCGGCTTCCAGCGAGAAAGACGCATACGAGGCGAGATGGATAGAAGACGAAGGCCTGTTACGCGATGAAGGCGCCGTCTTCGGACTCTCGATGCGTTCCGACGCACCTGCCGCTGAAGAAGCGCTCGAATACAAGATCTCGGCTATCCGGGAGCACTACCGGCAGACCGTATCGGTGCAGACGATCGAGGTTAAGCATTGCGAGGAGCAAATTCGGCAGGTTGAAAGCCGCAAGGAAGAGCTTCGCAGGTCGGCTGAGGAAAGCTTGCGGGCCGCGGCTTCTCAGCAAACGGATGCGCTCGAAGGACATGCCTCGTACCAGTTCGTACCCTATGCGGTCAAGGTAGGGGTAGG
>CBDUBS010000204.1:0-6621 GCA_965365445.1 uncultured bacterium | reverse complement strand
GCGGGACAAACCCACGGCGACGAGCGCCGCCCCGCCGATCCCGGCCAATGCGGCGGAGGACAGGGAAGGAGCCGCAAAGGAGCGGGTTTCCGGGATGGAGGCATCCGTAAAGCGGGTCGCCGGGGGTGGTTGCATGGGCCGCGGTCCTCATGTATGTTTTCAGGCGGAGCGATGGTCGTGATACGCCCGACCCGGGCGGCTTGCCGTCCGAATACCCCCCGTGCGGGTAGGAATTGCAGATTGATTACACCCGGAAAAACCAACCGACAGGAGCAACCCTATGAAAGCACTGGTCATCGTGGACGTACAACTCGATTTTTGTCCGGGCGGGGCGCTTCCTGTGCCGGAGGGGGACGCCGTGGTGGATGCGATCAACACGCTCTCTCCCCTGTTCGACCACATTATCGTTACGCAGGACTGGCATCCGGCCGGGCACCTCTCCTTCGCCTCCAGCCATCCGGGGAAACGGCCGTACGATACCGTTGCGCTGCCCTACGGGGAGCAGGTCCTCTGGCCGGACCACTGCGTTCAGGGCACGCCGGGCGCGTCGATCCATCCCGGGCTGGACTGCACCCGCGCCGATCTGATCCTCCGGAAAGGATTTCGCCGGGAGATCGACTCCTACTCGGCCTTTTATGAAACCGACGGAGCCACCCCTCCCGGCTTGCAGGGCTCCCTTCGGGAACGGGGCACCGACCGCCTTTACCTGACGGGCCTCGCCGCCGATTTCTGCGTACTCGCCTCGGCGCTGGACGGCAGGCGGCTCGGCTTCGAGGTGGCGGTCGTATCGCCCGCAACCCGGGGGATCGATGTGAACGGATCGCTCGGAAAAGCCTGGGAAGCCATGCGGCAGGCCGGGGTGACGCGCGTGGAGGACATGCACGCATTTCGCCCCTGAGGCCGCTCAGCGCGTCGCCCGAAACGCGCCCGTCAACTGGATATCGTCTTCGATGGCTTTGAAAAGAAGTTTGGGCCGTTTCACCTTGAAGTCGCTCAAAAGGACGGTAAAGGCGCCCTCGGCGTCGATAGCGGAGCCGGATAACGACACCTTCACCGGGATCTCGACAGGGCGCTCTTGCCCGTGAAAGGTCAGCGTTCCCCTGACGAGCCATTCACCGGCAAACCCGGCCCCGTTTTTTTCCCACCGAACCGGCTGCACGGACTGCGATACGAACCGGACCACGGGATACCGATCCACATTTACCACGTCCAGCATGTTCGAATCCCGGTTGGAGTTGCCGCTGTCGAAGGCCTCTACCGGGGCTGAAAGGGTAACCCGTGCGGTTCCCGGGGAGGCCGGGTCCAGGACGATGGAGCCGGACACCTTCGTATTCTCTCCCGTCCAGGAGTGCATGACATGGCGGCCCGTGTAGGCCAGCATACTCTCCTCCGGTACGATCGTGTACGTTGCCGTCTGGGCGGCTGCGGAGGACACGGCGACGGGAACCAGCAAGAACCAGAGTAGGAATCGCATCGGGTGGGAAGGTTAGATGGGAAGCCAGATGGTCAGGATAGCCCCGGTAAAGGCCGTGTACGTAGCTATCCCGACCCATTTGTGGAGCGTACTCAGGCGGTCGTACCGGTCGGCGTCGGTAGCGCGGGCCGAAGCCGCGCCCAGCCAGGGTTGCGCCATCATCCCGCTGAAATGGATCAGGGCAAGGTACCGGTGCAGCTTGATCGAGTTCAGTCCCGAGCCGTATCGCCGGGCCGGAGGGGCGAAAATGGATAACCCGGCCGTTGTGGAATACGCGCCGAACGTGACATAGCCCAGCGTTTTATGCACGGGTTGCAGGTTATCGTAATATCTGGCCGGATTGGACTGCACGAGCCCCCCGGTGGTTACCTGCGCCGTCATGGCGAGCCAGGTAGCCAGCCCCAGCCGCTGGTGCCACTGCAACATGGATCGGCGCAGGCGAAGCTCTCCGGCCCGCGTCGAAGGCCCGAGGCCGAGCTTTCGGAAGGCCCCGTTGCGCCCCCAGAACGCGCGCGTCAGCAGGGGCATACCCTCCGGCAGGCTGTCCTGCGCAGTCTGCCGGAGGGGGTGTATCCCTACCGTCGCGGCCAGCCAGAACCGGGGCGTCCGGTAATCCGGGTCGGGGCTGCCGACCTCGTTTTGCGCCCGGGCGGGGAGCGCCGCCAGGCCCACGGACAGAATCAGTGCGCAGCGAAGCCATCCGGGGAATACCTGTTGCCGTTCCATAGAAGGGTGCATGGGCATGTTCAGGCTTTGGTGATGACCCATCGGTTGCCGCTGCGGGTTACCGGATATTCGGTCAGCGGGGCCGATGCGGGTCCCCGGACGACGCTGCCGGACGTACTGAACTGAGAACCGTGGCACGGGCATACGAAACGGTTGTTGCTGAAGGAATCGATGTCGCAGGCCTGATGCGTGCATACGCTCGTAAAAGCCCTTACCGACTGGCCGTCCACATTTACCGCGATGACCTTCGCCGAAGGTATCGAGAGAAATCCGCCCGCTGCGGCCAGAGCCGTTCCCGCCGTCGAGGTCGGATCAACGGAAATGACGTTGCCCTGTATGTCGATGCCGGGTCTGGGTTCTTCATCGGCTTTATCGGCTTCGACGCTGTCGCAGCCCGCCCCGGCCAGCCCCGTGAGGGTCAGGCCGGCCGTAATACAGGAGCACTGAATGAATGTACGCCGGGACATTCCACTCTCTTTCATAGGGCGCCTCCAGGTTTGTATAAGGTAACTGTTTCGTTCGAGCCGGTATGACCCGGAACGGTGGCTGCCTCGTACCGGCCCCTCCCCGACGAAAGGAGAGCCGGCCCGTTTCCGTACGGGTCGAAGGCAATTCGTGAAAGAAACCTGTCGTGAAAGAAACCTGTCGTGAATGACTCTTGCGAACGTCATCCATGGTCGCGTCGGTCTGCTATTGTCTGTTGCACCAATTATCGTTGCAACAGACAACAGCATGGTATGAATGAATCATGAATAATACCAGTGTGTACCGGGAGGGAAAAAATTTTACCCTGCCCACGGCCGGGCGTAGGGCACGGCTGCTTGCCGGTCATGTACACCGGACGGTCATTCGCAACATGGGGGAGTGCGTCGGCAACAAAAGGGAGGGCGCCGGCCGGCTGGTCAGGAAACAGGGGCTGATAAAGTAGTTCACCACGGCGACCGGTCTTTTCGTTAGATTCGTTACAGGGAATAGAAAGCCTGATCATGCCGTAACCGAATGCACCACGTCCGACGCACCCTGTACCGAAGCCTGACGGCGGGCGGACTTGCCTTTCTCGCCTATACGTTCGTCGGGATCGTATTTGCCCTGCGGTATTTCCTGCTGTCGGTGGCCAACCCGTCGATCACGTTTTCCATCGACCTGGCCCTGTGGTACGTAATCGGATGGTGGGTCTGGGTGCTCCTGACCCCGGTGGTGCTGTACCTGGCCCGGCGTTTTCCGCTCGAAAAGGGGAGCCTGCCCCGGCGGCTCGGGGTCCATCTGATCGGGTGGATGGGGCTGTCGGTGGTGGACGTGGTCCTGTTCCACGCGCTTCGGCTAGGCTTCTCCGATCTCGGTTCGATGCCTTCGGCGCAGGTATGGGAGGAGTTCCGGCTCAGCCTCATCGGTACGGCGGCGCTGGATCTGCTGGTGTACGCGGCCATCGTGGCGATATCCCACGCCTACATTTCGCGTCAGGCCCTGCGCGAGCAGGAGATCCGCACGACGCACCTCCAGGCTCAGCTCGCCCGCGCCCGGTTGCAGGCCCTGGAGATGCAGCTCCACCCGCATTTTCTGTTCAATACCCTGAACGCGATTTCCGCCCTGATGGACGAGGACGTGGGTTCGTCGCGAAAAATGATTACGCTGCTCAGCGAACTGCTCCGCCTGACGCTGGATACGCTGGACGAACAGGAGGTGACGGTCAGGAAAGAGACGGCCTTCATCGAGCGGTATCTCGAAATCCAGCAGATTCGGTTTCGGGGCCGCCTGGAGGCCGAAATCGAGGTTGACGCCCCGGCATGGGATGCGCTGGTGCCTACCCTGATCATCCAGCCGCTGGTGGAAAACGCCGTAAAGCACGGCGCGCCGAAAAACGGGAAAACGGCCCGCATCCGCATCGAGATACGGCGCAGAGGAGGGAGCCTGGTCATCCGGGTAGCCGACAACGGGCCCGGACTCCCGGAATGCGGGGAAGCCGGACTGAAACCCGGCATCGGCCTCCGCAACACGCGCGAGCGGCTGGGCCAGTTGTACGGCGCCGGAGACCATCTCGTGCTGACCCGTTCGGAGGAAGGGGGGCTGGCCGCCGTGGTGACCGTGCCGTTTTACCGGGAAGCAGATAAACTCGAAGTGATCGAAGCGGACTGACAGGGCGCAACCCGGCGGCGTGTATCCCGTAGGGCCCCTGTACGACCCCTTGCGAAGTCCGATTAACCCATCCACCGGAAGCCATGGAACGGATCAGAACGCTCATCGTGGACGACGAGGAACTCGCGCGGTTGCGCATCCGCAAACTCCTTCAACAGGAGGTCGGCTTCGAGATCGTCGGCGAGTGCGACGACGGGGATGAAGCGCTGAACGCCATCCGGGAGCTCCAGCCCCAGCTGGTGTTCCTGGACATCCAGATGCAGCGCGTGGGCGGCTTCGAGCTGCTGGCCCGGCTCGACGAGGCGGCTCCCCCCGCCTTCGTTTTCGTGACGGCATACGACCGGTACGCCGTTCAGGCTTTCGAGGCGAACGCCTTCGACTATCTCCTGAAGCCTTACAGCGACGAGCGGTTTTACGAGGCCCTCCAGAGGGCGAGGGAGCGCATCGTCGCCAGTCGGCTCCGGTCGTACGGCGACCGGCTGATGAACCTCTTGCAGGAATACCGGAACCCGCCGGAGCCGCCTGCCGCCCACGAACCGGTCTCGGAGCCCGGCTTTCCGGCCCGCCTGGTGCTCAAAACCGGCAACCGCCTCATCTTTCTGGATGAGGGCGATGTGGACTGGGTAGAGGCCGAAGGGGTGTACGTGCGGGTCCACGCGGGGCAGAAATCGCATCTGTTGCGCGAAAGCCTGAGCAACGTTGAGCAGCGCCTGAGCCCGCGCCGCTTCGTCCGGATACACCGCTCCACGCTGGTGAACGTGGCGCGGATCAAGGAGATCGTGCCGCACCTCAACGGCGGCAGCGTCGTGGTGCTGCACGACGGGAAGCGGCTGAAAATGAGCCGCAGCTACCGGGACCGGGTGAACGCCACACTCGGGTAGCCCATCCGGCCGTTCGGATCGCCCCGGCCGGGCGTCGCGACACCCACCGGCAGCCTGTAACATTGGGGTTGCCCGGCCCGTATGCCCCGGCGTAGGTTTGGTCCATCACATCCCGGATTACCTCCCCGATGATGTGGTGTATGGCTGAGAAGCCGGTTTATTCCGCCCGTCAGGGGCGGAGTCGGCAGGTTCGGGCGGTTGGGTGTGGGGCCCATCCGCCCGATCTTTTTTCCCGGTTCGGTGCCGCCGGTCGCCTACACCTGCTTGTAGTATTCCACCTGCCTTCCGGCAAGGTCGGCCACCCGGGCCGCCAGCTCGTCCCTGCGGGTTTCATCCAGCGGAGTGAACTGCCGGGCCATATGGATTTTTTCCTGAAGCATGGCGGCGTTATCCGGCCCGGTGACAAGCACCCCGACTGGCAGCGACCACACGTACCGCAACGCTTCCTCGATGTTCAGCCGGGTGGGGATAGGCCCCTGGCTGCGGAAGAAGTGCCCGTTGGAAAGGGTTTTCATGGCAATCACGCCCATATCCCGCTCCAGCGCCGCAGGCAGCACCTGCGTAATGAAACTGTCGTAGGCCGGGTCGAGCACGTTGACGGGCATCTGGATCGTTTCGAACACATCGGTGCGCTCCAACATGCGCCGGTGGCCGGAGGGGCGGGCATGGCCCGTGAACCCGATATGGCGCACCTTCCCGGCGGCTTTCGCCTCCACCATCACGTCAACGACGCCCCCCTCGATGCGGGCGTCGGCGTCGTCGGCGCTCATCACCTCGTGAGCCTGCCAGAGGTCGAGGTAGTCGGTGTTCATCCGGCGGAGCGAGTCGTCGAGGTCCTGCCGGGCTTCCGCGGCCGTTTTCGCGCCCGTTTTGGTCATCAGGAAGCTTACGTCCCGGTATTTCGGCGTGAGGAACCGGCCGAGGTATTCCTCGCTGCGGCCCTTCTGATAGGCTTCCGCCGAGTCGAAGAAGCGCACGCCCCCTTCCAGCGCCGTTTCGATGGTTTCCTGGGCGTCGCGCTCGGACATCCGGCCGATGTGCCAGCCGCCCACGCCGAGCATGGTTACCTGAACTCCGGTTTTACCCAACCGGCGCAGAGGCAGCAACCGGCCGAGGCGGTCGGGGGCGGCGGGTTTCAGGGGAATGAGGGCCGCCGCAGCGAGCGTTTCGAGGAAGTGGCGTCGATCCATAAGGGCAAGGGGTAGGGGAGAGGGATACGTAAAGTATATGACCTTGCGGTGTATCCGGGGCGGCTTTCCCCCGCGCGGGACCACATCGTTACAGGGTAGGCCCATAACGCCGAAAGGCGATGCCCTGGCATCGCCCTGCCGCACACCGGCCCGCTGCCTTTCCCGTCATTCCTCGCAAAAAAGTCATTCCTCGCAAAAAAGTCATTCCTCGCAAAAA
>CBDUBS010000203.1:0-6628 GCA_965365445.1 uncultured bacterium | reverse complement strand
ATCGAGCACGAGGCCGTATTGCGACCCGCCGAGCGCCGCCGTCGCAGGGTCGGCGGCGTCGTGTTTCTCTGCCCCGACTCCTGCGGCCGGATTCTTCCGGAAACCCTGGAGGCGGCGCTTGTCCCCGAGATCGGCCTCGTCTCGCTCATGCACGCCAACAACGAGATCGGCACGATCAATCCGGTGGACGAACTGGCCGCTCTGTGCCGCAGCCGGGGCGTCCGTTTCCACACCGACGCCGTGCAGACGGCGGGACTGCTGCCTCTGGATGTACATGCGCTCGGGGCGGATCTCGTCTCGATTTCGGCGCACAAGTTTTACGGCCCCCGCGGAGCGGGCGCTCTGTACGTTCGTAATGGTCTCGACCTGGCGCCGCTCGTGGTGGGGGGCTCGCAGGAACGGGGCCGTAGAGGCGGCACCGAAAACGTAGCGGCCATCGTGGGGATGGCTGAAGCGCTGCACCTCGCCGTGGACGAAATGGACGAGCGCGTACGGCACGTTACGGCTCTGCGCGACCAGCTGCTCGGTCGGCTCGAAAAAGACCTGCCGGACCGGTATGTCCTCAACACGCCGATGGGCGCAGCGCCCGTGGCGCCCCACATACTCAACATCAGCTTCCCCCCTCGGGGCAGGCCGATCGACGGGGAGATGCTCCTGCTCAACCTCGACGTGGAGGGGATCGCCGTGTCGGCGGGTTCGGCATGTACCTCCGGCGCTCTGGAGCCGAGCCATGTGCTGCTCGGCATCGGCCGCGACCGGCCCACGGCGGCGGCCACAGTGCGCTTTTCCTTCGGGAAGGACAATACACCCGAGGACATCGACGCGGCCGCCGACGCGCTCGGGCGCATCATACGCCGCATGGATCCGTAAGTGACGGTTTGACTGTATAACGCCACTCCCCGCCTCTGTCGTTTTTTCCCCGTAACCGCTCCCCTTACATCGCCCTCTACCCGTCAATACGGCCCCCGAGCCGAAATCTGTGCAGGCTGCATTCAGCCTGTTCAAGATCCGCATCGCGTTGGGAGGACCAGAAAAAGCGGGCATGATTTGAAAGAAGCCGGAGCGATGCCTTAAAAACCGGAGTGACGGAAACGGGTTGAACATTCCGCCGGAGCGGGCGTTCTTGTGCGGTTTCCGCTCCCATCCCCGCCCATATGCTCAACCTCGAATCGCTCCGCGAGATCAAAACCCGTTTCGAGAGCCTTCAGGACCAGATGTCCCGGCCGGAAATCGCCACCGACCCGGAACGGATGGCGGCGCTCGGCCGGGAGCATGTCGCGCTGGCTGCCGTGGTACGGGCCGTGGAGCATTACGAGCAGTTGCTCAAAGAGCGGGAGGGCCTGCGCGAGATGCTCGGAGCCGAGGACGACCCGGACATGTTGCGCATGGTTCGGCAGGAGCTCGAAGAAATCGAGGATCGCCTGCCGACCGTGGAGGAGGATTTGCGGCTGGAACTCATCCCGAAAGATCCCGAGGATGCCCGCAACGCCATCGTGGAAATACGCGCGGGGACGGGTGGAGATGAGGCCGCCCTGTTTGCCGGAGACCTCTACCGGATGTATGCCTACTTCTGCGACCGACATGGTTGGACCGTGGAGGAAGTGGATAGCTCGCCGGGCGCTCAGGGAGGGTTCAAGGAAATCATCTTCGGAGTGAAAGGCCCGGACGCCTACGGAACCCTGAAGTACGAAAGCGGCGTCCACCGGGTGCAGCGCGTGCCGGCAACCGAGGCGTCGGGCCGCATCCATACCTCGGCTGCGTCCGTGGCCGTACTACCGGAAGCCGAAGAAGTGGACATCGCCATCAGCCCGAACGATCTGCGGATCGACGTGTACCGGTCGAGCGGCCCCGGCGGGCAATCGGTCAATACCACCGACTCGGCGGTGCGGGTAACGCACATTCCCACGGGGCTGGTCGTAACGTGCCAGGATGAAAAAAGCCAGCACAAGAACAAGGACAAAGCCCTCCGGGTGCTCCGCTCCCGGCTGTACGAACTCGAACTGGAGAAACGCCGCTCCGAGCGCGACGAAGCACGCCGCTCGATGGTAGGCTCGGGCGACCGCTCCGCCAAGATCCGCACGTATAACTTTCCCCAGGACCGGGTAACGGACCACCGGCTTGAAGGCGACGGGAAGAACCACGCCCTGCGTTCGGTTATCGAAGGCCACCTCGACCCCATTATTCGGCGCCTGCGTATGGCCGAGCACGCCGAACGCCTCGCCCGCCTGTCTCCGTAAAGCCCATCTGGCCGATTTCGGTGATTTTGCCTAGCAAGAAGTGTTGGTTTTACACGGACAAAGGCATCCGTTACACTTCCCGGCTTAATTGTTTTGCCTCCTGAACGATGCTTCCCGCTGTAGCGCCGCGACCGGTTTGGTCGCGGATCGTAAGATCAACTATCGAAGCGGGGTATCATCATGAAGTGGTTTGCCGATCTGAATGTACGGGTCAAGCTGTTGGCCGGGTTCATTCTCGTTGCATTTATCGCTGCCGGGCTAGGCGTGCTCGGCATCATCAACATCCGAACGCTCGAACGGGAGGACACGGAGCTGTACGAATTGTACACCGTGCCCATTGCCCAGCTTGCACAGATCACACGCGACGTGCAGATGATGCGCGGGCAGCTGCGCAACCTGATCATCTACGACGACCCGGCGAAACAGCAGGAAGTCGTTACCGAGGGGAGGCGGCTCATGGAGGAAGTGGAGAAGGTGGCCGCCGAGTATGAATCCACTATTCAATCAGAAGAAGGTCGCGTGGTTTTCGACCGCTTCGAGGCGGGGTGGGCGGAGTATAAGGTGCACATCGAGCCATATATCGCGGTCGTCATGACCGGCGACCGGGAGGGGGGCATGACCCAACTGGCCGAAGTGGCCCCTGTCGCAAAGGAACTGGAGGACGCCATCGACGCGATGGTGGAGGTGAAAAATCGGAATGCCAAAACCAAAACCGACGCCAACACCACGCTGGCCAATGCCACGGAAGCGCGGATGATCCTCATCCTCGCCTTCGGCGTCCTGCTGGCGCTCGGGCTCGGGTTGTACCTCGCCCGGATCATCAGCCGGCCGGTGATCGCCCTGAACGAGGCGGCGAAGAAAGTAGCCTCCGGCGACAATACCGTATCCGTAGTGGTAAACAGCCGCGACGAGCTCGGCAGCCTCTCGGAGAGCTTCAACCGGATGGTGCAGAGCATCCGCGACGGCCTCGCCGCCGTGGAAGCCGAAAAGGCCTCCGTGGAAATAAAGGTAGAGGAAGCCGTCCGCGAGTCGGAGGAGCAGCGCCAGTACCTGAACCGGAACATCGACCGGATGCTCGGGCAAATGGAGCGGTTCGCGGAAGGCGACCTCACGGTGCATCTGGAAGCCGAACGCAAGGACGAAATCGCCCGGCTGTTCGAGGGGTTCAACCGATCGGTGATTAACTTGCGCGGAATGCTTTCGAGCGTCGGCATGGCGGTGGACAACGCCGCCGGAGCCTCCGCCGAGATCAGCGCATCGACCGAACAACTGGCTACGTCGGCTCAGGAGCAGAGCGCCCAGAGCGCCGAGGTGGCCGCCGCCGTGGAGCAAATGGTCCGCACCATCGTGGACAACTCCCGCAGCGCCACCGAAACGGCGGAAGTCGCCCAGGCCAACGGCGAAGCCGCCCGGGACGGCGGCAACGTGGTCCGCCAGACGATCCAGAAGATCAACCGGATTGCCGAGGTGGTATCCCGATCCACGGCCACCGTCGAGGCGCTGGGGGTATCCACGGAGCGCATCGGGGAGATTGTCTCGGTCATCAACGAGATAGCCGATCAGACGAACCTGCTGGCGCTGAACGCCGCCATCGAGGCGGCCCGTGCGGGCGAGCAGGGCCGGGGGTTCGCCGTGGTGGCCGACGAAGTGCGCAAGCTGGCCGAGCGGACGGCCACCGCGACCAAAGAAATCGCCGGTATGATCAAAGGCATCCAGAGCGAAACGCACGAGGCCGTTCGGGCCATGCAAAGCGGCGACGAGGAAGTGAAGCAAGGCATCGCACTGGCCGACCAGACGGGAACCGCACTCGAGCGCATCGTGACCGGCGCGGCCCGCACAGTGGATATGGTAACCACCATAGCCGCCGCCAGCGAGGAGCAGTCCACCACGAGCGAGCAGATCTCCCGCTCCATCGAGATGATCTCGACGGCCACGCAGGAGTCGGCGGCAGGCATCAGCCAGATCGCCGGATCGACCGACAGCCTGAACAGGCTCACGGAGGAGCTGCGGCAGTTAATAGGCCGGTTCCGCCTCGGCGATCAGGAAAGCGTAATGAAACCATCCCGCAAGGCACTGATGGTGGGCTGAAGGGAGTCCGGCGGAAGTGGGGTCGGGCCCTGGAAAGGGGAAGTCCCGACCTCAGCCGGATACCTCGCCCCGGCCGTTTCCGGGGGCGAAGCAGGCCCTCCGGCCCCTGTAACGCCTGCCGTACCGCAGGGGCGATTCACGAATCGCCCTGATGCCGGACCGCAAACGGAGGACGCCGTAGGTGCGATTCACGAATCGCCCTCGTGAAGGCTTAGAGACGCGAAGGCGTAATGATTTCTGTGAAATAGTTTTACCCGGAGTGGCGTAATTCGGCGGAGCATTTAGATTGATACGGGGGATAATGTGTGGCCGAAACCCGGGGTCCATCGAAACGAGGAACCGGCATGGAAGGGTTGGACAAAGCGGCCGAGGCCGGAATGGAACGGCATCAGTTCGATGCATACCGGCTGTTGCTGCTCGGAGCGGGGGTGGCGGTAGGGGTCGTCGGGGTGCTCAGGCACGAAGCCAACCCCGGCGGAACCGACCCTGCCTGGATGCGCGTCGTGATGGCCGGCTCGGCATGGGCCATAGCGGCCGCCGCGTCGTGGTGGGGACGAAGCCGCCCCTATTTTGCCCATCTGGTGTATGGATACATTTACGTATTCATCACCTGGATGCTGGGTCTCACGGCGGCCAACCCGTCAGACCCGAGTTACCCGGTAGGGGTCCTGTTTTCGCTGGCGGTCATCTGCATGGGGTTTACCGTACAGGTGTATCGAACGGAGCGCGTCACGGCCTACGGAGCCTATGTACTGGCCGCCGCCGGCATTACCTTCGTGCTCTGGCCGCCGGAAGCCGTTTCGCCCGTGCTCGTCCTGGTCAACATGTTCGGAATTCTCCTTGCGGCAACCTACGTGGCCTATGCCTGGGTAGAATCCGAGCGCGTTGCAACGGAGGGCCGGAAGGACCTCGCGTACCGGGACCGGCTGATACGCGCGGGAGCGGAGGCTGCGGCCGGGATGGCCCGGGAGGCTGACCACCAGCGAGCCGTTGCGAGGGCGTTCTCGGCGCTCGGTGAAGCCACCGGCGTGGACCGCGTGTACCTGTTCCGGATAACACCGGAGGGCACGGCGGCGCATCAGTACGAATGGGTGCGGGGGTCGGCGGAACTCATTGTGGAAAACCCGGCGTTGCAGGCCGTCGAACCGGCTGCGCTCGTGCCCGAGTGGCGAGACAAGTTGGTGAGCCGGGGAGGTCTGGTCGGGCGGCTGAAGGATTATACGGGCGCCGAGCGTGTGTTGCCCGATTGCGAGCACGATGCGACGTTTCTCATGGCGCCGGTGTTCGTAGAAGGCAAACTGTGCGGGATGATCGGGCTGCACGACCGCAACCCGGATCGGACCTTTACCCCGGGCGAACAGAGCGTGCTGAACAGCGTGGCAGGCGCCCTCGGCAGCTACATCGCGCTCGATGAGCTGGCCCGTCAGCTACGCGCCGCCAACGATACGCTCGAACAGGGGGTGGCGGAGCGAACCCGCGCTCTCAACCGGGCCAACGAACGGTTGAAGGAGGCCGTTCGGGTGGCCGGCCTCGGATTCTGGGAGCGCGACATGCGAACCGACGAAGCGTACTGGTCGGAAGAAACGTACAACCTGCTGGGCTACCATCCCGGGGCGGTGCGGCCGTCGTTCGAAGTGTTGATGGAACACACGGCCGAGGAGGACCGGCCTCTGGTCGTCGAATCCATGGAGCGCGTCGCCCCCGGCCATTCGGACGAAGGCACCATCCGTATCATCCGGGCCGACGGCGAGCTGCGCTACATCCATACGACCGCGGTAGGCGAATTCGATCCGGCGGGACGGCCCCTGCGCTACTTCGGCGTATGCCTGGACGTGACGGAGAGCAAACGCCGTGAAGAAGAACTCCGGGAAGCCGGAAAGCGGGCGGAAGAACTGGCTGACCTGAAAACTTCGCTGCTGAACAACGTCAGCCACGAACTCCGCACCCCCCTGACGAGCATCATCGGCTTCGCCGACGTGCTGGCCGAAGAAGTTGACGAGCACGGTCGGGAGATCGTCGAAATCATCGCCGAGAGCGCACACCGGCTCGAGGCGACGCTGGCTTCGGTGCTGGAGTATGCCCGGCTGGAGAGCGGCGTGCGCCTTGCCGCCAGTCCATTCGACGTGGGCCACGAGGTGCGCCAGACCGTAAGGCTGTTCGAAGCACAGGCCCGGGCCAGGGGCCTTACCCTTCAGGGTAACGTCAGCGAATCGGCGGGGGAAGTCGAAACCGACCGGACGGCGCTCCACCGGGTGTTCGCCAACCTGATCGGAAATGCCGTCAAGTTCACCGAAAGGGGAAGC
>CBDUBS010000202.1:0-6662 GCA_965365445.1 uncultured bacterium | reverse complement strand
GCCGACCTCCGAGCGGGTCGATCTTGGAGAAGAGGTGAGGCGGCATACCGATGCGCTGGCCGGGCGGCTCGCCGGCAAGGAACTGCGCCTGCGCGTAGAGGTGGAGCCCGGAGTAACGGTAGCCGCGAACGCTACGGGCATCGGACAGGTAATCGACAACCTGCTGGACAACGCGGTAAAGTACACCCCGCCGGGGGGAACCATCGATGTCCGCGTGAGGGGCGGTTCGGAGGCATCGTTGCAGGTAGCGGATACCGGCATCGGATTCGACCCGGCTGAAACGGACCGGCTGTTCGACCGGTTCTTCAGGGCCGACGCCCCCGAGGTGCATGCCGAAACCGGCCACGGCCTCGGGCTATCCATTGCGGCGGCCATCGTGCAGGCGCACGGAGGGCGCATAGCCGCACGCTCCGACGGGCCGGGGCGGGGGAGTACGTTCGAGGTCAGCCTGCCTGCCCTTTCATGAGGACTGCCAGGGGTAGGCCGCTTCATCCAGAAACCAGTCCACCGATTCGGTCGCCGTCACGCGGGCTGCGGGATAACCCGCTGCCGAACCTTCCCGGAGGATCGCTTCCATAGGGCTTTTTTTCTTCTCTCCGGATACCAGGAATAGCACGCAGCGGCTCTGGTTGATGAGCGGGAGGGTCATCGTGATGCGCACCGGGGGAGTAATGTAAGTGGGGGCGCGCACCGCCCGAACCCAACGTTCGGTTTCATGCAGCGCCGGATGGTCCGGAAAAAGGCTGGCCGTGTGGCCGTCGTCTCCTACGCCCATAACCATCAGGTCGAAGCGGGCCTCCCGGCCTTCGAAAAACCGATGCAACTCGGCTTCGTATCGGGCGGCGGCGTGCTCCGGATCGTCGTCCTCGGTAGGGATGCGGTGTATCTGATCGGGGGGGATGGGTACGTCGTTCAGCAGCGTCTCGAAGGCCATGCGGGCGTTATTTCCCGAGGCGTCGAAGGGAACGAACCGCTCGTCTCCCCAGAACACATGGAGGCGTTCCCAGGGAATATCCTCCCGGTAAGTCGTAGCCAGCTCCCGGTGGAACGGCCGCGGGGTGCTTCCGCCCGAAAGGGCGAGCGTAATGGGGCCGTCGGGGGCGGTGCGCAGCAGGAGGGTTGCCCGGGCCGCGGCGGCCCGGCTGAGCGAATCCAGCGAAGGATGTACGTGGACGGCAGGCTCAGGCATAGAGGGCCTCCGGTGTATCTTCGAGCAAGCGGCGGGCCTCCGGCGGCCCCCAGGCGCCGGCCGCATAAAAGTGGATCGGGGGCCGTTCTTCCAGCAGCGGCGTGTATAACCGCCAGGCGTCTTCCGCTTCCTCGGCGTGAACGAAAAGGGTCTGATCTCCGTGGACGACATCTTCCAGCAGGGTTCGGTAGGCATCCGGCAGTACTCCAAAGGCGTCCTCGTACCGGAAGGCCAGTTGTCGGCTCGTCACCGACATCTCGCTGCCCGGCTCCTTGACCTCGAATGAGAGGGAGAACCCCTCGTCCGGCTGGAGCGTGATGAGCAGCACGTTGGGAGCCAGGCGGCATTCATCGTACGAGCGGAACAGCATCACCGGCGGGCGGCGGAACGTGACCGCGATGCGCGTGAGGCGTCTGGGGAGGCGCTTGCCGGTCTGGAGCACGAACGGCACCCCCTGCCACCGCCAGTTGTTGATCGAGAGGCGCAGGGCAACGTAGGTTTCGGTGTCGGAGTCCGATGCGATGCCGGATTCCTCTCGGTATCCGGGTGTAGCTTCTCCGTCGAGCTTGCCGCGGGTGTACTGGCCGAACACGGCGTCGTTCGTTTCTACCGTCCGGATGCTCTGGAGCACCTTGATTTTCTCGTGCCGGATGGCTTCCGCTCCGGCTACGGCCGGCACTTCCATTCCAACGAGCGTAAGGATCTGGGTCAGGTGGTTCTGAATCATGTCCCGGAATGTGCCCACCCCATCGAAATACCCGGCCCGGCTTCCCACGCCGAGATCTTCCGCCACCAGGATATCCACCCGTTCGATGTGCTCGCGATTCCAGAGGCTTTCGAAGATGGCGTTGCCGAAGCGAAACACCATCAGGTTCTGGACGGTCTCCTTGCCGAGATAGTGGTCGATCCGGTAAATCTGGTCCTCCGAGAAGAAGCGGTGGATGTGCCGGTTGAGGGACCGGGCCGATGGGAGATCCTGCCCGAACGGTTTTTCGATCACCAGGCGCGTCCATCCCGGCTCGCTGCGGTTGAGCCCGGCCGCGCCGAGCCGTTCGACGGCGTCCACGAACACGCGAGGGGGCACCGCCAGGTAGAACACCCGGTTTCCGGGCAGGTCGTGTTCTTTCTCCAGCGATTCGATGCGCCGGCGGAGCGCACGGTAGCCCTCCGGTCCTTGCTCCCGGAGCGGCTGGTACCGGAGGAATTGCCCGGTCCAGCGCCGGGCTTCCTCCTCCGGGATGCCCTTGCCGACCAGCGCCTGCGTTGCGGCTTTCTGGTACGCATCTTCATCCAGGTCGGAGAGCGACGTACCGAGCACCATCGCCCGGCATTCCGAGGGGTCGCCCTGGAGGAAATCATACAGCGCCGGAAGCAACTTGCGCAGCATCAGGTCGCCGGTGGCGCCAAACACGATGAACAGGTGCGCGTCGGTCATGCCGTTGGAGGCCGGAATGATTTTTTCCGAATACTACGACGCGCCTGCCGGCGATCAAGTCCCGGCGGCCGTGCTTCCGGATTCGTTACAACCGGGGGCCGGGTTTCCTGTGCGTCCGACAGCCGGTTGCGTGGGGAGACGACGCATCGGGTCCGGCGGCTAGAACTGCATGGTCGTCGGGCCGCGCCGTTGTAACGAGCCGGCCGTATAGTAGATAGCCTGCTGGGCTGCGTTCTCGATCAGTTCCTCACGGGGTTGGAGCTGCGCCTGGAACACCAGTTCGTCGTTCACCTTTACCAGCACGCGCGTCCCGAGGCCGGGCACCGGCTGTTCCGTAATCGTGACGGTGAAGTTGACGGCGTCCGGTGGGGCCTGCCAGCGGCTGTAGAAGTAGTCGTAAAAATCCCGGCCTATCTTGGAGAGGGTTTCGTCTACGATCAGCCCGTCGATCTCCAGGCGTTGGACCCCGTCGTCCTCCACCCCGCCTACTATTTCCTCCTGGTTGAGGCCCGTCGTCTGGGGTCCCTGATCCACGTTTTGTTCGCCCGCCGTCCGCACGTTGGTGCGGAGCGTATCCGTCTGTACCGTCGTCAGGGAGGCGGCTGTCGTATCCTGCGGCATCTCGAAGCGGACGGAATCTGCGGCGGCCTGCACGGCAATCACCTGCCGGGTGCTATCCGGTGTTTGCTGGCCCAGGGCCGGAAGGCTGCTCAGCATCATCAGCACGGCTACCCCTATCCACCGCATCGCTTTGCCCTATTTTGCAACGGCCGGCTGCTCGATCCAGTATCCGTCGATCGCCACGTCGGTGGCTTTGTCCTTCAACAAATACCGCTCGAAGCGGGCTACATCCGCCTGGCCGATTTTCAGATCCTTCCCTTTCACTTCTTCCATGAACTTCGAGGTAGGCGTCTGTATCCGGAAGTAGACTTCGTAATTGGGGATGTCCACCTCGCCGACATTCTTTACGTTGTATTGCACGTCCACGAACGCGCTGTCTCCTGCGAGGCGGGATGACCACGTAAGGATGCCCACTTCAACGGCGGCCACTTTCTTTGGCGTCTCGACGGTTTTCTTGAGCGACAGCGTTACGGGCGTGGTTCTGTTTTCGCGCACTGATACCGTTACCGAGTTGGCGTCATACCCGGTGCGCGAGGCGGCCACCGTATAGTTGCCCGGGTTGAGCCCTTCCAGCGTAAAAGTACCCGAACCATCCGTCTCCACCGCTACGGTGGGAGGGTTGGTCGTGATGGTCACCCCGGTGAGGGTGGCCCGGGTCTCGAAATCGACGACCTTGCCCTCGATGTCTCCCGAAAGCTCGGGCTCGATGGAGGCTTCGTCGCATGCCGATAGTCCGAGGGCCAGTATGAGGGCCAGGAGAGAGGAGAAGATGATGTGCTTCACGGCAAAAACTACGCAATTCGAAGGGTTCGAAGGAAACGGCAGCGCGGGCAGCACCCGGCCTACCTGCAAGTTTCGACGGAATGGCGTCCAGCTATAGGTCCACGATCAAATTAGTATCCGAAAATGAAAAGCTAAAGCGAATATTTGAAGCGTTCCTATGGTTCGGGATACCGGTATTCGTCCCGCGCCACCACGTCCCCCCGGCGGGTCAGCACCAGGGTAGCCGCCAGATGGTCGCCGTCGGACAGGTTTACCCGGGAGGTGCTCAGCGTATGCCCGCCCTCACCGGACGGCACGAACCGTCCCGACTGGCTGCTATCTGAAGTTCCGGCAGGACCGCTTTTCCGAACCACCAGCCGGTACTCCAGCTCGTCGTCTGCCGTTCCATGATAGCGGGCCGTAAGCGTTACGCCTGTATCGGAGCGTTCCACCCCGATTTCGGCCGCAATGGAATCCGGTGGGACGCTCCCCGCCGCCAGCCCGAACGCAATGATAACCATCCACATACCGATTGCCCTCCGGTGTATTTGATGTCACGCGGGTCGGCGCCCGGAATTGCCGCCATGGGGCCGCTCCTCTGTAACGCCTGTCCTGACATCTTGATTCCTATACCTTTAGCTACAGGTTCGTATGGGTCGTTGCGGCATGTATATGCAGGATTATCAGGAGGAGGCGGAGGGCGTATTCCGTCTCCCCGAACCCTGATCGAACAAACTGGAAGGGGGCGCCCCTTCAACGTAGGAGCGCCCCGCTGAACTTCGTGTTGATTCCGTTACGGCTGGACGATCGTGGTGGAGTTGTAATTGCCCGACTGTGAGATCTCACCGTACCCGCCGGCGTGCATATCCACGAAAGCATTATTGTAGTTGCCCCCCTGGCCTACCGTGAGCGAACTGCCGTTGAGGATGTTGGCCGGGTCGGTTCCGCCCACGCCGGTAATTACGTTGCCCTTCCCGGATTGAACGGTAAATACGGTGGCGCCGCCGGAGACGTTCATATCGGCGCTGTTCTCGCCCGCTCCGTCCTGTTCCAGAATAACGAGGTTGCCTCCGCCGTCGGCGCGGATCTCTGCGAAGTTATCGGAGGAGGGATTGTCGTCCACCTCCCATCCCTGCACGACGTAGATGTTGTCATCTGCGCCGTTGGTGGTGTATACGTATGCTTCGTTGCCGCTCCCGTACTGAAATGTCTGCGCGGTGGAGCTTTCAGCCAGGTTCTGGACGGCCTGGTTGGCGTCTCCAACCTGACGGATCATGAGCACGTTTCCCTCGCCGGCATTGGCGAACTGCCTCGCAAAGTTGCCTGCGGCGCCCGGACCGCTCGCCATATTATTCTGCTCGATGGTCAGGTCGCCGCCGCGCTCGTCGGCTTTGAGCTGGTAGGCGTCGTTGCTGAACCCGTCCTGATCGATCATCGTACGGTCCTTATCGCCCGCCTTGTTTGCTTCCAGAACGGTATAGGCGTTGTTGCCGGAGCCGTTTTGGAGAACGGTGGAGCCGGCGCGTCTGCCCAGGTTATACAGATTCTGGCTGATCTTGGCGACGTTGGCCCCGACGCTTCCGTCATTCCCCTGCTGCTCGATGAGGGCATCCGTGCTGCGAACGGAGCCGGAGCTTTCTCGGCCCTGCTCGATGATGGCTTCATCGCCCATCCCGGTAGAGGTCTGCCGGATGGTGGCGGTGTTGCCCTGGTTGGCACTGGCAGCATCGCCGATGGTCGTGATGTCGGCGTTGTGTCCGGAGCCGGACTGCTCGATGAGGGCGATGTTGTAATCGCCGGATTGCGTGCTGATCGCCGATTGCCCGAAAGCAGCCGAGGTAAACAGGACGGCGATAAGAAGGGTTGTTACCTTTTTCATGATCTCCCTGAGTGATGCGGGTTGCCCTTTTTCGGGCCTGCCGCGATGCTGAAGGAAGGCAGAGGAAAGGGTCCGTCTGCCCGGGCCGGGTCAACAGCCGGAGGTCTCCATGCATGGCCGTGCGGTACACTCCGGTAGTTGATCTGTCAGGCGGTTGCCTGGTGTACGTCGTGATGGGTCCTCTATCCCGGTTATATGGTGGTGGTTTCGGCTCAGGGTTCCGTATGGATATACCCCGATATGGTCTGTAATAACATTCCTTGTATGGAATGCTTTACATAAAAAAAGGATCTTACGGAAAAAAGCCTGACAAGCCTCAGGCTTAATCTGTTTGGGGGGTTGGGCGCAAATCGCGATGCGCCGGATGACATTCCGCTCGCCCGGGCGAGCGCCTCCGCGCAGACTGTTTTTTTCCGGCCCGGCGGATCCGACAGGCGTATCGGAAGGGCTGAATATCGGGATGACGATGCGCCTTCGGCTTTCAATCCTGGACCAGCCGGCTGCTTATTTCCAAATATTTCCGGTCCGCGGCGGAATCGTAAGAGCCGTCCCATCGTACATATCAGCGTAATCCTTTCAGGAGGACCGCCACGATGCTGCCCCGGCTTGCTTTATTGCTCATCGGTTTAGGGACGCTGCCGGTTGCTTCGAGGATAAACGTAAAGGGGCCGGGCAATACTTTCTTCATCAGCTTAAAAGCCTGGTTTCCCACACGGGCGTAATCGGCGATGTGGCTTAGGTCGTAGCAAATGAAGGAAAAGTCATTCTTGGCCGGT
>CBDUBS010000201.1:0-6671 GCA_965365445.1 uncultured bacterium | reverse complement strand
CCCGCCTCGAACTGGGAAAAGACATCCCGGTAAACTACCCCGACAGCCTGCAACGGAAATCGGTTGAGGGAGCGGTGCGGATGCAGGTATACGTGGATGCGGACGGGGAGCCACGGGGGATCGAGTTGCTGGACGGCGTACACCCTGTGCTTGACGACATCGCTATGGCGGCAACGACCAAAATGAGGTGGCTCCCGGCCTATTTGCTGCGCGATGGAAATTGGAAAGCCGTGCCCTCCTGGGTGCGCTTCAACATCAACTTCAAGCGCCCGCCGGAGCGCTAACGGCCCTATCGGGCCGGGGGCCGGGTAGAAGCGGCCCGGGACATCACCACTCGTTCTCTTCCTTGGTGACGCCAATCTCGACGGGCACCGGGTATTGCGCCGTGAAGCAGGCGTTGCAATAGCCGTGTTTGTTCAGGTTGGCGGACTGGACTGCCTTCATGAGGCCTTCGGTAGTAAGGTAGGCTACGGAATCCGCACCCATCCACCGGGCCATGTCGTTTACCGTGCGGAACTGATTGGCAAACAATTCCTCATAACTCGGGAAGTCCATCCCATAGAAACACGGACTGATGACAGGCGGGGAAGCAATCCGGAAATGGACCTCTTTGGCTCCTGCTTCACGAATCATCTTGACCAGAAAACGAGCCGTAGTTCCCCGAACGATCGAGTCGTCTACCAGTACCACCACCCGATCCCTCAATACCCCCTCGACGGTATTGAACTTACTTCGAACACGCATTTCCCGGGTATCCTGACCCGGTGAGATGAACGTCCGTCCGACATAGTGATTCCGGATCAGGCCGATTTCATACCGGCAGCGGTATCCCAGTTTCTGGCATTCGCTGACGTACCCCAGCGTGGCCGTGTTCGAGGAGTCGGGCACCGAAATGACGATAGGCTGCTTTTCGTCCATCGGCACGACGGGAATCGGAGCGTCGTGGGCCAGTTGCTTTCCGATTTTCCGGCGCACCTTATCTACCATCTCACCGAAAATCTTCGAGTCGGGGCGGGAAAAGTAAACGTACTCGAACACACACTGGCTTACGCCGTGGTTCTGCGTTAGATGATAACTGGTAAACTCGCCGGTTTCGCAACCCTGCCGGTCGATGATGAGGATCTCGCCCGGCTCGACATCGCGGACGTACTCCGCCCCGATCATATCGAACGCACACGTTTCACTGGCCAGGCAGTAGGCCGCGCCGCCTTCTTCTGCCGGGCGGTCGATTATCCCGAGCGAAAGCGGCCTGAATCCGTTCGGATCACGAACCCCGATGAGGCTCTCGTCGGTGAGGAAGGCCAGGGAAAACGCCCCTTCGATCTGGTTCAGGGCGTCGATGATCTTGTCGATCTGTTTCTGGCGGCGGCTCTGCGCGATGAGGTGCAGGATGAGTTCGGAATCCGTCGTGGTCTGGAATAACGTGCCCCGCTCGCTGAACGAGGTGCGCAGCTCACGCGCATTGGACAGGTTGCCGTTGTGCGCAAGGGCCAGGTTGCCGTCCCGGTAATGAACGACCAGGGGTTGGATATTGGCGCGGTTGTCGGATGAGCCGCTCGTGGAATACCTGTTGTGGCCGATGCCGGAGGACCCCAGCAGCTTCGTATCGAAAACGGTACCGTCCCGAAAAACGTCGAGCACGAGACCGAAATCCTTATGGGCCGGCATCACGTTCCGCTTTTTGACTTCGTCGTAGGTAGACGTGACGATCCCGGACGACTCCTGCCCCCGATGTTGCAGGGCATGCAAGCCGTAATAAATGTGGCGCGCCGCGTCGGGGTCGTTGAAGGCGCCGAATATGCCGCAGTACTCCTTATGCTGACGCATAAACCTGTATGGATCGGTTACGACAAAAAGTTACGGAGCTATCCCGCCGCAGGCTTAAAAAAGCAACCCGAACGGTCGCATCGATCATGTAAACGAAGCCGCAATGCGCCGTTTACGAAGTCGCTCCGAACACGTTCCTGACCTTCAGAGAAGAATGAGCCCGGAAGCCGCCAAAATCCCGAGAAAATCAGCAACCAGATCTTTACGGCTGAAATACCGGGTAGGTCCCCGTCGCCAGTCGTAGAGTTCTTTGGCTACCCCTGTGGCGGCGCTGAAGCTCACCGATACGGGTAAGGCCCTGCCTCTGGAGAGCACGCCCTTCGACTCCAGGGTGTACTGCCCCGCCAGCGTTATCAGGAAACTGAAGGCAACGTGCTGTGCTTTGTCGTAGGCCCACCATTCATCGGAAGGACGATCCGGGAACAGGCTCATGCCGGAGGCAGATAAGGCAGGCTCAACGGCGGCAGGCGGCAGGTTGAAGAGCAGGTTGATCTCGGCCCGGTTCAGCGAATCGGGCGGCGCACACCGAGCCGCCGTAACTACGAACGACTGGACCAGCAAAAGGCCGAACAAGTACGGGGCAATGGACCGGCCGTTAGTCTTCACCTTCGCCGCTCCGGGAAACCAGGTCCTCGGCTTCACGATTCTGAACATGCACGAGCACCCGTCCGATACGGTGGCTTACGACCGTTTCGACCACCATTTCGAGATTATCATAGGTAACCTTGTCGCCCGGAGTAGGAATCGCTCCGATGACATGAAAAATGAGCCCTCCCAGGGTTTCGAAATCAAACTCCTCCGTATCGATCTCCAGGTTCATGATCTCGTTGACCTCGTCCAGATTGACACGGGCATCGAACCGATAGGTCGAGTCGTCGATCTTCTGGAATAAGGCCTCTTCCGGATCGTGTTCGTCTCGAATGTCGCCTACGATTTCCTCCAGTACGTCCTCCATGCTCACAAGGCCGGAGGTGCCGCCATATTCATCCACGACTATAGCCATGTGGGTCTTTTTGGCCTGGAAATCCCTCAACAGGTCGTCCAGCATCTTTCCCTGCGGCACGAACATAGCGGAGCGGGCGATACGCGTCCAGTCCAGGCGGTTTTCCTCGCTGCCGTTGTTGAGGAATGGCAGCAAGTCCTTGGCGTAAATGATGCCGAGGATGTTATCGAGGTGATCGACGAACAGAGGGAGCCGGGAGTGGCCGCTGCTTTTGATGAGGTCGAGTGCTTCCGAGAGGGTAGCCGTCACCGGAAGCGCCTGAATATCCAGCCGGCTTACCATGATCTCACGTACGGTAGTCTCTCCGAACTCTACGATGGAGTAAATCAGGTCTCTTTCCTCCTCTTCGAGCGTGCCGTGCGCCTCGCCGATTTCGGCCATCGTTTTCAGATCTTCCGTGGAGATGCGGTGCCGGGCCGTGGCATTTTTCAGACGTTTCTGCAAGAAGGCCATGCTTCGAGCCAGTTGGTTGGACAAGGGACAGATCAGCCGGTGAAGGGAGAGCAGCAATCGGGAAACGCGACGGCTGAACGCGAGTGCGTGGCGGGTAGCAATCAGTTTCGGGCTTATCTCGCTCAAAACCAGCAGGGCGAAGGTCAGGGCCACCATTTCGATGATCAAGGCGATGAGGTGGCTCCAGCCGAGAGCCGTGGCAATGCCGGCGACGAGCAGGGCCGATATGATGGCCGCACAGACATTGACCGTGGTATTGAGGATGAGAATGGTTACGAGAACCTGTCTCGGCTGTTCGAGCAGTTTGAGGACGCGCATACTGGCCTGGTCGCCGGCTTCCTCCATTTCGAGCCGGGCGGAGCCGTCCAACGAGAAAAGCGCCACCTCGGAGCCCGAAAAGAGGGCGGATGCGAAAAGCAGAAAAACCAGAATGATCAGTTCGATCGCGACGATGATCGGATCAAGACCTGAAGGCTGGAGATGCTGAAGGAGAAGAAGGAGACTAAATCCGGCAGGGTCAGGATCCAAGGTCGGGGAGGGAAGCATCCCTCGGCTGATTCGACTTTCCTACGGCCATTTCAAACGAAGCGTCGTTCGGGAACGAATCCAACAACCGCTGTGCCGTTTCGCTTCGCACGGCTGAAACCGTTCTACTCAAAAATGCGCAATACCACGATGTTATTCAATGGGTTTCCCGAGGTGGTGGATCCCGAAAATTTCACCCTTCTCGGAATAACCCGAACAGGTTCAACAAAACGAGCAAGATAAGGGCCGGGCAGACATACCGGATAAAAAAGCTCCACCCGGTGGCGAGCCATGCGGGCGATCCGGAGCCCTCTCGCACTTCCACTGCCGCTTTATTCGCTCCCCATACCCAGCCGACGAAAAGGCTCAACAGCAGCCCCCCTATCGCCAGAGACAGGTTTCCCCATATGAAATCCATGAGGCTGAGGAAATCGCGCTGCCCGAAGAGGCCGTTTTCTCCGAAATAGCGCGTCAAATCACTCAGCGCCGGTGTGGCGCCCTGCGAGAGCGCAGAAGGCAGGCCGATAAAAAACGTTACCAGCGCCACCACCCATACGGACTTTTTTCGAGTCCAGTTCTTTTCATCAACGAAATAGGATACCACCACTTCGAGTAGCGAAACCGTGGAGGTCAACGCCGCAATGGTGAGCAGTATAAAAAACAGTACCCCTATCACCGAGCCGAACGGGAGGCTCTGGAATATTTTCGGCAGGACGATGAACACCAGCGCCGGTCCGGCATTTGGTGACTCTCCTACGGAAAAAAGTGCCGGAAAAATCATGAATCCGGCCAGAAGCGCAATCACCGTATCGAAAACGGCCACATACCCTGCTGCGGAGATCAGATCCTCCCGGGGCGACAGGTAGGAGCCGTAGGTAATCATGGCGCCCATGCCGAGGCTCAACGAGAAAAACGCCTGTCCGAGTGCGGCCAGAAATACACTGCCGTCCACTTTCGAGAAGTCCGGTTTAAGATAGAAAGCGAGTCCCTCCGAAGCGCCCGGCAACGTGACCGAGCGAACGATGATGAGGAGCATCAGCAGCAGGAGCACCGGCATGAGCACCCTTGACCAGCGTTCGATGCCCCGTTCCACCCCGCCCATGACGACCAGCACGGTGAGGATGAGGAACAGCGCCAGCAGGGGTATTACGACCGGAGCGCTCGCGATAAACGTACCAAAGGGGGAGGATGGAGCTACAATCATCTTCACGATGTAGCCCGCCGCCCACCCCGCGATAACGGAGTAGTAGGAAAGGATAAACACGCCGGTCAAAACGCACAGCGCTCCCACGAACACCCACGGGGATCGGGGGCGCACCGCTCGCACGGCCCCTACGGGATTCTTCTTGCTGTGCCGCCCCAGAGCCAGTTCTGCGATCAGATAAGGGAGGCAGATCAGTCCGACGCAGATCAGATACAGAATTACGAAGGCGGCTCCTCCGCTCTGGCCCGTTACATAGGGGAAACGCCATATGTTGCCTAGGCCGATGGCCGATCCCGCAGCGGCAAATACGAAACCGGCCCTGGAACTCCATTGCCCTCGATCATTCGGTAAAGACGACATAAGCTGTTAAGGCCGGTAGGCTGAAGCGATAACGAATGAGTAACAGAAATCCGGCAGAAAATAAGGCATTTCGTATCGGTTGCCATAGCATGAGCCGGCAGAGTCCGTGAAACCCTCGCCAATCGCCCGATATGCTTATCGGAACATGCCGTCTCACCGGCAGGATCCATTACACCCTTATGAACGCCCGGACGGCTTCGTTGGCCCGGAGTTCAACCAGGTCCTCCGGGGAGGGCAGCATCGGACGGTCGCGTTCGGCATGAACGAGGCACAGAAAACCGAGCGGTGTATCATTACCTGCCCGGAATTGATGCCAGGTCCATGAGGGAACGCGCACGAGATCGTACGCCGAAACGGTGGAAATCTCGTTTCCCACCAGCACGCTCCCCGAACCGTGCAAAACGAGAACGGCATGCACGTGTCTGTGGCGTTCGAGTGTGGAATGACCACCCGGGCCGATTTCGAAATAGCGCCATTCTACGGGCAGCTCGTCCTGTGCCGGGAAAAGCGTTTGACGGGTGATTTGTTCGAACGTTTGCCCGTCCGGCTTATACTCCCGCATCTCGACCCCGGCCCAGCGAAGCCCCTCCGCCGATGCCTGGAAGCGTCGGACGGGTTGTTCCGTAGCGCCCGGAAGATGGTTGGTTTGTGCCGTCATATAGGGGTTGGTTTCGGTGCGTTGCGTCGGGTATGCAGGGCCACTGCCGACGTGAACCGTCGGGTTTCCTCAACGATTCGTTCTCCTGCTTCCAGCAGGTGCCCCCCGACCAGCAGCACGGTATCCACTCCGAAGAAGCGAACGAGTTCATCAACCCGATCGGTCCTCATGCCGCCGGCCGGCACGGGAAACGCCGGTCGAATGCCTTCCGTTTCAATGCGGAGACGCCCGGCAATGGAACGGCAAACCTCCGGCGTGAAACTGAATCGCCCTCCGTAGTTTGGGAAGATGACCGCGTCGGCCCCCAGCCACCGAAACAGGGTTCCCAGAAGCAGATCCGTAGCGATGTTCGAGGTCCCGGCGTAGCTCGGGTGCGCGAGTACAGGAATCTCCAGGTATCGGGATACGATCTCGTGGAATACCGGAAGCCCCACGGCCGCCGGTGCGATCAGGCAGGCTCCGGCTCCGGCGCGTTGCAAAAACTCCGCCTTTCGCTTCAACTCATCCGGCGACCCGATCAGGTTCGGCGCGTACAGCGTTGATCTTCCGGTGTGTTCAGCGGCTTCGCCGGCCGCCTCGATGCAGGACTGAATGCGCTGTTCGAACGGAGCAGTCGGCTGATCGTCGAGGTAATGATCGTC
>CBDUBS010000200.1:0-6737 GCA_965365445.1 uncultured bacterium | reverse complement strand
GGCAGGGCGAGCAGAAGCGCCAGCATGGCCGGGCGCAGCCGAAGGTAAAGGCGACGGGTTCGCAGCACGTTTCTGACGTAAAAAAGGGCCGGGGATGGATTTTCCATTCCCGGCCCGGTGCGTAGGAGCGGGGTTATTTGAGCAGCGTCATCCGGCCTACGGCCGAGAAGGCGCTCCGGCCGCTGGTTTGCAGCCGGTAGAAGTAGATGCCGCTCGGCAGGTCGCCCGCGTTGAAGGGCGCCTGGTAGCGCACCCCGGCCGCCGCCGGGCCCTGGAACGCCACGGCCAGCTTGCGCCCGAGCACGTCGTATACGGTGAGCGTCGCCTCGGCCGCCTCCGGCAGCATGAATCCGATGGTCGTCGAGGGGTTGAACGGGTTCGGATAGTTCTGTTCCAGGACGAACCCTTCCGGCAGCTCATCGTTCGGCTCGGCGGCCGTCGTGCCCTGGTTGAGGGCCGTCATGATCTGCGATTGCAGCTGAGCGCGGCGGCCCATCCATTCCTGTTTCTTGGCCGGGAACCAGTTCAGATCGCCCAGCGGCAGGTTGCCCATCGAAGCGGTCATGAGGGCGGCGTTCGTATAGGCGAGGTTTTCCGGCAGGGGCCACGTGACGATGCTGTGGCTGCCGTCGGGGTCCCACGACCAGTCGGTGCGGGTAGAAGGCACCGGGTTCGAGCGCTGTTCCTCCAGCCACTTGATGAGCAGCGGGATGCTGTTGGGCGCCTTGATGAAGCCCGGATCGGCGTTCGCGATGATAGGCCCGAGGGTCATTTTGGGGTAGGCGTCGAAGAAAGCCTGCGCGCGCGAATCGAGTATGGGCCCCTGACGCACGCGGGCGGAGTCGTCGGTCACGGCGGCCTGAGCGGCGTACCAGGCCTCGAACTCGGGCGTCGTATCGAAGGCGTTCGTCGAATAGAAAATCCGGCGATCCGACTCGGGGATGCCCAGCTCGGTGCCCAGCGTGTCGATGGTAAAGTGCCCGGTGACGAGCCCCCCGTCGGCATTCGGATTGATCTCGCGCAGCGTATAACCCGGGTACCCTGCGTTGATGGTCAGGTTGTTGGTCAGCACGGCCGCACGCCAGTCGGTCGGCCAGAACCAGCTGCGCGTGTTGTACACGGTATTGTGGTTGTACCAGAAGAAATTATCGCCCTTACCCGAACTGTTCTGATAGATGACTCCGCCGACGTTGAAGAAGGTGTTGTTTTCGAACCATATGGTATCCATGCGGGCCTGCGCCAGCGCGCCGCGGCCTTTCCACCAGGCCGGCAGCTCCAGCATGTTGCGGAACTTTGTATTGGTTACGTAGAGCGAGATGTCGTCGGCCGTGAGACGCCAGACGGGCTCTTTGGAATGGTCGATGACGGCGTTGTCCATCACGAACCGGGCCCCGGCTCCCCGCACCTGGAACGGAATGAACGGATCACCCCCCAGCGTCGTCCGGACGATGAAATAGATGTTCTTGATGGTCACATCCGCGCTGCTGCGGATGATGTTGCCGATGAAAGAGCCGTCCTCCCGGTTAGCGATCTGCACCACCGGCGGCGGGGTGGTGGCCGTACCGGGCTCCCCGACGAGCCGCAGGTGCCAGTTGGTGTTGTCGAGCCGTTCCTGGATGAAGTAGCGGCCGCCGCGCAGCAGCTTGTACACCCGGTTCGGGTTGGCGCGCTGTCCGTTGGCCAGCGTATCCCCCATGACGGCGTTGAGCAGGGTATTCAGGCCCTGCTGAACCACGAGCGTATCGGAGGAGGCCTGGGCCTGGGCCGATACGCCCGGGCGGACTGCCCAGATGGTCAGGATGAGCAGAAGAAAAGGTACGTAGCCGGTTTTCATCGTGTGTTTACCTCTCGTTGGTGGATGGTATCTGCGTAGGCGAGCCGCGTTCAGAACTTGAAGCGCAGCCCGAGGTCGGCCGTAAACCCGTAGCGTTCTTCGACGATCGGGTATCCTCCGATGGCGTTGACGAACGTCTGGTCGAACTCCGCCGTCAGGTTGTTCAGATTCAGGAAAAGCTGAGCCCAGGGGGTTATTTGCTGGCGGGCCGAAAAGTCGATCCGGAAGTAGGAGTCCGTATACTCGTCGCGCAGATCTTCCGGCACGAGCAGCGACAGGGTATTGCCCTGATACAGGGCCGACATCCGGGCCGAGAAGCCGCGCAGGTCGTACCCGAGGGTCACGTTGAGTACGTTATCCGGCTGATCGACGAGCCGCCCCACCCGGAACGTATCCACCTGCGTCACCCGGATGAAGGTGGGCGGGAAGTTGGGGTCGAACTTCGATATGAACCGGCTGCGCGGGTACTTCGTCTCGGAGAGGATGTGCGAATAGTTGACGTTGAACACGATGCCCTTGAAGGGATTGGGCAGGTACCAGAAGTTGGTCTGCCAGTCCACCTCGATGCCTTTGACGGTGGCGTCGTACGGGTTGTTGATGGACACGACGACCTCCTGCCCCGGGCTTCCGGGCGCGGTTTCGCCCTCGGCCACGGCGGGGATGACTACCCCGGGGAGCTTGCGCAGCGAGGTATCCCAGATCAGGTCCGAGATGTTTTTATAGAACCCGGAGATCGTAAACAGCCCGATGTGGTTCGAGTAGAATGAGAGCGACGCGTCGTAGTTGAGGGCCGGCGACGGCTCCAGGTACGGGTTGCCCATGATGACGGGCTGCTTCGTCTCGGTGGGCACGAAGAAGCGCGGCGACATCTTTTTGAAATCCGGGCGGGTCAGCGATTCGGTTCGGGCCAGGCGGAGGTCCATCCAGCCGGTCGGTTTGATGCGCAGGTGGAGCATGGGAAACCAGAAGCTGTTCTCCCTCCGGGAGCGGGCCCGCCGGGCGTCGGCCTCGGAAGGCTGGCCCATGGTGGGCACCACATCGACCACCTGGTAGGCTTCGTAGTTGGTCACCATGCGTTCGTAGCGCACGCCGGGCAGAAACGTCAGGCGCCGCCCGAGGTTGATTTCGGCCATGGCATAGCCCGCGCCCAGGTTTTCCTCGCCCTGGTAGTCCTGCGCGAACACCGAGTTGGCATCGACCAGCAGCAGGTTGGGGCGGGAGAGCGCCGCTTCGGTCACCCGGTTCATCATGTCCAGGCGGGGCGTAAACCCGAGGTCGAACCGGCCGCCGACGAACCGCCCGGCGTCGTAAGCGTTGTCGATGAACCGATCCATGGGGAAGCGCGACTCGGTTACCGTTCCTGCCTCCGGGATGTTTTCCGCAATGGCCCGGCGCAGGGGGCTGCTGCCTCCGTAAAATGCGTTGGCGCCGATTTCAGACTCGTCGTTGGAGCGTTCCTGGCGGCGGTATTTCCCCCCGAGGCGCACGTTGCCCGAGAAGAAGCGCCCCAGGTCGAAGGGCATCCTGATTCCGGCGTCGAGCGTCAGATTCGTGTTCTCCGACGATGTGGTTGCCTGCCGGACGTCGTTCAGGTAGGTTTCCCGAAGGTTGTTATTGGCTGCGGCCGGAAGCTGCTCGATCCGGGTGAAATCCTGCAGGTTCATCCCGGCCTGTTCGACGAACTGCCACGAGCGTTCCACGGGGACGCTCTGGCCGCTGCGGGCATACGCCGCCCCGTATTCGAGCTCCGCCGGCCCGAGGCGCTGCTCGCCCTGCAGGGCGGTGGTAAACAGATCCAGCGTCAGGTCGGTCGTGGAGAGGTCGTACCGGTGCATGTTGTTGCCGGTATCGTAGCGGTTGGTCCGGTTGACGTAGCTCCGCTCGAGCCGGCTCAGGAAGCCGTTCAGACTGACCTTGCCCCCCGGCAGGCGGGCGTCGAGCACGGCGCTGCCTCCGATGCGGCGGCGGTCCTCGACGTGCTCGTTCAGGCGGAGCGATTCGGCTTCCAGGCGGTCGGCGGTGCGGGAATACCCAGCCCGGAACTGGTCGGCGCTCCGGTCCACCCCTTCCAGGTTGCCGTTGACGATGGCCCCGAGGCGGTCCCCCAGAAACCGGTTGCTGAGCCCCGCATTGATCTTGTAATTATCGTAAGCGCCCTGAAGCTCATTGAAGCCCCCCTGGATGAGGAACTCGCTTTGCAGGCCCGCCGGCGCTTCGCGCAGCCGGAGATTGACCGTTCCGCCGATGGCGTCGGCATCCTGGTACGGGAGCAGGGCTTTCGTCAGCTCGATGCCCGAGAGCATGTTCGAGGAAACCATCGTCAGGTCCACGCTCCGGTCGTCGAGGTCGGTCGCCGGCACCCGTATCCCGTTTATGGTGATGGCGTTGTACTTTGGAGATAGCCCCCGAACGGTCACCTTGTTGGCCTCGCCCGACGACCGCTGAATGGATACGCCGGGCAGGCGGCCGATGGACTCGGCGGCGTTCACGTCCGGTATTTCCTGTATGCGCGCCGCCGAGACGACGTTGGTGATGGTGCTGGCGTTGATCTGCTGGTTGATGGCCCCGAGCTGCCCTTCGGCCTGAGCCGTAACGATCACCTCGCCCAGTTCGCTGCCTTCCCAGTCGAGCTCGAAGTTCAGCTCCACGGTACGCCCCGCCGGCACCTCGAGCGTTTGCTCTTCCTTCTGGTACCCGATGTAGCTGGCTACGAACGTCTGCGGTCCTTCCGGGACGTTCGGGATGCGAAACCGGCCCTCCAGGTCGGTGGCCGCTCCTTGCGAGGCGCCCTTGAGCTGCACGTTGGCTCCGATGAGCGGCTCGCCCGTGCGGGCATCCACTACCCTCCCCCGGACCTGACCGCTCTCCGGGAGAGGCGCCCCGGCCGCTGCGCCCGGCATCAGGAAGGCCGCCATAATGCATCGCACACCCAATCGGTATAGCCGGGCGGCGGGGTGCTCGCCCTCCCGGAAAGCCCTGCCCGAAGGCAGATCAAAGGTCGAAAGAGCAGACGACATAGCTGTTCGCGCCGCAGGTTGGATCAGGATGACGGGTTTGCGCCGGCTCAGAGGCGGCCAGGGGCTGGTTTGCAGGTTCGGCCCCGCGTCCCGGAACGAGCCTGTTCAGACTTCTCCGGGATTCGAAGCGCTTACAGTCAAAGTATCGTCTCTGATTTTATTTGTCAAGTTGTTTTATAAAAAATGCCCGTTATCGATATAATTGTAACGCGGAATCCGTCTGGTCATTGAAACGGAACAGTGCCGCGCTCGATGAGGCAAAAACGGCTGTCCTCGATCAACGGGTGGTGCAGGCAGGCGGTGGAGCACGAGATAGCGTGTGTTGCACCGGCGCCACCGATAACACCTGTGCACTCGAAGTCCTTTGCACCACAGGTTTTTTCTATTTCTTACACAAAAAGGGAAGCGAACAGGGTGCAAGGGCAGGGGTGAATCGGCATATACAAACGATTTCAGCACGGTTACTGGAATCCACCCTCCCAGCCCAGCCGTCGCTAGGCGGGGAAAACCGGGACGAGCGTATGCGCAAGGCGGCGCCACTTTACCGAGCAACATGTACTACAGGTGCAACCGGTTGCACAGGGTGCGGCGGGTACCCCTGTAACCCTTGTTGCATGGGGGCAACGGGAAGGATATCTTGCCCCGGCACATTCCTTCGCTTATGTACGCATTCATCATACTCAACCAGAAGGGCGGCACCGGCAAGACGACCACGGCCGTAAACGTCGCCCACGAACTGGCCCGCCGCGGACGGCGGGCTCGGAGCCTTGGGCTGACGGAAATCCGGGGGGGCGGCTCGACGACCCTGTTTACGGAGGCCGCGGCGCCGGCCGCCGACCTGGTGCAGACCGCCCGGGAAAACCTGCAGGTGATTCTGTCCGACCGGCAACTCAGCAAAGCGGCCCGGGCGGCCGGGGAAGCCGACGGGTTGTTCCGCCTGGCGGACCGGGCCCACCAGTTCCGGCAGTTGGCCGATGTGCTGCTGGTGGACTGTCCCCCGCAGCTCGAAACACTCTCGCTCGCGGCGCTCGTACTCGGGGCGGACCTCGTGGGCTCCGGGGCCCAAGGGGGACTCCTGGTGCCGGTGCTCATGGAGCCGCTGGCCGTACACGGTCTGGCCGACCTCGTGGGCACGGTCGAACGCCTCCGGAAACGCTCGCTTTCGCCGCCGGTGGCCGCCATCGTGCCTACACGTTACGACGGGCGGACGGTGATCGCCCGGGAAGTGCTCGGGCTGCTGGAATCCCGCTTTCCGGGGCGCGTCACCCGGCCGGTGCGCAATGCGGTTCGGATAGCCGAAGCGCCCGACGCCGGGCAAACGGTGCTCGAATACGATCCGTCCGGCAACGGCGCCGCCGATTACCGGGCCGCCACCGACGACATCCTCTCGATCGTTAAACACTCCATAACCTGACTTGTATGGCCACTCCTCGCCGCCGCCTGAATATTGCCGAGGCCCTCGATGCGGCCGTGGGCGACTCCCCTGCTCCGGCTGATAATGCCACGGAAAAACAGGTTGCACCGGTGCAACAGGAGCCACCGGGTGCACAGGACGCAGACGCGCAACCCGTTGCACCGGGTGAACAGGTTGCACCGGTGCAACATGGGATACAGATGGTACAGGATACACCGGTTGCTGTGGTTGCACCCGGGCTACCTGAACAATCGGTAGCACCCAGGGATGACGTGGCGCAGGTGCAAGAGGGTGTAGAGGTGCAATCGGTGGTACGGAGTGAACCCATGGCGTCGTATACGGCCGGGCCGCCGAATAAAGAGAGCGCCGGGTTCTACAAGACGTCGAGGGGGTACGTCCGGGCCGATGGAACAGAGGTGAGGCGAAAAACCCTCTTCTTCACGGAAGAGCAATGGCGGGCCCTCCAGATGAA
>CBDUBS010000199.1:0-6752 GCA_965365445.1 uncultured bacterium | reverse complement strand
CGGGGTCGATGCAGGCATGAATTCGCTGATCCGCCCGGCCCTGTACGGAGCGTTTCACGAAATCGTCAACCTGAGCCGGCTCGATGGGCCGGGCCGCCTGACCGCCGAGATCGTCGGGCCGATCTGCGAAACGGGCGATGTGTTGGGGCACGGGCGGCTGTTGCCGGAAACGTCCGAGGGCGACGTGCTGCTCATCGGTACGGCGGGGGCGTACGGACGCGCGATGAGCTCCCATTATAACCTCCGCCCCCCTGCCGCCGAGTTCGTGATTACCCGGGAAGGGCGGGCGGTGGCAGCCTCCTGATCGGGTTCAGGGGCGCGGGAATCGGTCGTGCTCCAGCACGGCCCGGGCCTGCCGGAGGTGGCGGCGCTCGTGGGCTGCCGTGGCGGCAAACCACGTCCCCAGGCTCAGTCGAAGGGCGCCGAGGGCCGGCGAGGCCGCCTTGATCCGAACCAGGTCCAGCCCTTCGGACGACTCGATACACCGTATGAGTCGGTCCTGAAGGAGGAGGAATTGCTGTATCACCTCCCGGCAGGAAAGGTTCGCGGCAGGTAGATACGGGCGGGGAGCACGCATTTTCCGGGTGTTGGCGGGGTCCATCGCCCTGACGAACCATCGGTTCAGCCAGCCGTAACGGGAGGGTCCCTGGGCCGTGAGGCCCTTACGACGAGCCTGCTCGACGGCGGTTTCCAACGACGGCAGCAGCGGGCCCAGCGTATGATTGAGGTGATCCAGGCACTGGCCTACGGACCAGCGGCCGCTTTCCGGGCGCCAGTTGAACGCCGCGTCGGTAAGGGAATGCGTCAGCGTTTCCGCGTCGGAGCGGGCAGCGAGGATCGCCTCCCGGTACGCGTTCAGTTCGCCCGCAAGAGCAACCGGTGAGGCTGCCGGTTTGCCCGCTTCCGGCGCAGGTCCATCCACGGCGTCAGACATGGTCATCGAGTTCCTGGAGCAGGTAACGAATTTCTTCTTCCGTGAAGTCCTCGGGCTCCCGGTGGGATACGGACTCGCTCCGTCTTTCCGGCTGGAGCACCGAGCCGACCAACCATACGGCGCCTGCCGTCGCGGAAAGAAGGAGAAAAAGACGCATGAATCGTGACATCGCCGTGCTCGTGTGAATCGAGAGAATCGTAAAACCTTTGGCCGCCCCGTACGTTTTCAGGATCGGCGGGACCCAAGGAGCAAGATACGGAGCGTGACGCATGACGGGGAAATTTTTCGTATGGATGCTGATACTACTCGGGGCGGCGGCCGGGCCTGTACGCGCTCAGGAAATGCACGCGGTGACCATTGCCGCGGTGAAGTATAGCGGCGGCGGCGACTGGTATCAGGGGCAGTCTCCGTTGCAGAATTTCATCACGTTCTTACGGGAAAATACGCTGCTGGACATGGCGCCCCGGGCCGAAACGGTCGAACTCTCCAGTCCGAAGCTGTTCAGCTACCCGTTCATCTTTATGTCGGGCCACGGCAACATCGTCCTCTCGACAGATGAGGCAGAGGGGCTTCGCAGGTACCTCGAAGGCGGCGGATTCCTGTATATAGACGACGACTACGGCTTCGACAAGTTCATCCGGCGGGAAATGAAAAAGGTGTTCCCGGAGTCGGATTTCGTGGAGTTGCCGTTCAAGCACCCCATCTTTCATACGCAGTATTCGTTTTCGGGGGGGCTGCCCAAAATTCACGAACACGACAACGGCGCACCTCAGGGGTTCGGATTGTTCGTAGACGGACGACTGGCCGTATTTTATACTTTCGAAACGAACATCAGCGACGGGTGGGAGCCTCCGGGCACGCACGACGACCCTCCTGAGAAACGCCTGCAAGCACTCCAGATGGGCGCCAACATCCTTACCTACGCGCTGATGCATTGAAAGCCCCGAGAAACTTCCGTAGAGGCCGCTGCCTGTTCTAACACCCTGCCCCGGCGCCGCATCGGGACGGTGGGAGCACCCGGCTCCATTGCTCCTGAGCCGTGAAGAAGCAGGCGCCGGGGGCCCTTCGTCAGTCAACCTTTTCGCATCCTCATTCGCCAATCCGACGTTTATTCATGCGTACCGCTCTGGCCGTTGCCGTCCTTGCCGCCCTCGCGCTTGTGCTGCTCAATCCGTCGATGGACGATTTCAAAGTGTTCGTAGAGTCACGAAGCGAGCAGTTGTTGTTAAACGAAACGGGCGACTCGGCCTTCGGCAGGGCTTTGTCGAGCATCGGTTCGTCACTGGCCGGCACGTTTGTAGACCGGGTTACAACCCGGAACACCTACGGCCTGTTCAGTACGTACACCGTCGATCTGGATGGACCCGATGAGGCCGGGGAAGAGTGGCGATTCGTGGGCATCGGCGGGCGCTTCCTCGAAATAGACCGACCGGAATCCATGGAGAAGGACGCCGGGCACGAATAGATCGAGTCGCCGTTCTTCCGTACCTTAATTATTTCGGCCCGACCTCGAGACGGGCTTCCCTTTTTACCGATAGGACTATTCAGAAAAACCATGCCGGAGCTACAGATACAGGACCCTGCCGTATTCAAGGCCGTCCAGGATGAAGTCGAGCGACAGAACGACGGCCTGGAGCTCATCGCCTCCGAGAACTTCGTGTCTCGGGCTGTGCTGGAGGCGATGGGCACGCCGCTGACCAACAAATATGCCGAAGGGCTGCCCGGCAAGCGATATTACGGCGGCTGCCGGTTCGTGGATGTGGTTGAAGAAATGGCCCGGGAGCGGGCACGCCGGTTATTCGGATGCGACTGGGTCAACGTGCAACCACATTCCGGCGCCTCGGCAAACGCCGCCGTGTACCTGACCCTGCTCCAGCCGGGCGATACCCTGCTCGGGCTCGATCTGGCCCATGGCGGCCACCTGACGCACGGGAGTCCGGTCAACTTTTCCGGAATCCTCTATAACGCGGAATTCTACGGGGTGGAAAAAGAGGGACCTCTCGCGGGCCGCATCGACATGGACCGGGTGCGGGATACGGCCCGGAAGGTGCGGCCGCGGCTCCTCTCCATCGGAGCGAGCGCCTACGCCCGGGATTTCGACTACGCGGGTTTTCGGGAAATCGCAGACGAAGTAGGGGCATTCCTGTGGATGGATATGGCGCACACGGCCGGGCTCATTGCGGCGGGCCTGCTCAACAACCCGCTGCCGTATGCGCACATCGTCTCCACGACGACGCACAAGACGCTTCGGGGCCCCCGGGGGGGTATGTTGCTACTCGGACAGGACTACGAGAACCCCTTCGGGATGCAGGCGCCCAAATCGGGCCGAACGAAGATGATGAGCGAGTTATTCGACAGCGCCGTATTCCCCGGATCGCAGGGGGGGCCGTTGATGCACGTCATCGCCGCCAAGGCCGTGGCGTTCGGGGAAGCCCTCCAGCCTTCTTTCCGGGAGTACGGCCGGCAGGTGCTTCGGAACGCGCAGGCCATGAGCGCCGCCTTCCTGGAGCGCGGTTACACGCTGGTCTCCGGCGGCACGGATAACCACCTCGTGCTCATCGACCTGCGCAACAAAGGGCTTACCGGCAAGGAAGCCGAAAACCTCCTGCAAGGCGCGGACATCACGGTGAACAAAAACATGGTGCCGTTCGACGACAAAAGCCCGTTCGTCACCAGCGGAATCCGTATCGGCACGCCGGCCATGACGACGCGCGGGTTCGGTGAAGAGGAGTTCCGGCGCGTGGTGGCGCTCATCGATCAGGTACTGAGCCACCCGGCCGACGAATCCATAAAAGAGAACGTACATAAAGAGGTACGGGAATTGTGCCGACGTTACCCGTTGTATGATTTCGTGACGGCGTGACCCGGAACGGATTGCCTGGGGTCGGGTTGATTTTGCAAAGAAGATTCCTTGAATCGAGACGCCGCCGGGGGAGGAACGATAAAATATAAAAACATACGGCTCGTTCACCTGTTAGAATGCTGCATAACCACCGCCGGGTGTGGAGTAGCGGAAAACATTGGAACGCCGGAGGATACGTTTCGCGCATGGCCAGCAGTACCTTCAGCCCCTCGACGTATGCCGACATCGTGGAACTGGGCCGCCGTTTGTACGAGCAGTCCCTGATTCGGCGCGAGCAGGAGCTCATCACCGACCCGCGCGGCCAACCCATCGGGTGGCTGCTCGATACGCGTATGCCGATGCTCGACGGGCGGCTGTTCAACGAGGTGAGCCAGGTGCTGGCGGAGCGGTTGCGAAGCAAAGGGGTGTTTCAGGTGGCGGGCTACGGGTTCGGAGCGTACTCGATGGTTTGCGCCGTGCTTTCCGCCTCGTCGCACCCTTCATTCAAGGGCGGGTTCGTCCGCGAGCAGCGCAAACCCCACGGCAGGCGCCGCCTGGTTGAGGGCCCTCTGGATCGCAGCCGCCCCATCGTCCTGCTGGACGATATCCTCAACAGCGGGCGCAGCGCGGCGCGGGCCGTTTCGCTGCTCCGCAGCGATGGATTCAATGTCGTCGGCCTGATAACCCTTTTCAATTTCACCTGGAGCGGCGGGCGGGCCCGGGTCGAAGCCGACGGATTGTGGGTCGATGCCCTGCTCGACCTCAACCTCCGGGATAGCGGGCGAAGCAGCTCAGACTCGATTAGATAACCTTGTTTCACCTTTGCCTGATGAACGTGACGACCTGATATGAGGCTGTTAAAACCGCGGAATGCCGGAACGAAGCAATTGCCGGCCGAATCTCAGGGAGACGGCTCCGTATCCCACCTCCCCCCCGAACCGCTCCCGGAGCTTCCGGAGATGACGTTCCTCGAACACCTCGAGGACCTTCGGTGGAGCATCATAAAAGGACTGGTCAGCCTGTTCGTCATCACCATCGTCTGCAGCTTCTTCAGCACCTGGATCATCGACGTGATCCTGATGGGCCCGGCCAAAGCCAACTTCTTTATGTACGATTTCTTCGGGCTGGAGGCCCGGGAAATCTACCTGCAAAACCGGACCATCACGGGCCAGTTCTTTGCGCACATCGGAACCGTGGTAGCCGTCGGGCTCGTCATCGGCTCGCCAGTGCTCGTATTCTTCATCTGGAAGTTCATCGAGCCGGGGTTGTATCCTCACGAAAAGAAGGGGATGCGCTTCGCCTCGCTTTTCGCCACGATGTTTTTCGTCACCGGCATCCTGTTCGGCTACCTGGTCATCACTCCGCTGGCGCTGCAATTTTTTGCCGGCTACCAGATCTCGCCCCAGATCAACAACGAGTTCGACATCACGAAGTATTTCAATATGATCGTGCTGTGGGCGCTCAGCGCGGGGTTGCTGTTCGAGCTGCCGGTCATCCTTTATTTCCTGGCCAAACTCGGTATCGTGACGGGGGACATGCTGCGCAAGTACCGCAAATACGCCCTCATCGTCATCCTGGTGCTGGCGGCCATCCTGACCCCGCCCGATCCGATCTCGCAGACCCTGGTAGCCATCCCGATGCTGCTGCTGTATGAAATCTCCATCCATCTGGCCGCCTACGTGGAGCGCAAGCGAGCCCGCGAATTGAAAGCGGCGCTGGAGTGAACCCGCGCCGCCCACTGCTCCGGCCCGGAAGCCTGTGTAACACCATGAAAAGACCTTCCCGCCTACTGTACCTCATCCTTCCGGTAGTCCTTCTGCTGGGGTTCGCGACCGGCTTTTTTGCCCCCCGGGACGACGACTTCTTTGCCCTACGAAAGAACTTTCAGATCCTCGGCGCCATCTATGAGGAGCTCGTCGGGGGGTATGTGGACCCGCTCGACCCGGAGAAGCTGCTCCGCTCCGGCATCGACGCCATGCTGCACGACCTCGACCCATATACCTCCTTCATCGACGAGGCCGATAACGCCGACATCGACATCATCACCAAAGGGAAGTACGGGGGCGTCGGCCTGAACATCGGCCTGCGCGACGGCAAAGTGACGGTCATTTCCCCGATCGAAGGGGCCAGCGGGTACAAACAGGGGGTGCGCGCGGGCGACGTCATTACCCACATCAGCGGCAAGGCCACCCCGGGCATGTCGCTCTCGGACGTGCGCAACCTGATGAAAGGGGAACCCGGTACGGCCGTCGAGATCGTCGTGACGCGCGAGGGCGTACCGGAGCCGCTCTCCTTCCTCCTGACCCGGGAGGAGGTGCAGGTGAAAAATGTGAGCTATTACGGTTTCGTGGACGACGATACGGCCTCCGGAATCGGCTACATCAAACTGGAACGGTTTGCCCGCGAAGCCGACTCGGAAGTACACCGGGCCCTGCAAAAACTCCAGCAAACCGACCGCCTCAACGGGCTCATCATCGACCTGCGCGACAACCCGGGCGGCCTGCTCGAGGCGGCGGTCAACATTACGCAGTTGTTCGTTCCGCAGGGATCGGTGATCGTATCCACGCAGGGACGCCTTCCCCAGACGGAGCACACCTACCGGAGCCAGTCGCCGCCGATGGCTCCGGACGTGCCGCTGGCCATTCTGGTAAACGAATTCAGCGCCTCGGCCAGCGAGATCGTAGCGGGCGCCATACAGGACCTCGACCGGGGCGTGATCGTCGGCACGACGACCTTCGGCAAAGGGCTGGTCCAGATCATCAAACCGCTGCCGTTCAACACGTCGCTCAAGCTGACCACCTCCAGATACTACACCCCGAGCGGGCGCAGCATCCAGGCTATCGACTACGGCGGCCACGACGGATCGCCGTCGGCCGTACCTGATTCGGTGCGCAAACAGTTCCTGACAGCGCACAAGCGCCCGGTCCTCGATGGCCGCGGCATCGAGCCGGATTTTGAAGTCACGTTCGGCGAACC
>CBDUBS010000198.1:0-6825 GCA_965365445.1 uncultured bacterium | reverse complement strand
TACCGATGGGGGAGCGGCTCGTTACGGAGGCGCGGGCGTACCTGTCCGCCGCCGAAATCCCCTGGTTCCGGTTCCCGGAAGACGCGGCGGCGGCCCTCTCGGTGCTGTACCGGCGCGGTTTCCGGGAGCGGCCCGGCTCCCCTCTGCCTTCGGTGCAGGGAGATCGGGCGAAAGCGGAGCGGCTGCTGCGCGACGCGAAGCCGGGCTTTCTCCCCGCAGGGACGGCGGCGGAAATAGCCCGTTGCTACGGGTTGCCGGCGACCGGTGAGGCCGCGAACGGGGTGGAGGAGGCCGTCCGGGCCGCCCGGCGGATGGGGTACCCCGTCGCCGTGAAATTGCTCTCGCGGGACGTGCCGCACAAGAGCGAGGCCGGCGGCGTCGAGTTGAACGTGGGGGATGACGAGTCGGTGCGGAGCGCCTGCGCACGCATCGCAGAGCGGCTATCCCGGCGCTTCCCCGAGGCCGCCCCCGAGGGCGTCTGGGTGCAGCCGATGGCGCCGGAGGGTCAGGATGTGATCGTGGGAGTGGTGCGCGACCCGCAGTTCGGCCCCCTGCTGATGTTCGGCTCGGGGGGTGTGGAGGTGGAGGGGCTGCACGACGTCGCGTTTGCCCTGGCTCCGCTGGACCGGGCCTGCCTGGATCACCTGCTGCGTTCCACCTGGGCGGGCCGCAAGCTGAACGGCTACCGGAACCTGCCCCCGGCCGATCAGGACGCCGTCCGCGACGTGCTGCTGGGGCTGGAACGGCTGGCGGAGGACTTCCCGGCCCTGTCGGAGTTGGAGGTCAACCCGCTCCGGGTGTTCGAGCGGGGCCGGGGAGCCGCCGCCCTCGATGTGCGCTTTCGTAAGGGGCCGTAATGCACCCTGCTTCTCGTAACCGCCTCGTAACGATCTCGTGATCCTTGCAAACGGCTGCGTTCCCTATACTGCACGGTTCGTTGCAGCAAGGGGCCGCAAGGGCGACCCTGCCGTCTCGCTCCAAGGAATCAGACAGGTTATGAATCGGAAGGACGGATCATCCCCCGTAGAGGCCAGGGAAATCCTGGAGTCCATTTCGGACGCCTTTTTCGCCCTGGACTCGCAGTGGTGTTTTACCTACGTCAACGCCAACGCCGAGTGGCTGCTTCGGCGCTCGCGGGAGGAGTTGCTGGACAGGGTGATCTGGGACGAGTTCCCCGAGGCCGTAGGCTCGACGTTTTACCGGAGCTACCAGGCCGCGATGGAAACGGGCGAAACCTACTTTTTTACCGAGTTTTATCCGCCGCTCGATACGTGGTTCGACGTGCGGGCCTACCCCTTCGAGGGCGGGTTGAGCGTGTACTTCACCGACGCCACACAGCGCGTGCTGGAGGAGCGGTTCCAGGTGGAGCAGACCCGCTTCCTGGAGATGGTGGTCCAGGGGACGGCGTTGCACACGACGCTCGAACGGCTCATCCGCGCCGTCGAGGACCGGTCGCCGGGGGCGCAGGGAGCCGTCGTCCTGCTCGACCCCGTCAGCCGGGAGCCGCACTTTCTGGTGGCGCCCACGCTCGACGTGAGCCGGCTGACGTCCTCCTCGCTGTTCGACCCCACCGTAGAAGCCGCCGCGCAAGGCGACGAGGCCCGCGATCCGTGGTCGCATCCGGTGCGCGGCTCCGACGGCGAAATCCTGGGTTCCTTCAAGCTTTTCAGCCCGAAGGACGGTCCGCCCACCTCCGAAGAGCTTTTTCTGCTGGACCGGGCGGGTCGGCTTACCGGCATCGCCGTCGAGCGCGACCGCCGGCTCCGGGCCATCCGCGAGAGCGAGGAACGCTTTCGCTCGCTGGTGGAGGCCACCACCTCCATCGTCTGGACGACCTCCCCCGACGGCGAGTTGAAGGGCGAGCAGCCCGGCTGGAGCCGATTCACCGGCCAATCGTCCGAGGCCGCCGCCGAGGGCGGATGGATCGAGGCCGTCCATCCGGAAGATCGGGAGATGACACACCGGGCCTGGTCGGCGGCGCTCCACGCCGAGACCACATACGAGGTAGAGCACCGTATCCGTCGCCACGACGGCGAATACCGGTACATGGTGGCCCGCGCCGTACCCGTCCACGACGACGACGGCTCCATCCGGGAGTGGATCGGCACCCACACCGACATCACCGAACGGCGGCAGGCGCAGGAGCTGGCCCGGTCGAACCGCGACCTGGAACAGTTTGCCTACATCGCCAGCCACGATTTGCAGGAGCCCCTGCGCAAGGTGCTGGCCTACAGTGAGCTGGTTGAGTCGGAATACGCCGACCGCATCGGACCGGACGGCCGGGAATACCTCGAACGCATCCGGGGGGCCGCCGACCGTATGCAGATCCTCATCCGGGATCTGCTGGCGTACTCCCGGCTGACCACCAGGAAACAGCCTCTCGGGCCGGTCGATCTAGGCGTCGTCGTGGCGGAAGTCCTCTCCGACCTGGAATCCCGCATCGTGGAAACCGGGGCGACCATCGAGGTAGGCGAGCTGCCCACGGTGGAAGCGGACGGGTTGCAGATGCGGCAGTTGTTCCAGAACCTCATCGGCAACGCCCTGAAGTTTCACCGCCCCGGCCGGCCGCCGGTAGTCGCTATCGAGGCGTCGGAGGAGGAGGGCCGGCAGCGCATCAGCGTGCGGGATGAGGGGATCGGCTTCGACGCGCAATACGCGGAGCGCATCTTCGAGCCGTTCCAGCGGTTGCACAACCGCACCCGGTACGCCGGCACCGGCATCGGGCTGGCGATATGCCGCCGCATCGCGGAGCGGCACGGAGGGGAAATCACGGCCGACGCCCAGCCCGATCAGGGGGCTACATTTACGGTCATCCTGCCGGAGGGCGCCGCCCGGCCGTAGCGGGTTATCCGCGTCCGCTCCGTTCGCGTCACTCCGGCCCCTCCGCCGTCTACCGACGGCGGCAGCCGGGACCTCACAAGGCCATGATGAAACCCTTACGAGATCTCGCATCGAGCCTGTACCGCTTTGCGGGAGCCTATCCTGCTCCGGGGGGCCGTCAGTCCTCGTCGTGGCTTTCCGCCGTATACGCCCCGTTCTCGACGGGTTGCACCGGCAGCCATACGGAAAAAACGGACCCCCCGCCCGGCGTGCTTCGGGCCGTGATGGCTCCCTGGTGCCGTTCGGCTATGCGGCGGCAGATGGCCAGCCCCATGCCGGTGCCGGGATAGTTGCTGCGCCCGTGGAGCCGCTGGAACGGCGAGAAAATGCGGTCGAGGTATTTTTCGTCGAACCCGATGCCGTTATCCGATATGTCGATGCGGCAGAAGGCTTCGTCCGGCAGCGTGCCCGGCGCGGGCAGATCCCCTTCGCCTACCTGTACGTGTATGTGGGGAGCGGCGCCCGGGCTGCGGAACTTCAGGGCGTTGCCGATGAGGTTCTGGAACAGCAGGCGCATTTGCAGCGGATCGGCAAACACGTACGGCAAGTCATCGATTTCAACGACCGCCTCGGCCTGCTGAACGGCCATGTCGAGGTCGAGCATGGATTCCACGACGGCGTCGCCGAGCGCGATGCGCTCGAAGGGCTTGCCGTGCGTGGCTACGCGGGAAAACAGCAGCAGGTCCTGAAGCAGTGTGGACATCCGCAGGGTGGCCCGCTGGATGCGGTCCAGGTACTGGGCGGCTTCCGGCGGCAGGCTGCTCCCGAAATCGTGGCCGATGAGGTCGGTGAACGTGGCGATCTTCCGCAGCGGTTCCTGGAGGTCGTGCGACGCCACGTACGCAAACTCCTGAAGCTCCCGGTTTTTGTGCAGCAGCGACAGGTTGACCAGCCTGAGTTCGTCGGTGCGGGCGGCTACCCGCTGTTCCAGGGTTTCGTTCAGATCCCGCAGCCGCCGCTCGCTTTCGTACAGGGCGTCCTCGGCGATACGGCGCTCCGTGGAGTCGGCCAGGATGTGTACGTAGCCGATCAGCCGCTCGTCATCGTCGAGCAGCTGGGCCGAACTGAGGGTAAGGTGGTAGGTATTGCCGTCGTACCGCCTGTAATCCAGCTCGGCGTGGCGGCCTTCCAGGTTGCCGTGTTGGGGGATGGCGAACACGTCCCGGATGTTCAGCCACAGCGGGGAAAACCCGCACAGGGCATCGGCCTGCCGGCCCGCGTGGATGATGCGCCCGTCGGCGTCGCACACGATGATGGCTTCGGCGGCCTGGTCGAGGATGGAGCGGGTGAGCCGGTCGGACGCGGTGATTTCTTCGAGCTTTTTCCGTTCGGTCAGGTCCGTCACGACGGCGCACATACCGGAGTCGCCGACGAGGTCGGCCGCGCTGCAAGACAGGTACACGGAAACCCGCTCCTCATCGCCGACGTGCAGCTCGTATTCCGCCTTGAACGGCTCTCCCCGGCTCATCAGGTCGGCGAACGCCGCCCGTTGCTTCGGAGGCAAAAAGTTGAAGAAGGACGTTCCGGCTAACGATTGCCCCTGCGCCCGGACGATTCGCTGGAAGGAGGGGTTGCAGTACAGGATAGCGCCGTCGTGGGAGAGGGTAACGGCTCCTTCCTGGATGGACTCGACGAGAACCCGGTACGGCTGGTCGGTGCTGACCAGGTTGTAGACGCGCACCTCGTTCGCTTCCCCGATAACCACCGCATCCACGGCGCCCGCACGCAACGCCGAGATGACTGCTTCCGACTCGTCGAGCCTTTGCTTTAACTCCTCTACTTCCCGGCGCAGGGACGCCAATGCGCGCTCGTCCGGGGAGAGGGCCTCGGGATCGTGATCTGGCATACCTGAACTCTGGTCGGATAGGGATTGGGGAGACTCCGCCGGTTGAGGAGAAGTGCGAAGGAGCGGGCCTGCATTACTCCGCCCGCGACTGGCTTACGGGCACGATATCCAGCCCGATCAGCACGCGCTCGGTATTGGAGAGGTCGCCGATGATTTTGCGCATCGGTTCGGGCAGCCTGCGCACGAGCGTGGGGATGGCGAGTATCTGGTCGCGCTGGGCCAGCCTCGGGTTTTCCATCAGGTCGATGATTTCGATGCGGTACTGCCCGGGGACGTGCCGTTCGCAGATCCGTTTCAGGTTGGCCAGGGCGGCGGAGCTTTTGGGGGTGTGGCCGGCAATGTACAGCCGGAGCTCCCATAAGGCGGGTTCGTCGTTCGGCATGGCAGATGATTCTCCGTCGAGCGGAAGAAACGAATGATCCGGCATGGGTTTTCTCCTGGTGTTCCTGAGTTCGGTGCGTATTCGGTTATCGGGAGGCATCCCTGCTGTGTCGCATTTCCGCCATGAGGAGCCGGGTGTCCTCCAGAAACACTTCCCTGTATTCTTCCTCTGCGATGACTTCCGTAAGCTCCTCTTCTTCTGCTTCGAATTGCGCTTTCAGAGCGGCTATTTTCGCCTCCATGATGGTTTTTTTGCGCTCCAGATCGCGTTTCCTTCTCAGGGTTTGCTGCCTCCTGGCTTCGGAGGCCGCCTGATCCCTGCGATCCTGCAGGGCGCGGGCCGTCCCCGTAAGCACCCCGTTCAACCCGAGCGACGCCTCGACGATCTCGATGCCCTCCGACGACATCCTCATCTCCCGTATCTGGTTGGAGTGGTCCATCCCCCTCGCCTTCAGGACGTATACCGTCCGGTTGCGCTCGCCCTCGCTTTCTAACATTTTCAGAAGTATCCAGGTATCCATGAGCGACGAGATGCCTACCTGGCTGTTTTCGATGGGGTACGGCGTATCGGTGAGGCTCGTGAACACGGAGGTGATCTGCCGCTCCTTGAGGATATCCACCAGCCGGGTGAGCATGGACTGGATTTCGTGCTCGTCGCCGATAGCCAGCAGGCTGGATATGGGGTCGAAGATGACGGCGTGCGGTTCGAGGGTATCGATGAGCTTGTGGATGGCAACCAGATGCCCTTCCAGACCGCTCGTCGTGGACCGGGTCGATTCGATGTTCAGCAGGCCGCTTTCGAGGTAGGGCCGGAAGTCGATCCCGATGGACCCCATGTTCCGGATGATCTGGTCGGGCGACTCCTCGTAAGCCAGGATGAGGCACCGCTCGCCCATGCTGCACACCGAGCGGGCGAACGAAGCGCCGAGGCTCGTCTTTCCGGTGCCTGCGGTGCCGGTTATGAGCACGCTGGCTCCCCGGTAAAAACCCTTCCCGGCGAGCATGTCGTCCAGCCCCGCCACACCCGTCGGCACGAACTCCCGGGAAACCTCGTGTTTCAGCCCGAGGGAGGTAATGGGCAGCACGGCGATGCCGTCCTGCCCGATCAGGAACGGATATTCGTTCGTTCCGTGGGCGGAGCCCCGGTATTTGATGATGCGTAACCGGCGGGTGGAGATCTGGTCGCGCACCCGGTTATCGAGCATCAGCACGCAATCGGAAACGTATTCTTCCAGCGCGTGCCGGGTAAGGGCGCCCTGGCCGCGCTCGGCGGTAACCACCGTCGTAAGGCCCCGGTCCTTGAGCCACCGGAACAGGCGGCGCAACTCGGCCCGGAGGATGGTTTCGTTCGGCAGCCCGGAGAAGAGCGCTTCGAGTGTATCCAGCACGATGCGCCGCGCCCCGATGCCGTCAATGGCGTAGCCCAATCGCAAAAACAACCCTTCCAGGTCGTACTCGCCGGTTTCCTCGATCTCGCTCCGTACGATGCGGATGTGGTCCACCACCAGCTTCCCGCTCTCGACGAGCTGCCCGAGGTCGAATCCGAGCGAGGCGGCATTCTGCTCCAGTTCCTCGGCCGTTTCCTCGAACGCCACGTACACGCCCGGCTCTCCGAACTGCTCGGCCCCCCGAATGAGGAATTCGAGCCCCATGAGCGTCTTGCCGCAGCCGGGCCCTCCGCAGATGAGCGTTGTCCGCCCGGCAGGCAGCCCGCCATA
>CBDUBS010000197.1:0-6892 GCA_965365445.1 uncultured bacterium | reverse complement strand
GGATCACGCGCTCTGCCGTTGCGGAACGTATCTCCGGATTCGCCAGGCCGTACGCCGCGCCGCCGAATCGTATCGCTCCCCCGCTTTCGGATCCGCCATACCGGAGTAACCTCATGGAAACGAATCGCTTCAACCGCCGATCTTTTCTGCGCGCTACGGCTCTCGCCGGGGGCGGTATGCTGTTGGGATTCTACCATGCGCCGGAAACCCTTGTGCGCGACGCAAAGGCGCTGCCTGCGGCGATTCCTGAGATGGAACCGATGCTCGGGCATTTCATCCGGATCGCGCCGGACGGCATCGTCACGATCATAGGGAAAAACCCCGAGATCGGGCAGGGCGTCAAAACCTCCCTGCCCATGATGATTGCCGAGGAACTCGACGTGGAGTGGGATCAGGTCCGGATCGAACAGGGCGATCTCAACGAGGCCGCCTATGGCCCGCAGGTGGCCGGAGGAAGTACGGCCACGCCGCGCAACTGGGAGCCCATGCGTCGCACAGGGGCGGCGGCCCGGCACATGCTGATCGCCGCTGCGGCGGCAACCTGGGGGGTCGATGCGGCCGCTTGTTCCACGCGGCCCGGTATGGTTATCCATGCCCCCACCGGGCGTTCGCTGGGGTACGGTGAGCTCGCGGACCGGGCCGCCGGGCAAACTCCTCCCGATCCGCAAACCCTGCCCTTGAAGAACCCCGTCGACTACCGGATCATCGGGCGGCCCACGCCGGCCGTAGACAATCCGGCCATCGTTACCGGAAAGCTGGTGTACGCCGCCGACGTCCGCTTACCTGGTATGCTTGCGGCCGTATTCGTGAAATGCCCGGTATTCGGAGGCAAAGTCCGTGCGGCCAACCTGGACGCAGTCCGCAGACAGCCCGGCGTACGGCAGGCATTCATTATCGAGGGCGGCGACCGCCTGGACGCGCTGGTGGGTGGTGTAGCCATTGTAGCGGATACCTGGTGGCACGCCGAAAAGGCCAGAGAACGCCTGGAGGTCGATTGGGACGAAGGAGCAGGAGCGAGCGAAAGCTCGGCCGCTTTTGCCCGGACCGCCGACGCCCTGTTTGGTGAGGCTCCGCACAGCACGTTGCGCGCCGACGGGGATGTGGACGCGGCGCTCCGCACCGCTCATAAAACCGTCGAGGCGAAGTACTCGTATCCGTTTCTCGCACATGCCACCATGGAACCCCAGACCTGTACCGCCCGCTTTCAGGACGGACGGGTGGAGCTCTGGGCGCCCAGCCAGTCGCCCGAGCCGGGGCGCCGCCTCGTAGCCGAAACACTCGGCATCCCGCCGGAGCACGTCACCGTTCATCTGACGGCGATGGGCGGGGGTTTTGGAAGGCGTTTGATGAACGATTACATGGTGGAAGCGGCGTGGATTGCCCGGGAAGCCGGCGCTCCCGTCAAAGTGCTCTACTCCCGAGCCGACGATCTGCAACATGATTTCTACCGCCCGGCCGGGTATCACGCCCTGGCGGGGGGCGTGGATGAAGAAGGCAACGTGGTTGCATGGCACAACCATTTCGTCACATTCGGCGAAAACGGCCGGTATGCCCGGGCGGCCAACATCCACGGCGACGAGTTTCCCATGCGGTTCGTACCGCACTACCGCCTCCAGACGTCGTTCATGGGGCTTAACGTCCCTACGGGTTACCTCAGGGCGCCGGCAAGCAACGGCCTGGCTTTCGTCATGCAGTCCTTCCTGGACGAGCTGGCCCACGCCGCCGGCAGGGACCCGCTGCAATTCCAGCGATCGTTGCTTCAGAACACCCCTCTCCCCCTGTCGGAGGGCCAGCGGTCCGGATTCAAGCCGGAGCGTATGCTGGGCGTGCTCGATCTGGTCGCCGAAAAATCCGGCTGGGGCAGGCGCACCCTTGCTAAGGATACGGCGCTGGGCGTAGCCGCCTATTACTGCCACGCCGGGTATTTCGCGGAAGTGGCCGAGGTACGGGTAGAAGCCGGTTACCGGGTGCGGATCAACAAGGTATGGGCAGCCGGTGACGTGGGCGCCCCTATCGTCAATCCGAGCGGAGCCATACAACAGGTGCAGGGCTCTATCATCGACGGAATCAGCCATCTGGGAGAGGCGGAAATCACCATCGAAGGCGGCCGTGTAAACCAGAGCACCTTGCTGGAGTTTTCGCCCCTGCGCATACGGCAGGCTCCGCCGGAAATCGAGGTGCATTTCCTGCAATCCGATAACCCTCCGACCGGGCTCGGAGAACCGGCTCTGCCGCCCGTCATTCCCGCCGTTTGCAACGCTGTCTTTGCCGTCACCGGGAAGCGTATTCGCCACCTCCCGATTGGCAAGCACGGTTTCATGCTCGCTTAGGCGCAAAGCCGGGGGGCCGTCGCCCCCCGACCGGTGTGTCGCGATTTTACTTTTGCAGCGTCATCACGTGCGTTGCGGCGCGCCCCTCCGCTTCGATACGAGCGTAGTATACACCGCTCGGAAGTCCTGAGGCGTCGAACAGGGTCGAATGCGTTCCGGCCTCTTTTATGCCATCCAACGGTACGGCTACCCGGCGTCCGAGGCCGTCGAATACCTCGATGCGCACCCTTCCGGTCTGTGGAATGCTGTACCGGATGGTCGTAGCCGGATTGAACGGATTCGGGTAGTTTTCGAGCGAATAGACGAGCGGAAGATCCCGGTCCTCGACGGCCGTACCGGAGGCATCTGGTTTACCAATGGCGTACAGGCCGCCCTGTCCCCCGCTGCCGTACCCCGTACCGAAGTACATTACGCCGTCTTTCCCGATAGATACGGCCGTGTACACCCACTCAGGCACTTCGACTTCCCACTTCTTGACCCCATCAGGGTTGAATGCCATGAGCGCACGTTTCTTTTCCGGCTTGTTCGTCGTTCCAAACAGCCCCACATACAGCGTGCCGTTACCGTCGATGGTAATCGGTGCGTAGACCGGCTCCGTAAAGGCATTGGTCCACTTGACGCTGCCGTTGGGGGCGCAGGCATAGAGCTGTCCGGTCTCGGTGCTGCCCGTGCCGATATCAGCGCTCGCAAAATAGATGCTGCCGTCCGCGCCGATGCTTGGTGTAGTATATACCCACCCCTTGGTTGACACCTTCCACTTCTGCACACCGGAACGGTCGAGTGCATACATGGCCGTTTTTCCACCTGCATACGCAGTGCCGTCCGGCCCGATGCTTATGGCCGAATACGTAGATTCACCGAGATCACTCTTCCACTTTAACGTGCCGTCCTTATTGACGGCATAGACATTGTTGGACATACCTCCCGGAAAATAGACCGTCCCGTTATCGTCGGCCGACGGGGCCCATATGATATTTCCACCCGCGTTATACTTCCACCTGAGTTGCCCCGACGGGTTAAGCGCGTACAGGTTATCGTCGAACGAGCCGAAGTAGATATTCCCGTCAGGCGTAATAAGGGCGGGAGACGTCACTTCCCCTTCCGTCTTGAACTTCCATTTCAGGCTGCCGTCCGGGTTCAGCGCGTAGAAATACGTATCGTTGGAGCCGAAATAGATGGCGCCGTCCGCCCCGATCGTGGCCGCCCCACGAACCTCTTTATCGGTTTTGTACTTCCACTTGACGGAGCCGTCCGGTTTGAGTGCGTAAAACGTACCTTCGTTGCACCCGAAGTAAATCGTTCCGTCGCTGTCGATGGCCGGGGGCGTATGGATGATCTCCTTGATATCCATTTTCCATCGCAACTCCTGGGTAGCTGATCCTTTCGTGGAAGTCCTACCCGTATTCTTGAGATCGTAGCCGGCTCTCGGCCACGGGGTGGCGCCTGTTTGTGCCCCTACCGGATTCCAGACAGGCAACCCGAACAACAAGAGGACGCATGCAAGAACCGGAATGTTTGGCGAATACCCTTTCCGTACTCTCATGGTCCGTTGCTCATTTAATGAACGTATCGTGCCCTATATGAGTACGATTCCGGGCCATGCCATACTATAATCGCGGCTCCAATTCACCGCATCTTCGAACACCGGGCGAAAAATGAGGCGCCCCTGACTTTTTCGGGCGGCACATTGATCGGCCTATGTATCTACGAAAAAAGCCCCTGGCTGTGGGCCAGGGGCTTCAACGCGCGCCCGGGATGATTCGAACACCCGACCTTCTGATCCGTAGTCAGACGCTCTATCCAGCTGAGCTACGGGCGCTTGAAATGGAGTTGGTTAAAGTAGGAAGTCGGGAGGATTGTTTCAAGTGAAGTGTGCGTTAAACGAGTAATCGTCACTCGTCGTCGGCCGGAAACAGCCCCGAACCCTTGAGGAAGTAGAAATGATTCGTCGGGCCGTGCCCCCCGCCGATATTCAGCCCGTGGCGTATGGCTTCGGTTACGTACCGCTTGGCCCGTGCGATGGATGCCCTCAGGCTGAACCCCCTCGCCAGGTTGGCGGTAATGGCGGAGGCGTATGTACAGCCGGTGCCGTGGGTGTTCCGGGTATCCAGAAGCGGAGCGGAAAAGGTGTAGTAGTGTGAGCCGTCGAACAGGACGTCGGTGGCCTCCGGTTCGCCGTCGAGATGCCCCCCTTTGACGAGTACGGCCCGGGGTCCGAACGCCGCGATGAGCCGGGCCGCCTCGCGTGCGTCCGTCTGGGTGCGCACTTCCAGTCCGGTGAGGTGAGCCGCTTCATGCGCATTCGGCGTAACGAGCGTAGCCAGCGGAAGCAGGCGTTCCTTGAGCGTGGAAACGGCATCCTCCTTCAGCAGGGCATATCCACTCTTCGAGATCATCACCGGATCGACGACCAGGGGCGCCGTATTTCGCCGGCTCAGCACGTCGGCCACCGTCCGGATGATTTCGGACGACGAAAGCATCCCCGTCTTTACGGCATCGAGAGAAATGTCGTCCAGTACGGCCGCCAGCTGGGCCTCTATCCAGGACGTCGGCAGGTCGAATGCGCCGGCCACCTCCAAGGTGTTCTGGGCCGTTACGGCCGTAACGACGGAGGCGGCAAACACCCCGTGCGCCTGCATGGACTTGATATCCGCCTGGATTCCGGCTCCTCCACCGGAGTCGCTACCGGCTATGGTAAGGGCAGTAGGCATGAGCAAATCACCTCCGAATAATCACATCCATACCAGGGCCGGGCAAGATACCACCTTTCGCCCAGAGTCGCCGCCTTTTTTCTGCCCGCGCATCGGGGTTGCCCGTATGGAAGGCGCATGAAGAGTCGGAGCCCTGCGGGTGCGCCCCGTCATCCGGGTGGTTTAACCGCCGGATCGGACGTATTTTCCTGTTTCCGTCGCCGCACCGGCGCGGCGCCCCATCCTTTCGTATCCGCACGTTCGACCCAATGCCTGCAACCTGCATCCTGGGCATATCGGCGTTTTATCACGACTCGGCGGCGTGCCTGCTGCGCGACGGCGAAATCGTGGCGGCGGCGCAGGAGGAACGCTTCACCCGAAAAAAGCACGACCATCGCTTCCCAAAGCACGCTGTCGGTTACTGCCTGCAAGAGGCAGGTATTACTCCGGAGGAGGTGAGCCACGTAGCGTTTTACGATAAACCCTGGCTGAAATTCGAACGGCTTCTGGAAACGTACCTCGCCTTTGCTCCGAAGGGGATTACATCGTTCTGGAAATCCATGCCGCTCTGGTTGAAAGAGAAATTGTGGATGGGGAATGTAGTAGCCGACGAAGTAGGGTTCGACGGGGATCTGTACTATCCGGAACACCACCAGTCGCACGCCGCCTCGGCGTTTTACCCCTCCCCTTTCGAGCGGGCGGCGGTGATTACGATGGATGGCGTGGGCGAATGGGCGACGGCTTCCTGGGGCGTCGGGGAGGGCAGCCGGCTGGACCTGCGGTACGAGCTGCGGTTCCCGCATTCGCTGGGGCTGCTTTATACGGCCTTTACCTACTATACCGGTTTCAAGGTCAATTCCGGCGAATACAAGGTTATGGGACTCGCGCCGTACGGCGAGCCCCGGTACGCGTCGCTCATCCGCGACCACCTGATGGATTTGAAGGAGGATGGTTCGTTCCGGCTGGATATGTCCTATTTCAACTACGCCCAGGGACTTACCATGACTTCCGAGCGGTTCCACGACCTGTTCGGCGGGCCGCCCCGGAGACCGGAATCGGAGCTGACACAGCGGGAAATGGATCTCGCCCGGTCGGTGCAGGACGTTACGGAGGAGGTAATGCTCCGCATGGCCCGGCACGTGCGAAAGGAGACGGGCGAGCGGAACCTGTGCCTTGCCGGAGGTGTGGCCCTGAACTGTGTGGGCAACGGCAAGATACTCCGGGAAGGGATATTCGACCGGCTATGGATTCAGCCGGCCGCCGGTGATGCCGGAGGCGCGCTCGGCGCGGCCCTGTTTATCTGGCATGAGGTATTGAAGCAGCCGCGCGACGTACGACCGGGATCGGACAGTCAGAAAGGCTCCTACCTCGGGCCCGCCTTTTCCGGAGAAGCCATTGCCGCATGGCTGACGGCGCAGGAGATACCCTTCCACCAGCCCGGCAGGGAGACGGCGATCGACGAGGCGGCGCAGGCCGTCGCCGAGGGAAAGGTGGTCGGGTGGTTCAACGGCCGGATGGAGTTCGGGCCGCGAGCGCTGGGCGCCCGGTCCATTCTCGGCGATGCCCGGCGGCCCGAAACGCAGCGTACCATGAACCTGAAGATCAAGTACCGGGAGTCGTTCCGGCCGTTTGCTCCTTCGTGCCTGGCGGAAGATGCCGGGGAGTACTTCGACCTGGATGCCGCATCGCCATATATGCTGCTGGTAGCCCCCCTCCGGCAGGAACGCTTGATTCCACCGTCGCCGGAGCAGGAGGCATTGTTCGGGCTCGACCGCCTGAACGTACCCCGCAGCGATCTGCCCGCGATAACGCACGTTGATGGTTCGGCTCGCATCCAGACGGTCGATGCAAAAACGAATCCCGACTTCTACC
>CBDUBS010000196.1:0-7027 GCA_965365445.1 uncultured bacterium | reverse complement strand
CCCTTCCGACGCCGGGTCGGCGGCAAAGCGGTACACAGGCCCGAGCCGACGCCCAGCCTGTCAGGGGGTTCGTGTCAGGGCTTCCTGCGGGTTGAACAGGGCCGGCCAGAATGTCCGGTAGGCGTTTTCCGGTCCCCACGGAACGCCCGCCGAAGCGAAGTCGCACAGGGTCACCCGGCCCTCGGTGTCGTGCTGCCCGCCCCCGAGCGGACCCTCGAACCCCATCCAGGCCCCCGGCCGCTCCACGGGTTGGAGATCCACGATTCCCTCCGCATTCACCTTCGGTTGGCCGATGCGGTCCGGGTTGCCGATGCGGGCCAGCACGACCGGCCCCCGCACCACGGCCGCCGCAGGGGCCACGAAACCCGGTGCGTACACCACCCGTGGGCGAACATCCAGCGCCAGCCGCACCCGGTCGCCGGGACTCCAGACCCGGCCGATCCGCCGGATCGTTCCGCTCCCGGCGGCCTCCGGCGCCTCGTCGTTCACCGATATCCGGCTCTCCCGGCTCCACGCAGGTATCCGCACGCCCAGCTCGAACCGCTCCGGCCGCTCGGGGTACACCCGGAGCGTCACATCGCCCGAGCGCGGGTAGTCCGTCTCCTGCACGATCCGCACCCGGTTCCCGCCGGGCAGCCCCACCGAGGCCTCCCCCGGCCCGTAGAGCACCACCACCGGCCCTTCCTCGCTCACCGCGAGCGCCCACTCCGCCGGAAGCAACATGCCGCGCGGTCCGTTGGCGGTGCAGCAATGCAGCCCCATGCCGCATTGCTCCGGTCCGGCGCTCCGGAACCCTTCCAGCCCCGTGTACTTCGCGAACTCGGTCCCGTCGGGCTTCATGGCGGCGAATAGCGCGTTGTACAGGCTGCGCTCGATCTCGTCCGCGAAGCGCCCTTCCCCGGTGAGCCGCAGCAGGTTGGCGTTCCACTTCATCCACGTCTGCGTGACGCACGTTTCCATCGGGTGCTTCGCTGGAAACGCCTGCCTGGCCCGGCCTCCGTACCAGCACTCCATGGTAGCCCCCGACCCCGCGACGTTGATTTCCGTATCCAGTATGTTTTGCCAGGCGGCCAGCACCGCCTCCAGATGCCGGGGTTCAGGGTCCACCCGGTAAAAGTCCAGCAGCCCGTCGTAACAGGCCATCATCTCGTAGGCTTTCTGCCCGTTATCCCAGCTCCACCACTGGCCCGGAGCGGAGATCGGGAACCGCTCGGCCACGGGCGTTCCCGCCAGCGCCTTTTCGACCAGTTGCGGCCCATCCGGGCGCGACCACGCGTTCACGATGTACCGGGCGAAGTCCAGATACGGCTCCTCCCCTGTCCGGCGGTACAACCCGACCACCGGCTCCAGGATCGAGCTGCTCGGCATCCCCCGGAAGTTGCCGGTGCGCACGATGGGCGTCCCGCCGGGCCCCACCTCCCGGATGGTCAGGTCGGCCAGGCGCCGGGCCGCCCCCAGCGCCTCAGGGTCGCCGGTGAGGTCCACCCAGGCCAGCAGCCCGAGCAGCGTATATTTCCGGCCCCAGACGTCCCAGAACTTCAGCCGGTCGGCGTCGGCGTAGTTGCCGATGTACCCGTCGGCTGTCTGCGTAGCCAGCAGGCCGCGCACCGATCGCTCCATGCCCTCCCTCAACCCGGCATCGCCCGTATAGCGGTACGCCGCCGCCGCCGAGAGGAACCACTTCCCCCAGAACTCGGTCTGCCAGCACCGGTTTTCTTCCCGCTCCCGGAAGGGCGCTACCAGCCGGTCAGGGTCCTGCCGCTTGATCCGGTTCTCGATAACCCGCCGGATGCGCGCGCCCGTCTCGCCCTCCAGACGCGCCCCTTCGGGTCCGGCCGGATGCAGCCGGTCGGAGGGCTTCTCTGCCACGCTCCGGCTTCCGAGGGCGGCCAGCCCGGCCCCCGCCGCTATCGTACCCAGAAATGTTCTTCGTTTCATGACGTCCGCCTCCTTTCATGGCCTGTCTACCTTACCATTTGACCAATAGGTAGTACATGCCGGCTACCGTGTCAACCCCGAACATTCCCCGCCCTGCGGCCACCCTCAAATAAGCATAGGAGCCATTGAATATGGAGACGAGCCAAATTTCTCCCCCTTCTCAAGAGCCTGTCCCGCCCCTGGCGGGAGGGAGTACCGTAGCCGACGTGACGTCGGCAAAGCGGGGAGGGGGTTGCCGCCCGAACGTCCCGGCAGCCGGAAGGGCCTGCCGTCCGACGCCGGTGGCGTTCGGCTATTGGATGGGGTGCGCCGCTCATTCGGCCGCCAGGCGAAGGGTAGCCCGACCCAGGTTGTGCCGTAGCCGCTCGTATCGAAGGCGGTGAAAAACACCGAATACCGCCCGTCGTACAGGGCCACGTACCGGCCCTCCTATTCGTACACCCACTTCAGCACCCACGGATCGGAGGTGCGGCTCTGGAAATCCCGCAGCCGGGCCTGGTACCGCTCCAGCACCTCCGCATAGGCCGGGTCGTAGGCGAGGTTATGCGCCTCCCAGGGGTCCTTCGCGATGTCGTACAACTCGAACTGCGGCCGCATGATGTAACTCTGCACGGTCCGCACCCCGTAGAGCGCATCCGGGCGGCCCTCCCGGAACATGGCGGCCTCCGGCAGCGGGCGGACCTCCCCGGACCCGGTTTCGGCGTACTTCGTCCCCTTGCCCCCCTGCCACACCTGCTGCCATGTAGCCGAAGCCCACAGGTCCGACGCAAACGGGAAGGGTAGCCCGGAGGCGATGTTCCAGATGAGCTTGTACTGCCGGTCCCGGACGACGCGCATCGGGTAATACATCTGGATTTCGTGGAACGTGTGCGAGGCATACACCTCGTCCCACCCCTGCGGGCGCTCCTGCTCCAGAATGCCCAGGAAACTCCGCCCGTGCAGCCCGTACTCCGAGGCCGCATCGAGCAGGCGCAGCACCTCCGGGTTGTCGATGGTGCTCTTGTAAACGGGCGGCTTTACGCCTGCCCAGTCCAGCAGGGTCGGGGTGATGTCGGTCCAGGAAATCATCGCGTTCGAGACGAGGCCGCGCCGCTTCGCCCCCGGATGGCGCACGAGGAGCGGGCTGCGCATACCGGGTTCATAAACCGTCGTCTTGGCCCCCGGCATGGCGATGCCGTGGTCGGACATGTAGATGATGAGCGTGTTGTCGTACCGGCCGGTTTCCTTCAGGATCTCGACGAGCCGCCCGAAGCCCTGATCGATACGGGATATCGCCTGATAATATTCCGCGATCTCCGCCCGGGTGGCCGGGGTATCCGGCAGCCATCCCGGCACGACGACCTTCGCCGGGTCGTACACGACCGGCGTGATGTGGTCGTAGCCCTGCTTCCGGTTGCCGAAGGCGTCCGGCCGCACGACGAGGTCCGGGAACGGCCGGGAGGCGTCCAACTCCCCTCCCCGGTGCGGGTCGGAGGTAGCCATGTACAGGAAAAACGGCCGGGGGTCGTCCGAGGCGAGGAAGGGTCGGACGTTTTCGGCCATCTCGTAGGCGTTGCGGCTATCCCCGGCAATGTACTCCTCGAAGTGAAATACCGGCTCCGGCCCGACGTGGTACTTCCCGATCTGCCCCGTCCGGTACCCGGCCCCGGCCAGCAACACCGGCAGGGATTTCAGGTCGTCGAAGCTGCGGAAGTGGTGCCACGAATGCTCGTGGCCGTACTGCCCCGTGCGGTGGTTGTGCAACCCCGTCAGGATTACCGACCGGCTGGCCGAGCAGCTGGCCGTCGTCGCGAACGCCTCCGTAAACCGGGTCCCCTCCGCCGCGAGCCGGTCCAGGTTCGGGGTTTTCACGACCGGGTTACCGTACGCCCCGGTATCCTGGCCGTGGTCGTCGGCGATGAACACGAGGATGTTGCGCGGCTGCGCCTGCACGCCGGCCCACAGGCCGGGCGCGACAAGCAAAAGAACGAATAAAACGAAGCGGCACGGCATATTTCGATAGGCTGGTTGGTTGCGCATACAAGGTAGGGCTAATCCGCGAGTATCCGAAGAAGCAGACGCTGCGGCCTCCGATTTGCACCCCTCCCCGGTACGCCGTATACTTATGCTTCACCAATTCTTAACACAAGAGGCTTCCCCATGCGCTTCCTTCCGCTCCTGCTCGTCCTCGTGGCCGCGCCGGCCCTGGCCCAGACCCCCGAGCCGAAGGTCCGGTTCATGATGCTCAACCAGAACGTCTGCCCCGACGGGGGCGACCGGGAGATGATCAAGGTCACGAACGACCTCTTCGCTCCGGTCCTCAACGAGATGAAAGCCGAAGGCCACATCCTCGACTGGGGGGTGCTCTCCCACATGTGGGGCGACGAGTACAACTTCAACTGGTACATCAAGGCCGAGAGCCTGGACGACTGGCAGAAAGCCTGGAACGAGATGACCCGCCGACTGAATACCCGCCACCCCGACTGGATGCAAGCCATCCGGGGCCACTGCACCATGCACAAGGACAACCTGTACATGACCTACGACTGGGACGAGTAGGCTACCAACGCGGCCGCACTGGAGACCGCGATGTTCGGGAGGAAGCTGACCGGAAGATCCGGCTCCTGGCCGACCGCCTATCGGCGGCGGATGTAACCCCGGCCTACATCTGAGCCTACACCCATCAAAAAAGCGGCCTTGACACCATATCAAGGCCGCTTTCCAGTACCGAGGGCGGGACTCGAACCCGCACGGTGGTTGCCCACCAACGGATTTTAAGTCCGTTGCGTCTACCATTTCGCCACCCCGGCATCTGGTTTCGCGCCGGGCAGTGCAAACTACGGCGCGCGCCTGTTTCAATCAATCGCACCGTGCTCCCCATGCGGATGCATGGGCTGAAACTTCGCGGGGTGCAGTGGATTATGAACCGCACCGCCGGGAAACCGGCCGGGCAGGACGCCCGCTTCCGGGGGCGTGCAGGGATTTCATACGTGGGGTAAACGATGGGGCAAAACGGCATACAGCCGGGCCGTACGGCATCCGATAGGTCGGTTGAGAAATACCTTGCCGAAGCCGTGAGGGCGGCAAAGGCCTCGGCGGCTCCGTTTTCGGGCCGGCCTGCGGCGGCCGTCCTGGTGCTGCCGGACGGGACATGGATCCCGGGGGTGCGGGTGGAAAGCGCCTCGTACTCGCTGCGTGTGGAGCCGGTCGTCAACGCCTTCTCAACGGCCGTGGCGCTGGGCTATACGGAGGTCGTCGCGGTGGTGCAGAGCGAACCGTTTACGGAAGCGCACGGGCTGTATCTTGCCCATACCCCCTACGGGCGTTTCGAGCGTACAGGGGAGGCCGTAGCGGTTGCGGAAGGGGCGCCCGTCGTCCCATCGCCTGCGGAGCGTGTATCTCCGTTCATCGGCGGCCCTGCGAGTGGCATCGAGGTGGCCCGGGAGATAGCCCGGAGGGCCTACGTGCCGGAGTCGGCGTTTCCCGTAGGGTGCGTGCTGGAGTTCGAGGACGGACGCTTCCTGCCGGGCGTGAACGTGGAGCACCCGGACTGGGGGAATATTCTCTGCGCCGAGCGGAACGCGCTGGGCACGGCGGCGAGCTACGGGATCGGGGGAGCCCGGCGGCTGTATCTGACCTGTTCGGCTGCCCGGACCTGCTCGCCGTGCGGGGCGTGCCGTCAGTTGCTGGCAGAACTTGCGCCGGACGTCCGTGTTATCATGGATCGCGGAGGCCGGGACCCCATCGAGGCGGCGGCCCGGGATCTGCTGCCCGGGGCGTTCGCGGGCGACGGCCTGGCGCAGAAAACCTGAACCGCTCGGGCGCGTTTTTTGCTGCAACCGGGTTCCGTTAGCCAAGGAGTATCGCAGGGGCATGAGCAACCGTATGGGCAATGTGTTTGGCCGTGCATTCGGCCCGGGGCTTGTTATCCTTCTGGTCGGGTTGTGCGGCCTGAGCAGTCCGGCGGTCCGGGCGCAGGGAGCTCCGCCGCCCCGATCGGCCCGGTACTGGGTGTTCTTTACGGATAAAGGAACCAACGATGCACCGGCCCCGGTAACCGGGCGGGCCTTGAGGCGGCGAGCCCTGCGGGGCGTTCCCGGCCCGGCGTACACCGACCTTCCGGTGGCGGCCGAGTACATCGGGCGCCTGGAGGCGGAGGGCGTGAAGGCGGCCGTGGAAAGCCGGTGGCTGAATGCCGTCACGGCCGACATGACGGAGCCGCAGGCGGCGGGTGTATCCCGGCTCCCGTTCGTCCGGGCCGTGCGGCGTGTGGCGGCCATGGAGACCGCTGCCGTCCGGCTCGAAGGGCCGCTTCCGCTCGTGTACGTACAACCGGAAAGGGATCTGTACGGGTACGGCGAATCCCGGCTTCAGTTGGCGCTGATGAACGCCGTCATCCCGCTGGATCGAGGGATCAACGGCTCGGGCGTGCGGCTCGGGTTTCTCGATACGTTGTTCGATTTCGACCACCCGGCCCTACGGCATCTCAAGGAGCAGGGGCGGCTGGTGGCGATGGCCGACTTCACGACCGACGAACAGGCCGCCGTCGGCGGCAACCAGACCAGCTACCACGGGCTGAATACCACGTCGGTGGCGGTGGGGTACGCACCCGACGTGCTGATCGGGCCGGCATGGGGAGCGGAAGTGCTTGCCGCCGTCACCGAGTTCGGCAACTTCGAGCGCAACTCCGAGGAAGAAAACCTGGTGCAGGGACTCGAATGGCTGGAAGCCAACGGGGCCGACGTGGTTAACATATCGCTGGGCTACACGAATTTCGACCCGGGGCAGCGCAGTTACTCACCGGCCGATCTGAACGGCGCCACGGGCGTTACCACCATCGCGGCCGACCTGGCGGTGGCGAAAGGGATGGTGGTCGTGGCGAGCGCCGGGAACGACGGCTGCTCCGGGCCGGACAGGTGCTGGTACTACATCGGCACCCCGGCCGACGGCGATTCCGTCCTTGCGGTAGCCGCCGTACGGGCGGATTCCGTTCGGGCTTCGTTCAGTTCGTACGGGCCGCCCCTCCATCCGCGCATCAAGCCCGACGTGGCGGCCATGGGGCAGGGCGTCGTCGTGGCGGTTCCGGGGGGCGGGTATGCCCGGGCGAACG
>CBDUBS010000195.1:0-7038 GCA_965365445.1 uncultured bacterium | reverse complement strand
TAGAAGCCGGTCGGGCCCGCCCCGATTACGGCCACGCGAAGGGGATGGTCGGTCGATCCTATCTGAGCCATTATCCTTACCTGAATGTTCGTTGCGATCCCCTAAGCTAAGAAGCCCGGAAGCCTTTTCAAGAACGGCAAGGATGAATTGTCGCGGTAATCAGAACGGCCCGGCGGCCACTGCGGGCTGCGGCTCAGACCAGCGGTAGATGAACTGAACGGCGAAGCGGTTAAAGGCCGCCGGCCGGTCCACATTGCATACGTGCCCGGCCCCCCGGATGATTTTCAGAAAACTGTTGCGGTGTTTCGCCACCAAGCGACGCACTTCCGGGAGAAACATATGGTCCTCCTCCCCCATCAGGTACAGTACAGGCAGATGGAGCTCCTTTTCCTCGAACAGCCGCAGGAGAGGGTTGATTTTCCAGGTGAGCCGAAACCATCGCAGGAACTCCCGCTGGCATAGCTTCTTTGCCTCGCGCACGAACAGCGAGCGAGCTTCCCGGTGGCCGCGTCGGGGCATGATGATCCAGGCGAACAACTTGTACAGCCAGATGTAGGGCACCACCCGCTTGAACAGATTGCCCATGCCGACGAGAAAGCGGGAACGAAAATCCAGTCGGGTGATGGCTCCGCCGAGGATCATGCTTTTCACCCGCCCCGGAGCCTGCTCCGCGACGATGCGGGCCAGAATCGAGCCGAGCGACATTCCCACGAGGTGAACCTGCCCGATCTGCAGATGATCCAGTACCTCGATGATGTCCCGGGCGATGTCGTCGAAGGTATAGCGGAGGCGCTCCTTAGGGTCCGTAAGTCCCGCCGAGCGGCCGTGACCCCGCAGGTCGATCATAAGCAGGTTGAAGTGCTTGCGAAACTCGCGGATCTGCTTGAACCAGATCGACGAGCTTCCCCCTGCCCCGTGAATGAACACCACCCATTCGCGGTCCGGATCGTTGCCGTATGTGCGGTAGTACAACAAACGCTATAGCAAGGCTTTACTTATATGTTGAACCTGTTCACTCTGCACCATAATACCGGACCTGATCCGGCAACCAGGATGACGTGGCGGGAGCGGCATTCGCGCCGAGTTCTCCCTAATATCCCCCATCGAGTGCGGTAATACCCGAAACACCCTCCACAACAAGTCCTTTGACGATGCGTTATTCTAACGCGAGTATAGCCGTCGTGTTACAAATGGTTCTCAGGAAAACCGGTTGCCCGGTGTAGTTTACTGGAAGTTCAAATCATCGCACCGCTTCCTCGTGGCTACACTCTCCTATCGGTTGACCGGACCGTTGCATAAGCCCGTCGTGTTATTCCTTCACGGATTCATGGGGTCTTCGTTGGACTGGCTTCCCCTGGCCGAGCGCCTCTCTCCGGACTTCGGCAGCATTCTCGTGGACCTGCCGGGGCATGGCGAGTCGGTGGGGCTGCCCGCTGAGGCTTATACCCTTCCGTGGACGGTGGAGGCCCTCGTCGGTTTGCCGGCCCGGCTCGGGGTACAACGCGCCGCATGGGTCGGCTATTCGATGGGAGGCCGACTGGCATTACAGGCCGCCGCCACGCATCCCGCGCGTTTCCGCGCCCTTGCAATGGTATCCGCTGCACCCGGCGCAGAGGACGCCGCCGACCGCCTACTCGTGGATGAACACCGCGCCCTTTTACTCGAAACGGACGGGATGGAACGGTTTCTGGATCAGTGGCATCAACAGCCGATTTTCGCCTCGCTCCGCAACCACCCGGAATTACTCGCCCGCCTCACGGAATCCAAGCGCCGGAACAACCCACTGGAGTTAGCCCGGGCGCTCAGGGGGCTCGGCGCCGGTAATCAGGGAAGTCTGTGGGAAACGCTGGACCGCATCCCCTTCCGGGTGCTGGCCGTAGCGGGCGCCCTGGATGGCAAGTATGCTGAAACGGCCCGGCGCATGGCTATCCAGGGAGACCACATCCGGGCGGCAGTCCTGCCGGGGTGCGGCCATACGGTACATCTGGAAAACCCGGACGACTTCCTCGACCTGCTCCGTGAGTTCCTCACGGCGCCGGCCTGATGAGCCGCCGCAAAAACTCCCTCCGGTTCGGGTTGCGCGATGCAGCCCGGAAAAGCCGCATTTTCCAACCTCCCCCCGGATATTCAGGGCGGTTCCGGCGTTATAGACGGAACCATTCTCCTAATCAGACCGAACCCGTATGGCAGTTATCGACTGGCAGGCAGCCGGCGCCTACACCGACATTACGTACCACAAAGCGGAAGGCATCGCCAAAATTACGATCAACCGGCCCGAGGTGCGGAACGCCTTCCGGCCGCTCACCGTCCGCGAGATGGCCGACGCCCTCAACGACGCCCGCGACGATAGGGAAATCGGCGTCATCATCCTCACCGGACAGGGGCCGGAGGCGTTCTGTTCGGGCGGCGATCAGCGCATCCGGGGAGATGCCGGTTACGCCGAGGAAGGTTCCGGCATGGAACGATTGAACGTGCTGGATTTTCAGCGCCAGATCCGGACCTGCCCAAAACCGGTCATCGCGATGGTGGCCGGATGGGCCGTTGGCGGCGGGCACGTGCTGCACGTGATGTGCGACCTCACGATTGCCGCCGAAAACGCCCGATTCATGCAAACCGGGCCCCGGGTAGGCTCCTTCGACGGGGGGTACGGAGCCTCGTACCTGGCCCGGATCGTGGGGCAGAAGAAGGCCCGGGAAATCTGGTTTCTCTGCCGTCCCTACGACGCCCGGCAGGCACTCGAAATGGGACTGGTAAATACGGTGGCGCCGCTCGAACGGCTGGAGGAAGAAACCGTGCAGTGGTGCCGGGAAATCCTTGCCAACTCGCAGATGGCGATCCGCTGCCTCAAGGCGGGCCTCAATGCCGACTGCGACGGGCAGGCCGGCTTGCAGGAGCTTGCCGGGAATGCCACGCTGCTGTTCTACATGACCGAGGAAGGGCAGGAAGGGCGAAACGCCTTTCTGGAGCGGCGAAAGCCGGACTTCTCGAAGTTCCCGTACCGGCCTTGACCGCCCCGACACTCACCCGGGCCGAAGTATGGTGGCTGGCGGCCCGTCCGAAAACGCTGTGGGCCGCCATAGCCCCCGTGCTGATGGGTACGGCGCTGGCGGTCGAGGCGAGCGGCTTTCACCTGCCGGCCCTGCTTGCGGCGCTGGGGTGCGCGGTGCTCATCCAGATCGGGACAAACCTCAGCAACGACTACGCCGATTTCGTGCGCGGAGCCGATACCTCCGAGCGGAAAGGTCCCCTGCGGGTGACGCAAGCCGGGCTCATTCGACCGGAGACCGTCCGGCGGGCGGCCGCCGTGGTATTTCTGGTTGCTTTCATCCTCGGCGTGTACCTCATCGTGCGCGGCGGGTGGCCGGTGCTGCTCATCGGAGTGCTCTCCATCGCCTCCGGGGTGCTGTACACCACCGGACCGTATGCGCTGGCTTACATGGGGCTGGCGGACCTGTTCGTGCTGGTTTTTTTCGGCCCGGTGGCAGTTGGCGGTACGATGTACGTGCAGGCGCTGCGGGTTAGTCCGGAGGCATTGATCGCAGGCTTCGGAGCAGGAGCGCTCTCGGTGGCTATCCTGCTCGCCAATAACATCCGCGACATCGAGGAGGACCGCCGGGCGGGCAAGAAAACGCTCGTGGTACGCCGGGGCCGCTCGTTCGGCGTTGGACTGTACGGAGGGTGCCTGCTTCTGGCGGCTCTGATGCCGGTATTACTCTGGATCGGGTACGGAGGCAGCGGGTGGGCGCTGGCCGCTTCGGCGGCTGTGCCGTTCGGATTGCCGCTGCTCGGCACGCTCGGCCGCTCTCGCGATCCCGGGAGGCTCAACCCGGTGCTCGGGAAAACGGCCCGGCTCCTGCTCGTATATAGCGTACTATTTTCTATAGGGTGGAACCTGTGACGGATATCCGGACCGAAGTACGCCGCTACCGCCTTCCGCTGGCCGACAGCTGGCGGGAGGGATGGCTCGTACTGCTCCGCGATGCAGAAGGACATGAAGGGCGGGGGGAAGTTGCTCCGTTGCCCGGATTCAGTCAGGAGACGATGGAAGAAGCGTTCGGGGCGCTCATGGTTCCCTTGCGTGCGGAGGGTCCGGCCGGCATCCCCCCTAGCGTCCGGTTCGGGCTGGAATCCGCACGCCTCGGGCTGGAGGCCGCACGTCTGGGGAAGTCGCTTCCTGCCGCCCTCTCTCCTATCGCGTCCGATCGACTGCCCCTGAACGCCCTCATCGGTCCAGCCGATCCGGAAGAACGGGCCGACGAGCTGCGCGAAGCCGGATACGTCGCCGTAAAAATAAAAGTGGGCGGGAGTCCCGAAGCCGCCGCCGAGCGGGTGCATCGGATGGCCGGGGCGCTCGGCGCGGGTGTCGCCTTGCGGCTGGATGCCAACCGGAGTTGGTCTTATCCGGAGGCGGTTCGGTTCGTCCGGGGGTTGGGCGCCCTCACGATGGAGTATCTGGAAGAGCCGCTGAGCAACCCGGGGGAGATGGAACGGCTGGCCGGGGAAACGGGCGCTCCACTCGCGCTGGATGAAACACTCGTCGGAGCGCGACCGGACGTACTGGACCGCTACCCGTTTGTCCGAGCCATCGTGCTGAAACCGACGCTGCTGGGCGGCGCGCTCGAAACGACCGTCTGGATGCGGGAGGCCCTCCGGCGCGGCATGACGCCCGTAATCAGCGCAGCGTACGAGTCGGGAGTGGGGATGCTCACCCTGGCGGCGCTGGGCCTCGTCAACCCCGCCGGACCGGTAGCCGCCGGGCTGGATACCCACCGGCGCCTGGGCGCGGACGTCCTCAAACCCCGGCCCGACTTCTCCCGACCCTTCCTCGACGCGGAGGGGTTGTTTGCGCCCCCCTACGAACTCGACATACGCAACCTCTACGCCGAAACCTGGTCGCTGCCGTGAAGCCGCTGCTCATCCCCTCCATGCGCCCGGCGCTCGTCACCGAAACTGGAGAGACCCTAACGTATGCCGCCCTCATCCGCCGAACCAACGCAGCCGCCGGTTACCTTCACCGGCTCGGCGTGCTACCGGGCGAGCGGGTTTGTACGTGGCTACCCGCTACCGAGCGGCACGTCGTGACGCTGTCGGCACTGTGGCAACTGGGAGCAGTAGCCTGCCCGCTCAGCCTCCGACTGCCGGAGGGAACCCTCGCCGAGCGAATGCGATGCATCGGTGCGCAACGAGTCGTAACCGACCGGGATGTACCCTGCCGGCTCCCCCCTCCACCGATGAACGAGTCGGATACAGGTCCGGAAGAACCACCCGACTCAGGCCGCGCGGGCGCCATCCTGTTTACGTCCGGCTCCACCGGCGAGCCGAAAGGAGTATGGCACACCCTATCGGCGCATCGGTACTCTGCCCTCGGGTCGAACCAGAATATCCGGCTCGGTCCCGGCGACCGGTGGCTCGTATCGCTCTCCCTGCACCACGTCGGAGGGCTGGCAGTGCTGTTCCGTTGCTTTGCAGCGCAGGCGGCGGCCGTCCTCGCGGAGCCGGGTGAAGCCGCCGCCCGGCTCCGTGAGGATCCTTCCATCACCCACGTATCCCTCGTTACTACCCAACTGCTCGAAACGTTGAACAGCGGACCGCCCCCTCCCGGCTTGAAGGCCGTACTGCTCGGCGGCAGCGCCTTCCCCGAAGGACTTCCGGAGCAAGCCCGATCCGCCGGATGGCCTCTGCATACCAGCTACGGCCTCACTGAAACCGCCTCTCAGGTCACCGCTACAGGGCCGAAGGCGTCCCGGGGCGACCTGGGCTCCTCCGGGCGGCTCCTACCCTACCGGGAGCTTTCCATCGACGCCGAGGGCGAGATCCTCGTACGCGGCCGCATCCTGTTCAACGGGTATGCAACCCCGGAGGGCGTCGATATTCCGCTCCGCGATGGCTGGTTCCATACGGGTGACCTTGGCCGCCTGGACGACGAGGGCCGCCTGCACGTCACCGGCCGACGGGACAACCGCTTCATCTCCGGCGGGGAGAACATCCACCCGGAAACCATCGAGCGGGCGCTGCTCGGCTTCAAGGGGATCATTCGTACCATCGTCGCTCCCGCCCCCGACGCCCGCTTCGGGTTTCGTCCCGTGGCGTTCATCGACTTCGTGGGCGGCGCCTCGGGCGCTATTCATCCTCTTCCTCAAGCCCTGCACGAAGCCCTCACCGGCTACCTGGCCGAGCGCATCGAGCGTTTCCGCATTCCGACCGCTTTCTTCACCTGGCCCCCCGACGCTCCGGACACCCCGAAACCCTTTCGCCCGTTTTTCACCCGTCTGGCCGCCGCGCTAAGTATCGGTGAAGGCGAAACCTGACCAGGTTGCGGATCCGGGATCACGGCATTCACATTCGTGCGATTGCCGGCTCTGCCGACAGTCTTGGCTTCCAAAAAGAAGGTCGGTGCGTCCGGACCGTTGCAAAACCATCGGCGGCAATTATTCCGCCGATGCAGCCCTTCTTGCAGCCGAACACTTGAAATTTACCTCCGGCAACGTTAGCTTGTCATCCTGCATAAGCAAACAGAGCCGTTGATTGCTTATCGGGACGTAGCGCAGTCCGGTAGCGCACTTGCATGGGGTGCAAGGGGTCGTGGGTTCAAATCCCGCCGTCCCGACTCAGATCCTCTCTTACTGGATATCCTATACCCCACGAAGGGATGTAGCCAGTAACAAAACGACCACACCGTTTAAGGGCTCTCTCCGGAGAGCCTTTTCCATTTCCGTAATAACCATGTATTCTGTATACGTCCTCCGATCGGAGTCCAGAGGTACGCTATATATCGGGCAGACGAAAGATTTAGAACGCAGATTAAACCAGCACATGGCCGGCCGTTCACCCTATACGAAGGGCCGTGGACCCTGGACACTTGTGGGTACACGGACCTTCGACAGTCGCTCGGAGGCCCTGCGATTCGAACGAGCGCTAAAAGGCATGAAACAGCCTCAGCGCGTCCTTGACATATTCAGCTAGCGCATCCCGCCATGGCGGGAGGGTCGTGGGTTCAAATCCCGCCGTCCCGACTCAGATCCTCTCTTACTGGATATC
>CBDUBS010000194.1:0-7067 GCA_965365445.1 uncultured bacterium | reverse complement strand
CGCTACGTCGCCGCCGCGAGCGAGATCCCCAGCGGCATCCGCCTCACCGTCCGCGCCGCCGACCCGTCCGACGCCGCCCTCGCCGCCCGCCTCCGCGCTCTCGGCTTCTTCGGGCTCCTCGTGCAGGGCGGGCACCACGGGCCGCATCACCTGGCGATGGCGCGGGGGATGGGGCACTGAAGGGCGCTGCGCAGTGCGCAGCGACTTCCTACGCCTCCCGCATCTCCTCCAGCGACACTTTGGGCACGTCTCCCCCTCGCTTTTCCGCTCGTCGGCCCCGGGCATAATCGATCAGCACCTGCCGCATCGCACGGGCGGCCACCGAAAAAAAGTGAGCGCGGCTGTTCCAGTCGACTTCGGACTGATCCGCCAGCTTTTCGTACGCGACGTGCACGAGCGCGGTCGTGTTGAGGGTGTTGTCCCCCTGCCATCCGTAGCGGTTTTTGTGGGCGAGCCGCAACAGCTCGTCGTAAGCCGCCCCGAACAACTCGTTGAGCGCAGCTTTATCCCCTTCTCGGGCTTGTCCGATGAGCCGGGTGATGGTATGGGCGTCCGAAGGCATATCCGGGAGTAACGAAGGTGAGCGTTGGAAAATAATGGGAGCGGCGTGAGGGAGTTCGCCTCCTTTTTCCGTGATAATGGATGAAGGGGATATGAAACACATCAATTCTTCTTCAAAGCTAATTCCAGTTTTCACAAAAATCAATGAGGTGCATCATGGAATCGACTTCCCGCTCCAACCGCCCGGCGAACGTCCGTTTCGCTTCCCGTCACTCGGTTCGTTTCGCCCTTGTTCTGGTTTTGCTGACCGGATTCGGCATCCAGGCGAAGGCCCAGCAGGTTGCCTTACAAGTCGGTAAGATTTCCTCCACGATTGCGGCTTTCGATCTGGAGGCGACCCGACTGCCCGCCGGTTCGATTGCGGCGCCTGCCGGCAATAGCCGTTCGGAGTGGAAGGTCGTCAAGAAGCAGCAGATCGTTGCGCTCAAGGGCGCCGATTTCAACGAGCGGGCCCGGGCCTTGCAAAGCATCATCTACTTTGCCACCTACCATCCCGAGGAAGTCAGTTTCCGGAATACCGCTCCCCGCATCTATTCCATCTACAAAGACGACCCCGATGACGGGATGCGCGTGCTCGCGCTCTCGGCCCTGCTGGCGATGGGAGCGGATGAAGCGCTCCGGTTCGTTGCGCAGGATGTGAAAACCGAACGCTCCGAACGCGTCCGCCGCGTGACGACCCTCGCGCTGGCCGAGCGGTTCGGGTACCGAAACAGGTAATCCCCCTTCCGGCTTCGACGCAGGCCCGTCTCCCACCCCGGGGACGGGCTTTTTGCGTTTCGTAGGGCGCGCCTCGTATTCTGTCCTCTCGAAACACGGGAGGGCCGGCCTATGGAACCCGATCAGGACGCCTTCGGGCGGATGCTACAGGCGCACATCCGGGGCGAAGAGGTGTACGAGATCCTGGAGCGGGATGATGGATTTATAACGGCCTGGAATGCGGCGGCGCTCTACTTCGCTCCGGTAGAGGGTTGGCCCCCATATGAGCGGGAGGCCGTCGGGCACGCCCGGGGGACGGTGCTCGATCTCGGCTGCGGAACCGGTCGGCACGCCCTTTACCTGAAGGAGAAGGGTCTGTCCGTGGTGGGCATCGACCGCTCGGCGCTGGCGATCCGGATTTGCAGGCAGCGCGGCCTCGAAAACGCCCGGCGCCTGTCGGTGGAGGAACTGGCGCTGCTCGAAGGGGAACCGTTCGATACGGTACTCATGCTCGGGAATAACTTCGGCCTGGTCGGGGGGCGGCGGCAGGCCCCGGAAATCCTGGAGCGATTGCAGGCCGTCACGTCCCGCCGGGGGCTTCTCATTGCCGAAAGCACCGATCCGCACGCATCGCACCGGCCCTGCGACGCGGCTTACCGGAAGGAGAACCTGCGCCGTGGGCGGTTGCCGGGCGAAATGCGCCTCCGCGTGCGCTTCGAGTGCTTCCGGGGAGCGTGGTTCGACTACCTGTATGTATCGCGTGAGGAGATGCAGGCCCTGCTGGAGCCCTCCGGTTGGCGGGTGCGTCGGTTTCTGGAGGGGGTAGGGGCCTCGTATGTGGCGCTAATCGAAAAGCGGCCCCGTCGCCGTTACGGCTGAGCTACCCGATCTGCCCCCGGATGTAGGCCAGCCGCTGCTGCACGTCCGGCGATCCGGGAAATTGCTCGGCCAGCATCTCGGCGTATTTCAGGGCGTCCGGCCAGCGTTGCATCTGGATGTACAGCACCGAGAGCGCATTCAGGTAGTCGGGTTGCCGGGATTCCAGCCGGTGCGCCGCGAGCAGGAAACGCTCCGCCTGGGATCGGTTTTCCAGCTGCTGGTAAGCCAGGCCCGCATTGTACTGCATCCGGGCGTTGGCCGGACTGAGGCGGGCCGCCTCGGCCAGCCGCTCGGCGGCCTCGGCCAGCCGGCCGGGATGCTCGGCCAGCAGCAGGCCGAGCAAGTAATGCGCTTCCGCCAGGTCGGGCTCGAAGCGGACGGCCTGCGTGAGCTGCCGTTCGGCGAGGGTGCGCAGGCGCTCGGCCGTCGCCGTTTGCCCGGTTTGCATGGCGGTCTGGCGGCGGCGGTCGTAGAGCATCGCCAGGTTGATGCGGGCCGGGACAAAGCTCGAATCCAGACGCAGGGCGGTTTCGTACCGCCCTTCGGCCTGATCGATCTCGCCGAGGTTTTCGTGGATGACCGCGATATTCAGGTGCGCCGCCGCCTGATCGTTGACGGCTTCCTGGCTGCGGATGTATTCGTCCAGCGCCGACCGGAATGAACCGGCCCGGTCGGTCCCGGGGGTGCTGCCGAACCGTTCGCGGCCCAACCGGGAGAGCACCCGGGCGGCTTCGGTGCGGACGAGGCGCGTCTCGTCGGTGAGCAGCGGGGTAACGTTTTCGTACAGCGGATCGTCCGGCAGGCTTTCGACGCACCGGACGGCGGCGCTCCGAACGAGGGGTTGAAGGTCCCGAAGGGCCGGCCGGCACGCGGCGACAGCCTCGGGTGTGCCGTACCCGGCCAGGATGGAAACGGCCGTCGCCCGGACGATGGCCGCCCGCGAGGTATCGCCGACGACGACCGACAGAGCCGCTATACCGCCCGGCTCGCGCTTTCGCCCGGCGACGAACGCCCGGGCGAAGTGCGGCTCGTTCCGCCGGTTGGGGCCGTACCACTCGATCACCTTATCACGAGCCCATTCCGGCGTCTGGTCGGTATGGCAGCGGTTGCATACGTTCGGGATGCCCAGGTCCACCGACAGGTCCGGGCGGGGCAGGTGAAAGCTGTGGTCGCGGCGCGGGTCCCCCACCATGTACGGCCGCTCCGGCATGTGGCAATCGACGCACTGCGAGCCGGCCTGCGACGTATCCGGGTGGTGGTGATGGATCGGCCCGTCGTAGAGCGCAGGGGCGTGGCATTGCAGGCACAGGGCGTTGCCCTGTAGCTTGATCTTCGTGGAATGGGGGTCGTGGCAATCGGAGCAGCGCACTCCGTTGTGGTACATCTTGCTCTGCGTGAACGAGCCGTATACGTATACTTCGTCCAGAATCTGGCCGTCGGGGTAGTACAGGTTTTCGTCCAGCAGCTCGACGGCGTAGTGATCCAGGTAGGCGTCGCCCGGCAGGAAATCCGGGTCGATTTCGCGGCGGCGGGAGTGGCACGGGGCGCACGTCTCGATCTGGGTGCGCTGGTTTTCGACTCCCGAAAGGTTGACGATAAGCCCGCTGCGCTTCGGATCGTAATCATCCCGCCGGGCCAGTTCGACGTGCCGCTCGCCCGGACCGTGGCAGCTTTCGCAGCTTACGTCGATCTCGAACCAGGTGGTGTGGTAGGTGTTCGTCGCCAGGTCGAAGTTTTTTTCGAGATCCGTGGAATGGCACTCGGCGCACATGTAATTCCAGTTCATCCCGGCGTTGGTCCAGTGGAGCCAGTCGTCCGGGGCATGGCGCTCGTCCGGATAGAGGGAGAACCACCGGTTTTTACTGGAATCCCAGGCGATGGTCAGGTTCTGGACGCGGCCGTCGGGAAACTCGACCATGTACTGTTGCAGAGGGTATACCCCGAAGGTGTACTTCACGAGGAAGGTGTCCATTTCTCCCCCCGGCCCTTCGGTGTACGTAAAGTACCGATCCCCTTCCCGGAAAAACCGGGTGGTCATGCCGAAGTGGGTGAACGCCGCGTCGTTAAAGTCGCCGAGGACGGTTTCCGGCGTGGCGAAGTCCATCGCGAGGTCGTGGTACGACCCCTTGAAAAGCGCCGTTTCTTCCGCGTGGCACTCGGCGCACACCCCCCGCCCGACGTAGGCGAGCCCGGCCGCTTCCTCGCGGGAGATCGCACCTCCCTCGCCCCGGTTGCAGCCGGCCCACAGGAAGGCGAGTACGACCACGCCGAGGGCGGAGACGAGCAGGGTAAGCGGCTGATCACGCAAGAAAGAAGGCATCGGGCACGGGATCACGGGGAGAGGGCGGCATCCGGGGGAGGGAACTTACGAATCGGGCTGTAGCGGGGATAGCTCTCGAACACCTCTCCGTCCCCTACGAGGCGGGGATCGTTCGTTTTCACCAGCTCTTGTTGCAGGGTTTCGCGGAGTTCGGTCAGCACGGAACCCATATCGGGCCGTCCGGCCAGGTTGGTGAGGCACGCGGGGTCCTCCCGGATGTCGAACAGCTCCTCGGCGGGGCGTTTATCCACGGCCAGACGAAAGAAGCGTTCCACACCGGGCGCGAGGCGATGTTCGACCAGGTACGTCAGGCTGGGGGCCGCGTCGATGTCGTGGTACGCGTCGTGCATGGGGCCGAGCGACCCATCGTTTTCGTACCGCTGCGGGTCGCCGGCGGGCCAGCGCTCGGGGTGGAAGTTGCGGATGTACAGGTACCGGTCGGTGCGCAGGGCCCGCTGCGGATAGCCCCAGTTGTTGTAGCGCGAGGAGGAATGGCGTTCCCGCCCGGCCAGGGCGATGCGCCGGGAGGGATCGACCAGCCCCTCCCGGTCCGAGGTCAGGATGTTCAGGATGCTGCGGCCGGAGAGGGCCTGCACGTCCACGCCCGCCGCTTCGAGCAGGAACGGCGTTACGTCCACCAGGCTCACGATGTCGTCCACGCGGCGGGCGCCGGGGACCCGGGCGGGCCAGCTTACCGCCAGCGGCACGTGGATGCCGTGCTCGTAGACGTTGGCTTTCGCCCGGGGGAACGGCATTCCGTTATCGGCCGTCACGACGACGATGGTATTATCGAGCTCGCCGGCCTGTTCGAGCATTTCCAGCATCCGGGCCAGGCGCCCGTCGAACCACTCGATCTCGGACGCGTAATCCAGCAGATCGCTCCGGATCTCCGGCGTATCCGGCAGGTAACCCGGCACGGTCACTTCAGTCAGGCCCATGCCGAGGCGCAGCCCGGCCCCGTCATCGTAATCGCGATGCGGCTCATGCGCTCCGTACCAGAAGTAGAACGGCGCTCCCCGGGGCCGGGCCTTCAGAAAAGCGGCGAAGTTGGCGGTGTAGTCCACCGGACTGATGCCGGGCCGGGGCGGTTCGAGCCGGAGGGTGTTGTACTCCGGCCCGGCCGGGTTTCGGGTGCGCCCGGATACCTCCCAGTTGCCCGGCCCCCACCCTTTTCCGGTGAACCCGACGTGGTAGCCTGCCTGTTCCAGCAAATCGGGAAACACGACGTACTGCTGCGAGAACGCCGATGCGTGCGTGCCGGCTTCCTCGAGTTCCCAGGGGTAGCGACCGGTCAGGAAAGCGGCCCGCGAAGGGCTGCATCCCGGTGAGGCAACGAAGGCGTTGTTGAACAGCACGCCTGCCCGGGCCACCCGGTCGAAGGCCGGCGTTCGGGGCAGTTCCTCGCCGTAGGCCGACGCGTACGGATACGACTGGTCGTCGCTGATGGCGATCAGGATATTCGGCGGCTCGGCCGACCGAACAGGCTCCGGGGGCCGGTCCATGCGCACGAGCAGCAGGGCGAGGGCCGCAACGGCGAGGGCAGCCAGGGAGGATTTCATGGGAAGATGCGAATTGCCGTCAAGGTATTTCATTTGCCGTACCGTACAGCGTGTTCAGGGCGTGGTTGGCGACCCGCGCCACGTACTTGTTCGGATCGTCGAGGGCCTTCTTCAGGGCCTCGGCGGCCGGTAGGGAGGCCGGTACGATCTCGTCCAGGGCGTTGGCGGCGTACAGCCGCACCCACTCGTCTTCTTCGGCCAGCGACGCGACGAGGATGGGCAACGCCCGGTCGGTTGCTCCCTGCTCGGCGGCCGAGCGGGCTGCGGCCACCCGGACGACCGGAGCCGGGTCGGCCAGGGAGGTTTCCAGCGCGGCCCGCGAAGCATCCCCGGCAGGCAGCCGGCCCAGCGACACCGCCGCCCAGTACCGCACGGCCGGGTCGGGGTCTTTCAGCCGTTCGAGCAGCGTCGGTACGGCCTCCGGTCCCTGTTCCCACAGGAGCGCCGTTTCGCGTATGCGTTCCACCGGAATCGCTCCGGGCCGGCGAGCGAGTTCATACGCCGGGAGGCCGCTGCGCCGCTCCCGGGCCCTCAGTTCCGGCTCCGGGATCAGCCCCAGGTCCTTCGTCGCGGCCATCCATTGGGCGTGGGCTTCGCGCATTCGGGACAGGACCGGCGCAAATTCGGGAGAGGCCGCCAGGTTGCGGGTTTCGTGCGGGTCCGCCTGCGTGTCGAAAAGTTCCTCGGCGGGCTTTTCGTCCGTCATGAGGCGCTCCATCGAAGCCGGGAGCGCTCCTTCCCGGTGCATCCGGCGAATCTCCCGCATGATCGGCCCCTGCTCCGGGGTGTTCATGTACTGGAAAAACGGTTTGTACGCCTCGTAGTACCTGATGTACTTGTACCGGCCGTCCGAAACGGCCCGGATCATGTCGTAGCGTTCGTCCATCCGGTCCCGGGCGGCATACACGTACCGGCGGGGTGCTGCGCCGCCGAGGAACGGTTGCCCCTGCATGTGGTCCGGTACGGGCACGCCGGCCAGGCGGAGCATCGTGGGGGCCAGATCGACGAAGCTGACGAGCCGGTTCAGCACAGCGCCGGCGCCATAACCCTCG
>CBDUBS010000193.1:0-7083 GCA_965365445.1 uncultured bacterium | reverse complement strand
CGGGAGCACAGGAATACGCCCTTCATATTGACATCCACCATCCGCTCGAACACGGCCAGATCCGTTTCGGCAAGATCCGGCGTCGGAGTGCCGAGACCCGCGTTGTTCAGCAGCACGTCTACCGTGCCCAGCAGCAGGTTGGCGCTGTATCCCCCCGACACCCCGGCGAACGCCGCCGCAAGCCCCACCAGCGGATGCCTCCCTACGGCCAGAAACACCATCGCAGCCAGCGGCACCAGCAGTACGTACCCGACTTCGCTCGCCATGTTGGAGAGAATGCCCGCCAGGACGATGATGAACGTCAGAAGGTGTTTCGGGGCCGCCAGCACCAGTTGCCGCAGAGCCGCCCCGATCAACCCGCTCGACTCAGCAATCCCGATGCCCAGCATCGCCACGAGCACCGTACCCAGCGGAGCAAACCCGGTGAAGTTATCCACCATCTCCGTCAGGATGCGGTGCAGGCCCGTTACGGAGAACAGGTTCACCGGCCGGATCGTCTCACCCGTACCGGGATGCACCACCGACATCTCGAATTGCGAGAACACGCCGGAGAGTATGATGACGAGCAGGGCCATCAGGGCGAACAGCGTTCCGGGGTGGGGCAGGGCGTTGCCGACGCGCTCGATGAAGCCGAGCGCGCGCATGAGCGGCGAGCGGGGAGATTCGGTGGTTTGCATGCAGGAGAAGATCGTCGCGTGAAGGGAGCGCCGGACGCTCCGGAATGGAAGGGCCTGCAACGCCGGTTCGGGCGGGAATGTTCTTTGGTTGCGCTCTGATGACCCTCAAGAATTATCCGGAGCATGGCATCAGGGCAGCAAAAAGTCCGCCGATGCACGCGCACCGGCGAACTCCATATCCTACCTTCCCAGGGTTACTGAGCTTACTTCAGCAGCACCCTGCGGTCTGTGCGGGTGAAGGTTCCCGCCGTGAGCCGGTACAGATAGGTTCCGCTCGGTAAGTCCTTCGCCTCAAACGAGAACGTATACCACCCTGTAGGTATCCATAAGTCGTAACCACGCGCCGTGTTGGTCATCGACTCTGTGGCTTTTACAGGGTCCGGGTCGAACCCGCACGTTATAGAGGGGCATAAATCATCTATGGTTTGTAAATTGTTAAACTCCGCAAGGCGATTAAGGGCAGCACTATGAGTAAACTCGGCCGGGTTGCTGCTGATGGTAGCAAACTCGTTCAGGTAAGGATCGATGCCGTTTTGCTCCAAGACATATGTCATCAGCGCCTCGAATGCCCTCGCCTGATAAGCCAGTCTTAGAGATATTTGCTTGAAATGCCATTTATAGATACATGTGCGTTTTCGATCAGCTTTTTGTACAATATCTTCATGCCGGCGTCAGGACTAACATATACTCTTTCCAGAACTTGCTTAATTCCAAACGCATGGTTTGCGTTTGGAATATAGAGTCCATTTATTTGTTCATTTGTAAAACCTATAATTGTAAGCCGAGGTCGAGGAAGATTTTGATAGTCGCCTAACGATACGTGAGGAACATTAGGTGGTAGTTGAGTAATAGATATTTGTGCGAATATAGGTATAGGGGAAAGACCAATTAATAAGAACGTTATCTGGACAAACAAACTACGGGCCTTCATTTTGACTTTTATTTTGGTTAAGAAAAATTCAGTTGTTTATCGCTGATCGTTATTTTGCAATAATAACGAAGTTAACGGAGGCAATGTGGCCATCACATTCATACCTCGCAGTAACATATCCTCTTGTAATTCCTTTAGAGTGTGGTCTAATTATCAACTTCATACTAGCATTGGATACATAGACCGTAGCAATAGCCGGATCATTGGTGTCATATAAATAGTACAAATCCTGATTCTCCGTTTGCCTGAACAAGGGAGGATCGGAAAGGTCTAAAATCAGTGGAGCATCGCCCATGCTAATTGTAATGGTATCGGGCAAAGACCCAACCTGCTCTACCCGGCCCAGACAATCGTCCTCGTAGGAAGCAAAGCACCCGGAGTGCAGGAGAGCAGCCGACATCACGGCCAGTACATACGCACGTTTCATCATATTCAGGATGTGTGAGCCGGAAGCCGGCTACCGGATAGGCGCGTTCTGAAATGGCAATCCCAACTGCAACAGTCTCGGACCTGACTGTTAATGAACAGGTTACGCTTCGGCTTCGCGTAAAGCAACGGGAGTCTGCCTTCTTTGATACAACTTCATGATTTGCAGGGATATGTCTGCCGGAGTCGGCTCATCATATTCGTGGCGCTGTTGCTTCCTTGCAGCCTTGAGAACGGCGCGGCCGTCCCTACCGTTGCAGGCAAGGCATATCGGCTTACGGGAATAAAACCGTTTGCCGGGCGGTCTTTATCTTTCAGAAAACTCCCTCATCCGGATGTGTATGGCCATGATACGTTTCGCTCCCCTGTGCTTGCTGCTCCTGCTTCCGGCCTGCTCGATTCTCCCGGGCCCCGCCGAGAACGAGGGCGACTTCCATCCCGAGGCGCTCTACGGCAGCTGGGCGCACTCTTACGAGGAAGACGGCGGCGGAGCGGCCGAGGTGTACCGCCGCGGCGGAACGTGGACCTTTCCCTGGTCCGAGTTCAGGACATCGTACATCCTCAAACCGCTGGGCCGGGCCGAGTGGTTGTATGTCGGCCCGACCGATGGGCTCTACCTCAACCCCGGCACATGGTGGCTGGATGGTGGGGACGTCCTGCGGATCAGGATGGACGGCCGGATCGTCTCGTACCGGATACTCGACGTGAAGGCAAACCGCCTTCTGCTGCTGCCGCTGGAGGAGTGACCTGTGTTCCCTGTGCAGAAGCTTTCACCTCGCCTGGCCGCCAAAGTGGATGCATAGCCGCTGTATCCGGGTACTGGAGATCGGGTGCGGGCCGGACCATCGACGGCCGCCGGCCGCTTCGGGAAATCGTACTGCGATGACAATTTGCACTCAAACCACGACAAACCGTCCCGCCCCTTGAGGACCATCTACTACACGGCTTCCAGCCTCGACGGCTTCATCGCTACCCGGGATCATTCACTCGACTGGCTGCTCCGGCTGGGGGAGCCGGAGGGCGGGAGCTACCCGGAATTCATCCGGCAGGTCGGAGCGCTCGTGATGGGTTCCTCCACCTACGAATGGATCTTGCGGCATCACCTCCACCCCGAGACAGGCGCTCCGCAGCCGTGGCCGTACGAGCAACCGACCCGGGTATTCACCACCCGGGATCTGCCGCCCATGCCGGGGGCCGACGTCGGGTTCGTGCGAGGGGATGTAAGGCCCGTTCACCAGGCCATGAAGGAAGCGGCCGGGGACAGGAATATATGGGTGGTCGGCGGGGGCGACCTGGCGGGGCAGTTTCTCGATGCCGGTCTGCTGGACGAACTCATCGTGCAGATGGCCCCCGTCACGCTGAGTTCCGGGGTGCCGCTGCTGCCCCGGGCGATTACGGATCCTCCGCTCCGGTTGCGCTCCGCTACGGTGCAGGGTGTTTTCGTGGAATTGCGGTACGGCGTGCCTGAATAATCGGTCGGAGCCGGATCTATCCGCCCCGTGAACGGTTGATGAAGATATCAACCGAGGGAGCCATGAAACGCACCGTTCTCCTGCTTTTCTTCGCCCTGATGGGGTTCGGAATGATTTCGCTCGCAGCGGCGCAGACGCCCGCCACCTTCCCCGGCGAAGGACGGCCCTCCCTGTATGAGCCTTCCATGCCGGGCCGGACGGGTGGGAACGCCCTGTATCTTTCGAGCAATCCGTACCTCGGCCGGGAGGTGTCTCCGTATGATCCTCGGGTCAGCCGGTATGCCCCCGATGGGGCGCGCAACCCGTACACGATCGGCGGCGGACGGATCTACGCCGAGGATGGCGCCTACCTGGGCCGTTTGAACGCCAATCGGTATGATCCCGAGTCGGTAGCGAATCCGTACGGGCGCTACGGTTCGAAGTACTCACCGGAATCGATCAATAACCCCTATGGCCGGTATGGTTCGCCCTATTCGAACCAGTCTCCGGCCAATCCCTACACCGCTACCCCTCCGCTCGTCCGATACGGCCGCTAGCCGGCGAGCGGCGACGCATCATCCAATTCCAGTCGCCTTATGGCCCGAGCAATTTTCGTGAACCTGTGCGTGGCCGATTTGCAGCGCGCACGGCGCTTTTTCGAACGGCTGGGGTACGCGTTCGATGAACGCTTTTCGGACGAGCAGGCCGCCGCCCTCGTCATTTCCGATACCATATACGCCATGTTGCTCACGCCGGATAGTTTCCGGCGCTTCACGTCCAAGCCGATCGTGGACGCCCGAAACGCTACGGAAGTGCTTCTGGCTTTGCAGTTCGGCAGCCGTGAGGAAGTGGACGGCGTGATGGAGCGGGCGCTCTCGTCCGGGGGGCGCGAAGCCAGAGAGGCGGAGGATCATGGATTCATGTATCACCGCGCCTTCGAGGACCCGGACGGGCACATCTGGGAAGCCTTCTGGATGGATACCGGTCAGTTTCCTGCCGCGAATGCCGGGTCCGGCGGGGCGCAACCCGACTGACCACAACCCATGCAATCACCCGAGCCCGATGCCGTTAGCGCCTATATAGCGGAATTCCCGCCGAATGTGCAGGCCTTGCTGGAGCAAATGCGCCTCGCCATACGGCAAAATGCTTCGGAGGCGGAAGAAACGATCTCCTACGGGCTGCCGACCTACCGTATCCACGGCAACCTGGTGCACTTCGGTGCTTTCCGGCATCATATCGGGTTTTACCCCGGCCCCATGGGTATAGAGGCCTTCGCGGGCGACCTCGCTCCGTTCAAAAAAGCGAAAGGATCCGTACGGTTTCCGCTCGACCGGCCGCTGCCGCTGGATCTGGTAGGCCGAATCGTCGCGTTCAGGGTGGCCGAGCAACACCGCAAAAAAGCAGACCGTACACGCGGTCGGTAAAGGTATCACGCCGGCCCTCAGAAGATGGTTCGGTCCACTGCCTACTATACGGTTTCCCATGAAAACACGCTCCCGACACCGGGCCGACCCGCCTTCCCGACCCCTGAGGAGTTTCTTCCGTATCGGGCTGGGGCTCATGTTGCTGTTTACGGGAACGGCCCACCTCACGTGGGCTCGATCCGAGTTTCAAGGACAGGTTCCGGACTGGGTTCCGATGAACCCCGACCTCGTCATCGTGCTCTCCGGAATTGCCGAGTTGGCGCTGGGGGCCGGCCTCCTGGCCGCGCCCCGGTACCGGAAGCCCCTCGGATGGCTTACGGCGGCGTTGTTCGTCGCTGTTTTTCCGGGCAATGTGTGGCAGTACGTCCACGGCTCCGATGCGTTCGGGCTGAATACGGACCGGGCTCGCTTCATCCGGCTTTTTTTCCAACCGGTGCTAATCGCCTGGGCGCTCTGGTCCACCGGCGCGTTATTTTCCCACCGAGAGGAGGACAAAGAACCGCGATAAATACAAGCCGGGCCCCCGCTCGGATACCACCAGATAAACGGTATATGCCATGACAACCGGAGAACACATGGCCGGCGAGAAGCCGCGCGGGCTGTACGTCCCGGCCGGAGCGGATCGCAACGGCCGGCGTCGCACCGTGCTTGGGGGGCTTTCCATCGACTTCAAGGTATCCCGGAAGGATGCCGATGGGCGATTCCTGATTCTGGAGCATACGGACCACCATCCCGGTGGGCCGCCGCGCCATTATCACCACGATCAGGAAGAATGGTTTTATGTCCTGGAGGGTGATTATCTTCTCCAGATCGGAGAGGAAACCTTTAATCTGAAACCGGGAGACGCGGCTCTCGCTCCCCGCATGACGCCCCACGTGTGGGCCCACGTAGGAGACGGTACGGGCCGATTGATCATCGCCTTTCAACCTGCCGGGTCGATGGAGGCGTTTCTGGACTCGTTGAGCCGGATCGAAGGGGTTCCCGCGCCGGAGCACCTGCATGACCTGTTTCGCCGTCACGGGATGGAGATCGTCGGGCCGCCGCTGTTGTCCCCGCCGGTTTGAGCGTGAAGGCTCCGGCTTGGCTCCGCTCTTTGCGTGGTGTACCTTACCAGTATACTACCTCAAAAACACGCACCCCAACCGGCGCCCTGTTATGAAACGACTTCCCGGCTCCATCGTGTGGCTCGCCGCCTTTGTCTTTTTTGTTACCGGTCAGGAGAGCGGAGCCCAGGCGCTGTTCAACGGCAGGAACCTTTCCGGCTGGCAGGCCAACGTATCCCCTGAGGCCTTCACGGTGGTCGATGGGGCCATCAGGGTGCAGGCTACCGGCAAGAGAGCGCACCTGTTTTTCGTGGGAGAGGGCGAAACGCCTGTCCGTTTCAAAAACTTCGAGCTGGAGCTGAGCGCTCGCGGCGAGCCGGAAGCCAACTCGGGCATCTTCTTTCACACCGATACCACCACCCGCGACCAGATGCTGCATCTGGCGAAAGGGTATGAAGTGCAACTCAACAGCACCGAGAAGGAAAAGCGCAAAACCGGCAGCCTGTATGCCGTGGTTGACCTGAGCACGTCGCCCGTGAACGAAACCGAGTGGTTCCGGGTGCGTCTCCGCGTCGAGGGGCCGCGCATCACCGTGTTCCTGAACGATAGCCTGGCGGTCGACTACACGGAACCGGCAAACGTCCAGCGCCCGCCCGAGCGGGCCGGCCGGCGGCTCGATCCGGAGGGAGGGGCCATCGCCCTTCAGGCGCACGACCCCGGAAGCGTATTTTACTTCAAGGACATCCGCATAAGGCGGCTGGAATGATCCGCCATCCTTAACCTGATTGCCTGAGTAAGCCTATGTACGGACTGATCGGAAAATTCACGGCCGTCCCCGGCCGCCGCGACGAATTGCTTGGCATCCTGCTGGAAGCAAGCTCCGGGATGGCCGGCTGCAAGAGCTACATCGTTGCGCGCGATCCGACGGATGCCGACGCGGTATGGATTACCGAAGTCTGGGAAAGCCGGGCCGACCATAAGGCTTCTCTGGCGATTCCGGAGGTGAGAGCAGCCATAGAAAAGGCCATGCCGCTCATAGCGAGCTTTGGCGAGCACATCGAAACCGACCCTGTCGGCGGTTACGGCCTGCCCGCCTGAACAGCCTGTGGATGCAGGCCCGTTGCCCGGAGG
>CBDUBS010000192.1:0-7150 GCA_965365445.1 uncultured bacterium | reverse complement strand
GGCGCCCAGCGGCTTGCCGTAGGCCCGCCGGCGCACCTGGTTGACCGCGTCGTAGGCGGCGGCCGTAGGCCCGCCGTTGGCCTGGCTCGCGGCCTCGGCGTAAATCAGCAGGGCATCCGGGTAGCGGAGCACCGGAAAGTCGTTGCCGTGGCCGGTACGGTCGGCGGCAAGCGGGTCCTTGAACTTCTTGAACCGCTGCGGCTCGGCTGCGGTAAGGTACTTTTTGTCATCGCCGACATAAAAGTTGAAACTGTAGCGCAGATCGGTCTGATCCCAGCTGGCGATCAGGGGCGATTTGACGTCCGCCCAGACGCCGCGATAGCCGTTGGCGGCATACCCGGCGCTCGGGTGGGCGTGCACCGCCGGGAACTCCATCCCGAACGGCACCTGCCGCCGCATGGCGATGTCGAAGATTTCCTCGGAGCTTTTATCGACCTCGGGGCCGAAGATTTTGTCGAAGTCGTTCGGGACGGCGACTTGCACGAGGGAGAACTTGCCGGAGTCGATGACCTGTTTGGCTTTAGCGGCGGCATCGGCCCATTGCTCCCGCCCGAGGTACACGTCGGCCAGCAGGGTCGTGGCGGCCCAGCGCGTCGGGCGGCCGTTGATGTCCGTCTCGGGCAGGCGGGATTCCGCTTCCTTCAGGTCGCTGACGATCTGCGCGTACACCGCGTCGGCCGTAGCCCGGGGTGCGGAGAGCCCTTCCAGGCCCTGCACCGGCTCCAGCCGCAGCGGCACCCCGCCGAAGTTGCGCACCAGGTTATAGTAATTCAGGGCGCGGATGAAGTACAGCTGGCCCAGAAGCACCCCCTTGCGTCCTTCCGACATGGAGATGTCGGGAATCCTGGCGAGGCCCAGGTTGGCCCGGTTGATCCCGACGTACATCTGGGTCCACGGGGCCCACATGTAGCGGTCCAGGCACGCCTGATCGCAGACGAAGTTGGTCATCGGGGCGAAGTGCCCGCGTCCGTCTACGTAATCCGAAACGTTTTCCTGCCCCTGCGGGAACCGGAATTGATAATAACCCTGTGTCTGGAACGCTTCGAATGCCGCGCCGACGGCGGCTTCGGCGTCGGCGGCGTTGCGGTAGAATTGCTGTTCCGAAAGGAACGTTTTCGGTTCCTCCTCCAGCGAGAGCACGTTATCGCAGGCGGCGAAAACGAGCACGAGACTGAGAATGGTAAGTAGCCGTTTCATGGTTTTCGAGTAGAAAGGTCTGAAAAGGGGAGGCATTAAAAGCCCAGGCGCACGCCGAAGGTCAGAGTCCGTACCTGCGGGTAGGTAAACGAATCCACCCCGATGCGCAGGTCGCCGCCGCCGAAGCGGCTGATTTCGGGATCATACCAGGAGTAGCCGGTAAGGGTGAGCAGGTTTTGGCCGCTGAGGTACACCAGCACATCCCGGGCGCCGGCCCATCCGGTCAGCGCCGGCGGCAGGTGGTACCCGAGGCGCACGTTCGTCAGGCGCAGGTACGAACCGTCCTCCAGGAAACGGGCGGACGGCCGGAAGTAGTTCGTCGAGCTCAGGCGCGGGTATTTTGCGTTCGGGTCCGGATTGTCCGGGGTCCAGTAGTTGCCGTACACGTCGGCCAGCTGGTTGTACCCTTTCGCGAACGAGGCCGCCGTGAACCCGAGCGCCCCGTTATAGATCTCGTTGCCGACGACTCCCTGGAGCGTGGCGCTGAGGTCCAGCCTTCCGTACCGGAGGCTGGTGTTGAAGCCGAACACGAAATCCGGGTACGGACTGCCGAGTATGATCCGGTCGGCATCGGTGATGACGTTATCGCCGTTCTGGTCCACATAGTCGGTGTAGCCCTGCGCATTCAATCCCTTTTCCACGAAGCCGTAGAACACGGACATCGGCTCGCCTTCCCGGATCAGGTGCACCGGGCCGTGCAGGGTTACGTCCGGCGCGATGAATTCGTTGCCCTGCGCCAGTTCCGTCACTTCGTTACGGTTGGCGGAAATGTTGGCGTCCAGGCTCCACTCGAAGCGTTCCCTCTGGATCGGGGTGGCTCCGATGGAAAACTCCACCCCGGCGTTACGGATCGAGCCGACGTTACGCAGCATCGTGGAGAATCCGGAACTGGGCGGCAGGTTGACCAGCGCCAGCAGATCGCTCGTGTTTTTAATGTACGCATCCAGGGTCATCGTCAGGCGCTGGTCGTAGAAACCCAGGTCGAGTCCGGCGCTGTACTGGTCCGTCGTTTCCCAACGCAGATCCGGGTTTGAAACATTGACCGGGGCGAACCCCGTTCCGAGGTTGTCTCCATCTACGAACAGCAGTGGCGCGATGCGTTGCAGCGAGTTGTACACGCCGATTTCCTGGTTGCCCGTGCGGCCCCACGAAAGGCGCAGTTTGAGATCGGAGAGGCTTTCCGCTCCGGCCAGGAAGGATTCCTGATTGATGCGCCAGGCCAGCGCCGCCGAAGGGAAGAAGGCCCACTTGTTGCCCGAGCCGAACCGGGAGGAGCCGTCCGCCCGGCCGCTCACCGTGAGCAGGTACCGGTCCTTAAAGGTGTAGTTGACTCGGCCCAGCCACGACTGCAACGACCATTCGGTGATGTTCGTTACCGGTGGGGCGATGCTCTCGCCCGAGCCGAGTACGTACTGCTGGAGGATGTCGTTTACGAAGCCGCTCGCCTCGGCCGTCAGGCCCGATTCGCTCGAGCGCTGCCACGTAAACCCGACAGTGGCGTTCAGACGATTATCCGGCCCGAGGTCCGGGACGTAGTTGAGCGTGTTCTCGTTCAGGTAGGTCAGGGTTTCCGCTTTTCCGGCCCGTCCGAGGCCTCCGGTTCCGCCGCTCTCGTGCAGCCGGGTGGCATAGTATTCGGAGTTCAGGGCCCGGTAGTCGGCCCCGAAGAGGGCCGAGGCCGTCAGGCCGTCGAGGAGGCGATATTTGGCCGTAAAGCTTTCGAGAATGCGCGTTTGTTTGTTGCGGTCGGTCACCTCGTTCATGTCCGCCACGGGACTGCGTGGGTACGCTCCCCACCACGGATAATCGCTGTAGTTGTAGTAATTCCCGTTTTCGTCGTACACGGGGATCGTCGGCGGGGCCGTGAAAATGTGCTCGATCAGGCTGACGGGCACCTCGTTGGTGACGGCCCGGGCCAGCATGAGCTGGTTCGAGACCGAAAACCGCGTGTTGATGTCGCTGTCGATATTGGCCCGGAGGGTGCCCCGGCTGAAGTCGCTGGATTCGATGACCCCCTGCTGATCGAGCCAGTTGCCGGAGAGCAGGTAGCGGGTCTGGTTCCCTCCCCCCGAAAAGCTGAGCGAGTAACTCTGGATCGGAGACGTCTGGAACACCTCATCCTGCCAGTCGGTGTCGTAGGGCAGGTTGTCGAGGTCGGGGAAGGGGAGTTTTGCGATGTTCTGGTTCCGGGTCCAGTCGTTCGCCATCTCGGCGTACTGCCGGGCGTTGGCGAGCGGGATCGTTTTTGGCACCTGCTGCACCCCGTAGAAGCTCTCGAAATCGAGTCGGCTTCCGGAACGGCCTTTTTTCGTCGTGATGATGACCACGCCGTTGGCCCCGCGGGCCCCATAGATCGCCGTCGCCGATGCATCCTTCAGCACGTCGATGGATTCGATCTCGTTGGCGTCGAGCATACTGAGGATGCTGCCGCCGTCCCCTCCAATGGAAGCGAGCGGAAAGCCGTCCACGACGTACAGCGGATCGTTGCCGCCGCGCATCGAGTTGCCGCCCCGGATGCGAACGGTAAAAGCGGCTCCCGGCGCCCCGCTGTTGCGAATGACCTGCACTCCGGCGGCCCGGCCCTGGAGGATCTGCTCGACCGACGTAACCGGCATCTCGGCCAGCTTGGAGGCGTCAACGGAGGCAACCGACCCCGTCAGGTCGCGCCGCCGAAGCTCGCCGTACCCGACGACGATCACCTCGTCCAATCCCATCGTCACCGGCTCCAGCGTCAGGTCCACCGTGGTCGTCCGGCCCTCGGCTACGGCCACGTCTTCCACGGTCTGCGTCACGTACCCGATAAAGGATGCCTGAAGCGTGTACACTCCCGGTTCCAGGTTCTCGATGAGGTAGCGCCCGTCTACGTCCGACGACGCGCCCTGTGTGGTGCCGGTAATGACCACGTTTACCCCCGGCAGCGGCTCGCCGGTTTCATCCGTCACGACGCCGGCGATGGAGCCCGTCGGAGCGGCCGGCAGAGGGGTCGGGCTCATAGGAACCGGCTCGATCACCATGCGGCGCGTGACGATCAGGTAGCCGCTCGGGCTGATCTTCAACCCGAGGTTCGTACCCCGGATGGTTTCGTGCAGCGCTTCCAGCACGGTGGCTTCGTTCAGGCTCAGCGTTACCCGGTGGCCGTTCGGAACCGCTTCTTCGTCCAGCACCAGTTGCAGATCGCCCAGCCCGGAAACGTGTGTGAGGGCCTGCCGCAGGGGCACGTCGCCCAGCTCCACCGAAACGCGCCGGGATAGCTTATCGAGGTTCTTCTCGACGGCCGTAAGGGTGGAAACGACCGGCTCGATGGTGGATCGGTTGGCCATGGCTTCCTGCGCCGTCACCGGCCGAGCCGAAGGCACGATCAGGAGGGCCGTCAACAAGCCCGCAAGCCGAGAGAGAAGCCGGCTCCGAAATAGCGGGGCGGCAGGTGATCTTTTCATAACACCCTGTCTGGTTTTGGTTGGGTTCATGGCGAGTCCTGCTCGCCGTTACGGTTCGCGTGAGGCCTCTACCGTTTCCGAGGCCGGGAAAAAGGTGATTCGGCGGCGTTCCCGCTCGTAGTCGAGGCCGAGCGCCCCGGCTACCGCGTTGAGGATTTCACTCAGCGGTTCATCCCCGAAGGAAGCGGTCAGCTTGCCGATACGTCCGGAGGGCACCGTCACGTCGATATCCAGATCGTAGAATCGTTCGAGTTCGTCGGCCACGCGGTCGAAAGAAGCCGCCCGAAACACGAGCCGGCCGCGAGTCCAGTCCAGGTACGGCTCCACATCCGGAATCGTCTCCACCCGGATGCCCCGGGGGGTCAGCCGGGCCACGTGGTTTTTCCAGAGATGCACCGTGTCGCGACGGGCCGCATCGGTAGCCTGCAACCGGACGTGCCCCTCCCGGACGGCAATCCGGAGCGGTTCCTCGGTGTAGGCGCGTACACCGAACACCGTGCCCATGACCCGCACGGATGCTTCCCGCGTGTGCACCACGAACGGCCTCGCCGTGTCCGGCGCCACCTCGAACAGAGCTTCCCCTTCCAGCAATACATCCCGGGGGCCGGCGGCAAACGCAGCCGGGAGCGTCAGCTTGCTGTCGACGTTCAATAAAACGCGCGTGCCGTCGGTAAGCCGGATTTCGGCCCGGCGGCCCTTTTCGGTACGGAACGTTTTCGCCTGTGCGACCGGAGCGCCTTCCGGTTTCGTTCCGACGAACCGGACTACCAGCACCGTAGTCAGGGCCGCCAGGGCCAGCACCGCGGCCAGGCGCAGCGTATACATCCGGTCCCGCCGGGCCGGAGCCGACCGGGCAACATTCCGGCGCAACACGGACGGATGCACCAGCACCGGCCCGGGCTGCCGCTCCATCCGCCGCACCTTTTCATCCAACCGGGACCAGCTCGCGCCGATGTCGGACGGGCCTTCCGGCAGGTCGGTGAGCGCCCAGACGTGCTGGACCTCGTCGGCCAGTTTTCCCAGTTCCTCGTCCACACTGATGCGGGCCTCGATGCGGTTTCTCTCCCGCCCGTCCGACTCGCCGGAAACGTACCGCGTCAGCGATTTCCAATCCTTGTTGTGCCTCGGTAGCATGTTCGCGTTCGTATGCCGATCCGGCGGTTACAGAAAGTCCCTGAGGCGTTTGCGCAAAAAGCGGAGCGCCCGCACCATGTGCACCTCGACCGTAGCCGGGGCTATGCCGAGTACGGCGGCGATTTCCGCATACGTCATCTCGTGCCGCCTCGATAGGGTGAACACGAGCCCCTGACGCTCCGGCAGGGCCTCCACGGCCCTGCTGACGGCCCGTTCGAGTTCTGCCTGCTGGAGCAGGCGGTCGGGATGCGACCCGGCGACGTCGGCTTCGGTCTCGGCACGAAACCCGAGGGGTTCCATCCGGCGTCTGTTTTGCTTCTCGCGCAGGGCCCGGTTGCGTACGGCGCCGTACAGATACGTTTTCACCTGACCCCGGGGCCGCCACGTTTCCCGCCCTTTCCAGATGTTCAGGAACACCTCATGGACGACCTCCTCCGCCGCCTCCGGATTGGCTACGATGCGCTCTGCAAACGCCAGCAGGGGCCGCGCACAGGTCCGGTACAGCCCTTCGAAGGCCGCATAGTCGCCCGAACGAATCCGCGCGACCGTGTCACGTTCTTCCGGCGACGGGCCGTTGCGGTCATTCACGAGGAAGATGCTCTCCAGTAAAGCCATGCTCGGCCGGGCAGGGGTTCATGAAACGGCATCGTTCGGGCCGTCCGGAGGTGAGACTCACACGGCCCCGTGTACCTGTACCCGCCCTTCCGATTTTTTTACCCGAGCAGAAACCCCTTCATTCGCCGGATCGGGGCGACTACGTCCGGCCGTTCGAAGGCAAACCCGATACGAGTGCGCCGGCCGGGCGGTACAAATCCGGTCGCGGCTGGGAGGGGACGGGTCGAGCGGATATCACATTCGGAGGTCGCCGGTACTCCATATCCGCCACTTACCCGAGGCGAGCGTAGGCGGTACGCTCCGGATCTCCTCGATCTCACTCCACTGGATCACTTTACTCCCCAATCATGGGAAGTAATACCGGCGCAACGCAATTCCTTCGTTCGTAATGAGCGCAAGGCGGTAGGCGTTAAACTCCAATGCGGACCCGAAGGGGGAGGGAGAGGTAAGGTACACCGAGGCCCGGCCGTACGCAACGCGCCCCGTTATCGGAGCACAACCAGCTTCCGCATGGCCCGCCGGCCCGGAGCGGCCAGTTGGAGGAAGTACAGGCCCGGAGGCAGGTGTCCAATTGTCAGGGTCGTCTCCGATATTCCCGCCGGGCGCACCTCATCCAGCACGACGGCCACCCTCCGCCCCAGTACGTCCAGCACATCGAGCGTTACCGGCATGGCTTCGGGAAGGCGGAACACACACGTCACCCGGTCGGATGCCGGGTTGGGATAGACCGCGCCTAGCTCGAATGCCGGGCTTTCGTCCGGCGGCTC
>CBDUBS010000191.1:0-7165 GCA_965365445.1 uncultured bacterium | reverse complement strand
GAGGAGCGCCGTATCCGACGCGAGCTGCAACCGGAAAGGCGGCTGCCCCGAGGGCCAGCCGCTCCAGAAAGGAACGGCGAGTAATCAGCCTATCATATTTATCCATTAGGGGGCTCCTCCACCAGGTTTCACAGAATAACTCCCCTTAAGTATAGGAAAAAGAGTCTGTTTCACAAACCGACATCTGTGCAAAACGGACTCCATGAAAAGCCGAAAGCAGGGTCGTTACGTTCCGAAATCGCGGTTAAGGAATTCCGCTGCCCGGGTGAGCGCAGCCGAGCTTTCGTCCGAAGGAAAAATTCTCAGCCGGGCCCCGAAGCCACTGCCGTCCATATACGTACCGATCAGGCGTCGCTCTTCGCCGATGTTCTGAATATAGAATCCAATCCCCTTGCTCCGTATCTCCGATTGTTTACCGTAATCCACACCTACAATATGTCTGATCCAAAGGTACTTGCTCCACAATTTTAATGCGTATTCTTCTGTGCCTTTCGGCCAACTGTGGTTTGGAATTGATGGTTTTTTACGATGCTCCGCCGGTTCCAGATCCTTAACCGAAATAGGGTTGCGAAGTCGGTAGCCCGTTAAATAAATCTGCCCCATAGGCCCGAGTTCATACAACTTATCGCCGTCCACTTCGACCTCTACGAGCAAACTGAGCAACTTATCATCAATTTTCGGCAGTTCCTTTTCCGCCATGGCCTTCCCACTTTCGAAAAGCGACAGGACACCGGCGTACCTGCCAAGCAGATCATAATCGAACGAAACCGGAAGGGGCGGAAAGTCGATAAATTCGGAAAACCCATCGTACTTATAAAAAACGGGCATATCCAGCACCTGCCCCGTCAGCACAGCTACGGCAATCTGCGCTTTGTATCCTCCCGTGGCATCGACTGCAACGTACTCCGGGCCGCCTGCCCGCTGTACAATGTCCCCGATGGCCCGGACGAGTGAACGCAGTCCCTGTGTCTTGAAACGCTTGGGTTCCTTATCCTGCAATCCTTCAACGACTTTGGATTCGATGTCCTTCAGATTGGTATCTTTTCGTCGTCTGTAATAATGTTCCAGCAATTCCCCCGTATCCCGACCATCTTCAGTATCGGAAACGAGAAAGCAGATGCGTTCCAGCGGCAGCCGCCCCCTTTTCAGGGTTTGCTCTATAGCATTGACTTCTGCTCCGCAAAGCCGGTTCTCCGCGGGGTCGAGTTTACCCAGTTCGCGAGCAAGTTCGCTCCAGCGACCGTTGGCGTGGGACTGATCGATGAGCGCCCAATTTTCCGGCAGATCCTTTGGCTCTTTCCTAAGGTTTTTAATGTTGTTGAAAAGGCTTGTACCGACGGTACAGATCAGGGTACGGCGGTTGCGGGTCGAAATGGGCATTACGATTCAGAGAAATGTTACAGGGAAGGCGTAAATAATTGCGTTGGAAACTGCCCAGGAGCGGGTACACCTTGCGGCAGGTGTGCACGAATGAAGCCGCCAAGCACCTCATCCACCTGTTCGTACTGGCTCCGGCTGATCGGCGCAAACCCGTGAGCCAGAATCGAATGGTTACGAACCTGAAGAACATTCAGGATATTTCCTCTGTGATCCCGATAGGCGGGCAGTGTGCCCAGATCGGCCAACAGATCATACGTCCTCGCAAGAGCCAGTTGGACTTTGCCGTTCCCCCCGCCGGCATAGCCCGGGCGCAACGCCTCCGGAAGCCGGGCTGTGTCCAGATCGCCGGTCAGCAGCCCGTGCTTTTTCCAGAGCAGAACCTGTCCAAACAGTTCGAAGGTACGGTACAGACGGGCCACGGCGTCGTCGTAGCGCCCCTGCGCCCGGCGACGTTCGGCATTCATCAACAAGTCCTCGACTACCTCGAATCCGCCGATCCCTCTAGGAGCCGGTATCTCGGGTTCTGAGGGCGCGGCTTCGAGACCACTGCGGGCGGCGATAACGGCATCCAGGAAGGTGATATACCGATGGTAGTCCTTACGATAAAGTTGAAGCAGACGTCGCGCCGTCGCATGGTCAAACTTGTCCCACGCGTCGAACGCTTTGCATACGGTTCCAAGCCGCTGAATCTTCTCCTCCACGTCCCGAGAAAGGTTGGGTACGGCAAACAGGCTGCTCGACACTTCCATCCCGGCGCTGTAATCATACCGGGCGACCAGCGTGCGTTCGATGTTCTGTAACTGTCGAGAAACCCACGCATCTCCCGTTCGACTGAGGCGAATGTTTTGCGTGCCGTCCTGCACCTTGATGAGGTCGGTTCGCAATCCTTTTATTACACAGACAACCGCGTCTTCGACCTCCATCGCCGCTGCGCCCAGTCCTACCGCCATCGATTTCGTACCTCCCGTATAATCGAATACCATTTCAGCGGTTGGGTCACGCCGCTGTTCGGCTTCGATGAGCAGGGCCACGCGCCGGTAGCACGTGTTCAGGTCGTCAAACTCATCGATGATGTCGATCAGACACTCTTCTCTTGAAAAGCCGGTCTGAACGAGGATATTGGGCTTGTCGGGCTTGATCCCAGCGCGCGGGTTGCCGCCGCAAACGGCCCCCGGCCCCTCGACGGTGACGGCGCTATCCGGCGAGCAGACGAACACGATGCGGTCAGGGCGATTTCTCTCGATAGAGGTTACGATGGGCTCGTGCGATCCGCCGACGGTAAGAAAAAGTGTCTTCATTGGTCGTTATCAAACCTTACTGGGGCATCCGTTTGTTGTAGCGCACCTCGATGACATGGCCCTTCTTATCCACCTTGTCGACATCGACGAGCACCCACTCTTTGTTCTCGTACCCGTCGGCATCGTAACGGCCGATCATAGGGATCGGTTTGCCCTCATACCCAACGACGTGCAGTTCTACCGTGAGCCACCGATCTTTCCGCCCGACGATGCGTGCAGGCGCCCCGGTGGTACGTTTGCCGATTTGCTTCAGCATAGCTGGCTCGCCGGGTTCGTTGATAGGATCCTCTATTATTTCTGTAACTCCTTCGGGATTTGATTGGCCTCTTTGCTCTGAATCCGGAACTACCCGATCAAGCTCTGCAAAGATGGTTATCCGTTCGGCGCCCCCAGGTACACGCTGCTCCTGTGATTCGGGCGTTCGGTCCAGCCGGACGAGCACCCAGCCGGGCAGGTATACCGGCTCGTCTTCGTCGAATACGATCTTGCGCGTTTTCGGAAAGGGCATCCCTTTCTTGCCAAGCGGATTTTGATTACGAATTATGCTTAGCTGATTCTCGGTAAGGTAATCCCCGGTCATAGAGCGCCAGCCGCTGCCCCAGCCCATGCGCAGCATAAACACCTGTTTTTCCTGATCCGACTTTTCGACCGGGATGAGATTCCGGAGCCGCTCGATGTCATCGAGAATGTTGTCTACGTCCTTCAAATTCTGAATACGGTCGATGAAATCGAACTCGCTCGCGAGTCGCTTTCGGGCGCAGCGATTGGCGAGCACAGCCAGATCTTCCATAGAAAACCGTTTCGTTTGGAGATTCAACTCCCTTGCCCGGTCCGAAAACACGAAATCGTCCCGGTAGAGAGAGAAGGGCACCACCGCCCCCGGACCGAGCATCTCCGCAAAGATGGCCGTTCCCTTATCCGGATCAGAAGATGTGTTTCTGTCGGGAACGTTCTTCCATCCGGCGGATTCTCCGTTCGCATCGGTGAGGTTGAGAATGAGCACCCTTCGAAGCGTCAACATCCCCTCGTGCGCTGCCGCGTCACCCGGCGCAAGCGCCCGCATCAGGTTCTGGTAAGGGTCAGGTCCAAAAACCGATTTCAAGATGTCTTTCTCAGCAAACTTGACGTTTCCTATAGCTTGTTCGACCTTAAAGGATTGCACACGCTCTCGCAGGAGCGCCGTTCTGAGAGCGCCCTTGATAGACGACCCAGGAAGGTAGGGTCGCCCGTTGCCGTCGCGGACGAATTCCAACAGGTCATTAGCCTCCGCTTTCACCGGATACCTCAGCCCGCCGGGCATCCGTTTGAGCGTCGAAAGACGAGGATTGTCTGCGAATGCCCGCCCTTCTTCAGGCCGACTGCGGAAGTATGCGTACAAGTCGGCCTGTGACACGATGGTCGTCGTCTCAGTGGTTGTATCGAAGTCAAACCCGGCCTTCAGGCGCACTCCGCTGCCTACGTGCACGGGCGTGAGCACTTCGAGCGAGCAGAAAACACGTTCGCCAAGGGTGGTTCGCACACGGGATTTTAGGGTCGTTTCCATCAGACATCCTCCACGGCTTGAATGGGCAGCGCCAGACACCGTCCGTATCGATAAATGTCGTGAGGGAGCTCCGGGTAGCGGTCGCGGCCGAGCACCGACCGGGTCGCACCGACCGGAATCCTGCCGTCCTTGAATGCCAGCACCGATCCCTCTCCAAAAAACCGTTGTGAGGGACGGCGCAGCCGCTCCCCTCCCGGAACCGTCACCCATCCCCGCCGGGTTACGAGCGCATACATCGAGCGATCTGGTATGAGCGCCTCGACTTCCTCATGCGTCGGCGACAACAGAGAAAGCAGCACCGCACGATTCGACCGGAGAGGCGTATTCAAGGTAAGCTCCTCCGGCTCATCCAACTGGAACCAGCCTTTCCCTACCGTGCGATCCGACCCGAAACCTTCATCCCCAAGAAACCGCAGCGCTGCCTCGAAGCTTTTTTTCACGTTCCAGCCGCCTTCGTCCTCCGGGAAACGGGCCAAAAAAAACAATCCGGCCTTGGGCTCGAAGTGTATTTCAGCAAAGGTAAACAGGTTGGAAGCCTGCGTGACGCGGTCCAGCGTCACTCGGGGCCTGTCTACCTTATGCCAGAGTTTCTCTTCCCTTTTATCTTCCGTTTTCCGCTCGTCCTTTTTGTGTATCGGCACATCCATCCAACATCCGGAAAGCAAATTTTCCAGGTTGAACGGTGGATGCTCTCCATTTAACACCTGCTCGAATAGGCGACGGGAGAGATAACTCACCCGCTTGAACTTTTTGTATTCCGTCGCATCCTGAAGTTTGGGAGTAAACGAAAGCGGCTTCGGGAAGAAAAGCTGATCCTTCCAGAAAGGAAACGCCGACGAGAGGAGCATCCCCGAGCGAAGCAGGTCCGCCGACTTCTGGGGGCCAAACAGCGTTGCGGCGGCCGAACATACGGCCCCGAACAGGGTATCCGAAGCTATGGTCAGGGCAGCCTGCTCCATCGCATAGCCGGGCGCCGCTACGTGGAACCCGTCCGGAAACCGGATACGGTAACAAATGAGTGGATTCATGTGGATTGGGATGAGCGCGTTCGGATCTGGAGTTCCTGCGGGATCGGGAAATCGGTAGTCTCCTTCCAGGGAGCGTTGCTTTCGTAGGCGGCGGCGTCCTTGCCTTTGACGCTGCGCAAGCCGATGCGGATTTCACCGCTCCCTCGTGTACCCTTGCCTCCCAGATAGTCGTTCTGCAAAAGGCTCAAGCCCTGATACACGGCGGCCATGAGCGCCTTTTCATCGTCCCCCTCGTACACGTTTACCAGCAGACCGAGCCGGAACGTGGCGCCCGCCGGTACCCTTTCGAGTGAGCGCGGCATCGCCTTCGACGTAATCCGGTCGATTACGACCTCCGTTTTGACTTCCGTGAAGGGCATGTCGGCGCCCGGAGCGTTTTCCAGCTTTTTTGCGCTGGATCGGGTGAGTGGAGCGTCTCTCACGATGAGCCGTGAGACCGGCGCTGCCGCATCTTTACCCTGGGCTTCAGGCGTCAGTCCATACAGCAAACAGATCACGTGCCTCGGATCGTCCATGAAAGGCCCATTCGTTATGGACGCTCCACGCATGGTGGTCCATTTTCCGGCTGCACGCTCGGTAAGGCTGCGCATTTTACCTTTTACGGAGCTTCCGGGAATGTATGGTTCCCGCGTGATCGGGTTGCGCAGCACGACGGCATCGATGCCGCCGATGGACAGCGCCATATTGGACCCGCCGATGTGCAACCCGGACACGGTTTTGATGAATCCCTCGACGAGGATCTTGCGGCGCAAGCGCCCGTTCGTAGTCGGCATGGTTATTTTCCTCCTGCAGCTTTGTGATAGGCCAGAACGGCCTCGAAAAAATCGGCAAGCCGGCCGAAACGTTTTTCTTTCTCCGCTTCGTCCGTTCCTTTGACGACAGCATCCAGGCCGCCTGTAAGCACTTTCGCGAAGTCCTTTGCTCCGGCCGAATCCGCTCGTTTGGCGGCATAGGCCAAGCGTGGCTTCAGCATGAGTACGGGCCCCTGATCGTAATTCATCTGTATCCGGCGCACTTCTCCGAAGATATTCCGGATCTGGCTCGTCGTGAATCTGGCCGATTGCAGGTGCCCCCCCAGCCGTTCCGCATAGTCGATGGCAGCAGGCGTAAGGCCGTTCTCAATCCAGGAAGAGATGTCACGCACTCCCTGATTGATGTCTACTATCGGGGGTTGCGGTGAGCCGCCGCCCTGATTCCCCTTCCCCCCTCCCTGCCAGCGTCCACCCCCTTGTCCCTGATGATTAGGCATGTTTCCGCTCCTGTCTGGTTAGTAGTTCGGCCCAGCGCGCCGTTACGCCGAGCAAATCGATAAAAGGCTGATCCGTTTCTCCTTCCCGGAATAGCAGCTCGGCGATGCCGTCCAGATCCCGTTTGAATACATCCCCGGGACCTTTTGCGCGTTGAAATCCGTACCGGGCATGCCACCGCCACGAAAGTTTTCTCTGCCGGTGCTCCTCGAAAAGCTTTTGTAACAAGCCGAGTATGCTGCGTGGCATCGTGTGTCCTTCGGCGCCGACGGTCATGAGTGTGCAGAGGCGCATCACCTGTTCGCGCACAACCTCCACGTCTCGCCAACTCATCGGCGTACCCAGAAAACACAGCGCGTCTTTTTCCTTCCCGGTTGGTCGTTTGTATTTCTTGGCTTCATCCTCGGCCTCACCCGCCTCTCGGGCGGCCTTGAGCAGCGGAAATTTTCCCGGAAACAGGGCAATCCCGCCGGACAGCCCCAGGTTCGGATTATCTCCGGTGAACCGACGGAACTCCTTCCGAATCCACCGGGCCACGTCGGGCAGGATGTGCCATACCCCAACGATAAACAGGTCGTCGCCCCCTGAGTAGACGATCTGCAACCTATTCCCGAGATGCTCGCCTTGCTCACCGGCTGTCACCCCGGCTTCCAGATCCCAGGTGCAATC
>CBDUBS010000190.1:0-7185 GCA_965365445.1 uncultured bacterium | reverse complement strand
GCCGGTGGTCCGTTTTCACCGGCTCCAGGTTTTCCTTCATCACGGGCGAAGCCTGGCGCTGCTCCGTCGTACTCTGCCGCACCGGGGGAGGCCCGTCCGTCGTTCCATCCCGGTGGTGTTGCTCCAGCTGGTCGATTTTCCGGAGCGCCTCCCGCAAGTCCGTCATGTCGGCCACGGCGGCCATCTTGAGCAGCGTCAGTTCGAGCATCAGCCGGGGCTGCACGCTGTTTTTCAGTCTTTCTTCCGTCTCGGCGGCCATCGACAGCAGGCGGAGCAGTTGCGGTTCCGAAAACCCCTTGCATTCGGAGGCATACCGCTGCCGGTTCATCTCCGTCGCCTCGATGAGCGCCGTATCGGGCAGCGTCCGGGCGACGAGCAGGTTGCGGAGGTGCTCCGCCAGTCCGATCAGGAATTCTTTCAGGTCGTACCCCGCATGGATGATTTGCTCCACCAGCCGGAGCATACCGGCGCCGCTCCGAGCCTGTACGTGCCGGGTGACCTCGAAGAACAGGTCGATGTCCACGACGCCGAGGGCCTGGGCCAGATCCCCGTATTTCAGGTCGGCGCCGCAAAGGGATACGGCCTGATCGAACGCCGAAAGCGCATCCCTAAGGGCGCCGTCTCCTTTCCTCGCAATGAGTAACAGCGAAGAGTCGTCCGCCGTGATGTGCTCCAACCGGCAGATATCGGTAAGCCGGTTTACGATATCCGGTGTAGGGATGCGCCGGAAATCGAACCGCTGGCACCGGGATAGTATCGTGGGAATGACCTTGTGGGGCTCCGTGGTCGCAAAAATGAACAACACGTAGGGCGGCGGCTCTTCAAGCGTCTTGAGCAGCGCATTGAACGCCGAATTGGAGAGCATGTGTACCTCGTCGATGATGTACACCTTCTTCCGGCTCCCCTGCGGCGGGATTCGCACGGTCTCACGCAAATCCCGTATGTCCTCCACTTTATTGTTTGAAGCGGCGTCTATCTCGATGATGCTCAGGTTGCGCCCTTCCTCGAACGACCGGCACGAGTCGCATTGGCGGCACGGTTCCGCCCCGTCGGCCCGCTCGTCGGGCGGCGCGGTGCAATTGATCGCTTTCGCCAGGATCCGGGCCGCCGTCGTCTTGCCTACGCCGCGCGGACCGCTGAATAGATAGGCGTGAGCCAGCCGGTCCAGCCGGATGGCGTTTTTGAGCGTCTCGGTGACGTGTTCCTGGGCCGCCAGTTCATCGAACCGCTGAGGGCGGTACTTCCGGGCGGCAACCAGGTATCGTTCGGTGGGCATGGCGGTTCGGGGTGCTTTCTTTCGGGGACGGCATACCAATCTATCGGTAGCGGCGCTCGTCCGCAATACCACCCGTGACGCCCAACCACTATATACGGCATAAAGCCTGCACCAGGGTCCGGTTGCGGACTTTATGACGCCGGATTTTCCTTATTCCGCCACCTCGATTACTTTGGTGTCCGCGAATTTGTCTCCGAGACGACGCCCCTCCGGATCGGTAACGATCAGCACGACTTCGATGGCGGCAATGGCCAGGGCTACGATAGGACCTACCACCCAGCCCAGGATCGGAATTACCATAATCAGCGGGCCAATGGCAAACGGAATATTGCGGCGGACGGATGTGGCTATGTCCATTGGCTTGCCGTCGGTGCGGACGGGCCGCAGCTTCATGAATTGCTTGCCCAAAGAGCGCTCTTTCATGAAGTCTACATCGAGGCCGTCCCGAACGAGCATGTAGGCGGCGCCGACAAGGCCCCCCACGACCGGAATCACCATACCGACAACCGAGCTAAGGACTCCGTCGATCAGGGCGGCCACGAAGCGCTTCCCGATATCGGCCTTCCCGGCCGGCGCCGGGTAGGCCGGGGGCGGTGCGATGGTCTGCTCCGCAGGAGGCGTTTGCTCCGCAGTGGAAGAATAGGAGGGGGTATGCTGATCAGGTATGCTGTCCATAACGAGCCTCCGATATTTGTAGTAAAAAAAGTGACGCCTCTTATGAATAGATACGATAAAATTCCTTCACTGCAAATACATAATGCGAGTTTGCCGGGTATTTTCGGCACATTACGGCCGTGCCCGCCGGAACGGGCGTCAGTCCTCATCCACTACCTGCGTGCCGGCGAGCTCGTCACCCCATCTTCGGCCCAGCGGGTCGGTAAGCACCCGGTATACTTCGTACAGCACGATGAGCCCTGCTGCAAGCGAGAGCACCGCCCGGAGGCTTCCGAATCCATAGGCCGCGGGGAGGAGGTGGGCCAGGGCAAACATCCAGTTGCGCCGCATGGAAGTCTCGATGTCCATGGGTTCGCCGTCCGTACGCAGGGGCCGGAGGTTCATCACCTGCTTGCCGAAGGATCGCCGGTCCATATAAGGCATTTCCAATCCGTCCCGCAGCAACATGTAGGCGGCAGCCACAAGCCCTCCCAGGGTAGGTATGATGAACCCGACGATAGCGCCGGCTATTCCGGCCACGACCGAGTCGATGAGGTAGGCCAGGGCTCGTTTCGAGCGTTCTACTTTGGACTCCATGGAAGTAATGAATTAAGGGTTGCGTCGGTGGGCCAGTGCGGCAGCGAGGCGCCCAAAGGAATACGGAAGCGACGGAAAAAAGGTGCGCCACTACACCGTTCGGTCGGGGGATATGTCCGAGTGTGGGGGAAGGCGCCGGGAAACGGCCTGTTTGTCCGGCGACGTCTGCGGCTCGAAACAATGGCGACAGCGTGGTTCATATACGTCGGTAGCGCCGAGCAGGAACCGATTTGAGCCGGCCACGAGCCGCTGCGAGTGGTTGGCCGGAGCCCCACAGACGACGCAAACGGCATGAAGCTTCGTCACGTATTCCGCTACCGCCATGAGCTGGGGCAGCGGCTCGAAGGGCCTGCCCTGGAAATCCTGGTCGAGGCCGGCCACGATGACGCGCGTACCTGCTCCGGCTATCTGCCGGCACACGTCTACCAGCTCGACGTCGAAGAACTGGGCCTCATCGATGCCGACGACATCGGCCTCGCCCACCAGCAGCAGGATCTGCGACGCCGTATCCACGGGCGTCGAGGGGATGGCGGTTTCGTCGTGGGATACGACGGCGGCTTCGCTATAGCGGGTGTCGATGGAGGGCTTGAAGATTTCGACCCGCTGGCGAGCGATGCGCGCCCGTTTCAACCGTCGGATCAGTTCCTCCGTTTTCCCGCTGAACATCGAACCGCAGATGACCTCGATCCAGCCTCTGCGCAGGTATGGTTCGACGAAATGAGGCTCCATAAACGCTCTGATTGGCCGGGCGTCGGCGCATTCTCTCCGCCGTGCCGTTCCGGAGGTGAACCCATCGGGTCAGATATCGGGGACTTCAGCGGAGTGCGCCCAACCGATCACGCCGTCAGGCAGCCGAACGCGCTTCCAGTCGTTTCGGGTTTCGAGCACGTGCACGACGACGCCTTCGGCAACGCGCCGTATTTCCACCGCTCCGGCCGCCGGGGCCTCCTGCAATACGGTATGCCCGGTTACTACCACTCCGCGCTTATCGTTCGCCTGCCGGATGGCCGCCGCTCCGCTGCCCAGAAACAAACAGACGGCCGTAGCCGCAGCCGCCTGAAGGGCTCTTTTCCACCACTTTCCGGGGAGGGCGGAAGAAAGGCGAGCGAGCCCGATCCCTACCGCCAGAACATACGCCGCCAGTCCCCACAGAAACAACGCCGGCGCCCCCGGCCGTTCGGCGGCCCATCCCCTCCAGAACGGCTCCGGCAGTCGAGGAACGGGTTCGGCTACTCGCGCCGACACTACGGCCAGGTTATGTCTGATTTCCGGCCGCTCGGGTAGCAGCCGGCGGGCCTTCTCGAAATACCGGATAGCCTGTCCAATTTCCCCGAGGCGGAAGTAGGCGTTTCCCATGTTGAAGTACAGCGCGCCGCTGCGGTACCCGGTTGCTTCGGCTTCCGCGTAGCGCCTGAGTGCGGCCGCGTACTCGCCTGATCTGTAGCGCTCGTTTCCCTTCTGCCACCGGTCCCGGGCTGCATCCGGACCGGCCGTAACCCCCTGCACCGTGATCAGGCCGATCAGGCAGGATAAAATGAGCCGGAATGGCCGGGACCGCCTTTCGGCAAGACTACGATCTGACATGGTTGGAAGGGGTCAAACGCTCGTGCACCGCCCTGTCTATCTCCAGGATGACGGCGTTGGTTTTCTGAAGGGCGGCCGACATGGAGGCGGGGTCGGGAATTCCGGGTGCATAGCGTGCTGCGTCGCACTCATCCAGCAACGCCCGCAGCGTCTTTATCTCCCCCTCCGGCACCCCGGCTTCCCGGAGCGCGGCTTCCAGTTGTTCGCGCGTTAGGCCCCGCTCCGCCAGGTCGAGCCTGCCCCCGATGAACCCGAGGACTGCCCGCTCCACTTCCTCGTAAAAGGGGCGGGGTGCGTTCTGCTTCAACAGGCTCTCTGCCCGGTTTAGATGCTTCCCGGCCGGCACATAGACCGTCTGGCGACGGACATATTGCGGATCGGTTTTCCATCGTTCGGCGCGGCGGCGGTAGTAAACGGCTCCCAGAAACACGAGCATCGGCGCCAGCAAGGCCGCATACGGCCACCACGTTTCGTAGAGCGGGGGCGGATCGGAGCGGATCCACCGGGCCGGACCTTCCATGAGGCCGACGATATCGTCGTTCGGAAACCCTGTTTCCGTCTCCTCCGCAACAGGGGAAAGGTCCGAAGCCGACACCGCCAGCACGCCCGGATCCGATACGAGGGTTTCGTACCGTGCGGCGACCGGATCGAAATAGGAAAACGTAACGGGTGGAAGATCGAATGCGCCGTTCGAGCGAGGTACGAGCACGTACGTGAACCGCTTCGCGCCGTGCATCCGCTCGCCCGTTCTGTCGATGCTTAGCCTGATTTGCGGATCGTACACCTCTACCGCATCCGCAGGCGTGAACGAGGGCGCATCGAGCGTAGCGAGGTTGCCGTCTCCCGCAATAACGACGGTCAGGCCGGCGGAACCTCCTGCGCCGCCGACGGAGCGTTCCAGGCTGGTTTCCATCCGGAACGATCCCACGGCTCCGGCAAACGCCTCGGGCGCGCCTGCCGGAGGACGAACGGCCGCGATGGTAACCGGGGGCGACGCGAGCCGCACCGTTTCGACGTCGTTCGGGGTGTTGAGGAACAGGTCGAACGGATCGTTGCTCCGGTGTACGCGGTAGGCTTCCGTTTCTATCCGAAGCGGATCGATGTGCAGGTCGCCGGCCCGGGTGGGGAATACGGCCGCCCGTTTGAGGACGATAACCTGATAGCGAATGCCGTTTTCCACCACTACTCTGGGAATCGGGTTTGCATCCACATCGAGATCCTCCCGCCAGAATCCTTCCGTATCCCACGAGTCGACCAGACGGCTCTGCCGCACACGGATCCCTTCGCGGAAGAATAACAGGTATTCTATCGTCACCTGGCCGTTGACGTATACCTTTTCCGCGCCGAGTATCGCCCGGATAAACAGATCACGCTCCGTGAATGTATAGGCGCCGGGCCCGGTTGGTTCGCTTCGGGCGCCGCCGGGCCCTTGCGTGCTTCCCGGCCTGCGGACCTGTAGCTGGGAGGTAACCGTGATCGAGATGGGTTCGGCTCGGTAAGTTTCGCCCCCGATCTTCACATCGGCGCCCGCTATCCGGGCCGTGCCGGGCCGTATGGCCCGATACGACCATTTGTACACGACCTTCTGCTGCACCGCACCGTCAACCAGTCCGACGCTCCGCAGTGTGTAAGGGTACTGTTGAACCAGTTCGAGGTTTTCGGCTCCCGGCGGCAGCGGGGTTTTTACGTCATCCAGGTCGGGCCCCTCCAGGGTCAGTGTGTATTCTACCGTCTCCAGGCGACCGATCGCTCTCGCGTTCACGGAGGCCGCCAGGCTGATGTCCTGAGCCGACGAGTCCGCCGGCCACACCCCGGCAAGGAAGGCCAGGACCAGACCGTAACGCCAGTGTACGGGACTCCTCCCTCGCGTCAAGGGCTTCCCGCCGGGTGCGGTCCCGCTACGGGCTTCCGGTGGGGCGGCGGTTCGTCTAAACCGGATCCTCTTCATGCGCTGAACCAGACGGCGAATCATGGGCTACCAGTCTTTCTCCACGGGTCGGGCCGGTGCGTTGAGCCGCCGGGCCTGCCGCTGAAGCGCTTCATCATCCCGTTCGAGCGCATCCAGGATATTCTCGGCCTGGCCCGGGGTGAGTGGTTCGGCGCTTCCTTGCCGGGGTTGGGGATCTCCCGTTTCCGCCCCGCCCGGCTGCGGCTGTTCCGGTCCTTCCTCCGATTCCTGCGTGGGAGGCGTTTCTTCCTCTCCTTCCCCGGCCTGATCATTCGGCTGTCGTTCTTTCTGATTCCCCTGTTGATTTCCCGGTTTCGATTCTTGCTGCCGGTTTTTGATCTGCCTGGCTACGTATTCGTAATTGAACCGGGCTTCCTCGTTGTCGGGGTCCGCCAGGAGGGCCTGTCGGTAGTAGGATAAGGCCATGTCTAACTGTTCCTGGGCATACGCTCCGTTGCCCGCATTGTACGCGGCGCGCGCTACGGCAGAGGGGGTCGGCGCGGCAATCAGCGCCTGCGCGAACGCTTCGCCGGCGGCGGCGTAATCGTGCATTCGGTACAGCGCCGCGCCCATGTTATTGGTCAGCCCATGCCGTACGGGATGGGGGGCGTTCGAGGGCAGGTCCGGCAGCCCGGCCCGGTACGCATCGACGGCTTCCGAAAAACGGTCCGCAGTGTAAAATTGATTGCCGCGTCGTCCCTGGCTTTCCTCCTCTCCGGTGCATCCCGGAAGAACGGTTGCCGACAGCACGACCGTCATCAAGGTGAAACGTATGCGGTGAAGGTATTTCATCGTCGCATCCTCCGGTAGCCGCGTTCGCTGATGAGCCGTTCGGCGATCAGAAGCAGGAGTGCAAGGGCCAGCGGCCACTGATATAACTCCTGATAGGCGGCAAATGACAGGCGTTCGTACACCGATTTGTCGAGCCGGTCGAGCTCGGCCTTCAGGACGGCGGAGGCATTCGTGGTTTTCGATAGGGAGAAATAGCGTCCACGTTCCGAGAGGGCGCGCAGCACCGCTTCCTCGAGCCGCGTGATGACGACGGAACCGTCGCGGTCCCGTTTGTACCCGGTAGGCCGACCTCCCTCGTACAGAGGGATCGGCGCTCCCTTCTCCTCGCCGATGC
>CBDUBS010000189.1:0-7200 GCA_965365445.1 uncultured bacterium | reverse complement strand
GTCACCTCGCCGGTGGCGTCCCGGCGTTCGGCCACCACGAATGGGTGGATCAGGAGGCCGCCGTTAGCAAGCGCGCTATAGGCCGTTAATACCTGGAGCGGCGTCACGTCCACCTCGTAACCGATGCTCAGCCGCGACTGGGTGGTGCGGCTCCAGCGAGAGGGTTTCTTCAGCAGCCCCCCCACTTCGCCCGGCAGGTCGATCCACGTCGGCAGGCCGAAGCCCAAGTTGCGGGCGTACTGGTACATGACCCCCGGCTTGAGACTGACGCCCACCTTGGCGAGCGCCACGTTGCTGGATACTGCGATGGCCTCGGCCAGCGTGAGCCGGCCGTGCGGATGCGTATCCTTCATCGGGCGGCCGCCGAACGAGAGCCAGCCCGGCCCGGTATCGATCATGTCGTCCGGCCGGAACACGCCCTGATCCACAGCAGCCACCGCCGCGACCAGTTTGAAGGTGGAGCCCGGTTCGTACCGATCCGTCACGGCCCGGTTGCGGTGCGCATCCTGAGGGAAGGCGGCCGGGCGGTTGGCGTCGTACGTCGGAACGTTGGCCATGGCCAGCACGGCGCCCGTCCGCGGGTCCATCGCGATGGCGGTGCCCCATTTTGCGCCGGTTTCTTCCACGCCGCGTGCGAGCTCCTCCTCCAGGATGGTTTGCCGGACCAGGTCGATGGTGAGCACGATGGACTCGCCGTGCCGGGGCTCGGTGACGCTGCCGCCGACAAACGCCTTGATGGCGTTGAGCCGGTCCCGCTTGACTGCCCGGCGGCCCGGCACCCCGCGCAGGGTCTCGTCGTAGTACGCTTCGAGGCCGGCGATGCCTTTTCCGTCGGTATCTACGTGGCCCAGCACGTGCGAGGCCGTCTGGCCGTAGTTATAGCGGCGGGCAAACTCGGCCTGCAACACCACGCCGGGCACGTCCCAGGAATCCACAGTTTCCTTCTGCTGCTCATTCAGGTTTTGCAGCAGCACGACGTAGCGCCGGCTCGTCCGGTTGCGCACCTGCCGCCTGAACGATGAAGCCGGGCGGCCCGTAAGATCTGACAACTTTTCAAAGAACGATGCGGCCGCTTCGGGGGTAAAGCCGTTCACGGTTGGATCGAGCGCCAGCTCGTACCGGCCCACGTCCACGGCCAGGATGCGCCCGGCCCGATCCAGGATGGCTCCCCGTACCGCAGGAATTTCAACGAACGAGCTGGCCTGACGCCGGCCCTGCGCTCTCAGTTCGACTCCTTCGCCCAGCAAAATCCGGAACACCTGCCCGGTTATGAGCACCGGGAAGATGCTCAGCACCGTCAGGACCACGTACATCCGGCCTTTTATCGCTTCTCTTACGTCCACCGCGCCAGACCCCTGGTTGATGCCGTTCCGGCTACTCGTATCGGAGTTCCGGGCCGTAGGCGATCCCTTCTTCGAGGCCTAGCGCCCGAGCCCGTTCATAAATCATGGCCGGACCCGTGGCGCGGTCGAACTCGCCTTTGAGCCGGTTGTATTTCAAATTCAGCCGGAGGTGTTCACGCTGAGCGGTTTGCACCTCCGAAAGCAGCTCCTGGGTGGCGTGCACGTGGCCGATGTACAGCGTAAATGCGGCCGCCACAGCCAGAATGAGCAGCGCCGTCCGCGCGGGTGTCAGGCGCGGCGTTCGCTTTTCGATTTCTTCTTTCCTGTCCGCTTCGACCGGTGCGGCGGCCCGGGCCGTTCCGTACTTCGTTCGGCTTCGGACGCCGTCCATGCGGTACGCCCCTTCCGAACGCATCTCCGAGGCCACGGCGGGCCGGCGAGTCGTTTCTCGGGAGGTCGTCGTATGTAAAAGCACCGGTACCACGTTTCGTTTACCGCCTGTCAATCTATCTGCGTATGTCGGTTTTCGGTTTGCCGGTGGAAGGGCACGCGCTCGGCGATGCGCAACCGGGCGCTCCGCGCTCGCGAATTCAGAGCCACTTCCCGGGCGTCGGGCGTAACGGGCCGGCGCGTCAGCGGCCGCCACGGAGCGATCAGGTTTCCATACACATCCCGCTCCGGCTTTCCCTCCAGGTTTCCATAGCGAAAAAAGTGCTTCACCCGGCGGTCCTCGAGCGAGTGGTAGCTGATCACCGCCATTCGGCCGCCCGGCTCGACGACCCGTACGGATGCCCGCAGTACGTCTTCAAGCCGCTCCAACTCCCGGTTCACCACGATCCGGATGGCCTGGAATACCCGGGCGAGCGTTTTGGTCGCCTCCGGGCCGGGCGCCGCTTGCCGGATCACGTCAGCCAGATCGTGCGTCGATTCGAGCGGGCGAGCCTGGACGACGGCGCGGGCGATTTTTTTTGATCTCGGTTCTTCGCCCAGCGTAAAGAACAGCCGCCTGAGCTCGCCTTCCGTCCATCCGTTCACCACTTCGTCGGCCGAATGCCCGCTTTGCGCGTCCATCCGCATATCGAGGCGGCCTGCTCCCGAAAAACTGAAACCCCGGGCCGACGCATCGAACTGGTGGGAAGAAACGCCCAGATCGAGCAGGATACCTTGCACGGGGGGGCCGCCCCTGTTTTCCAGAACGGATTCGATGTCCGCAAAATTGGACTGCACGACAACCAGCCGCCCGGACTCGATCTCGCCGCCGAGGCGAAGCCTGACCGCTTCCAGCGCTTCGGCGTCCTGATCGAGGCCGAGCACCCGGCCCTCCGGGGCCAGCGCATCCAGCAAGGCCGCCGTGTGGCCGCCGCCTCCCAGCGTACCGTCCACATACAATCCGTCTCGCCTCGTTACGAGGCCTTCCACCACAGCATGACAAAGAACAGGAGCATGGTACGGAGCGGCATACTTCAGCGGATCGACGGGCTCCCTCGAATCCTCCACGATGCGCCCTCCTATTGATTGGCCTTTCTGGCCATTACCCGCTCCGCCAGTTGCTCGTAATCCGTCGCTTCCGCTTCCAGATACCTCTCGAACCGCTCCGGATCCCAGATTTCTATATGATCGTAATTGCCCAGGATGAGCACGGTCCCATCGATCCCGGCGAAGTCTATCAAGTCCCGGGGCAAACCGATGCGTCCCTGGCCATCGAGCGAGACTTCCTCCGCCCAGGGCAGAAAGCCTCTCATGAAGCTTCGGTTGGCCCCGTCGAACTGGTTGAGCGCCCCGACTTCCGCTTCGATTTGCTCCCAGCGATCCTGTGGGTAGAGGAAAATGCACGAATCCAGCCCACGGGTAATCGTAAACGTATTCTTGGCCTCCGGATTCATGGCGCTCCGCATCTTGGCCGGGATAGCCACCCGGGCCTTGCTGTCTACGGAGTATTTGGCCCTTCCCTTGAAGCCTGCCATGACGGTCTGCCCTGCTCCCGAATCAGTTTATTCCCCTGGTCTACTCAAGGGACGAATCCCCACTTTTCCCCACTCCTTGCCACAAGGTAAAGCATCCCGTCCGATTTTCAAGAATGGGTTTTATTAAAATGTTGGTTGCCGTCATACCGGAGAGGAGTAAAAACGACCTGAAAGGGGATAAAAAGGCCCTTTTTGGGGGTTCACGTTCCTGATGGTCGGGCTATGCACGAAATACGCCCACGTTTTCCACAGCCTAATCCACAGGGGGCGCACCCCGCAGAGCCTCCTAACCATATCAGGAATCCGGCTGTAGCCATATGCCTTGGGAGTGCTTCAGGCGCGCTTTACAGGCAGCGGCAGTGGAACGGAGCGGCCTGAATCTCGGCTCCACTTCCCCACCTTGCCCCACTTCCCGGTAAACGCGGTGCAAAAAGACTGCCGAAATGAAACGGTTACAGAAGCGCGCGAACCTCGCCGTTGCCGATCCGGTATCAACCGGAGCAGGCCGTTTCATCATCCCGGTACAGATACCATGGAAGCGAGTAATAAACCGGAAGTCGTAGTGATCACCGGAGCCACGGCGGGCGTGGGCCGGGCCACGACGCGTCTGTTTGCCCGGCACGGCGCCCACATCGGGTTGATTGCCCGTGGAGAAGAAGGTCTGGAGGCCACACGGCGAGAGGTCGAGGATCTGGGAGGCCGTGCGCTGATGCTTCCGTGCGACGTAGCCGACGCCGACGCCGTGGAAAGCGCCGCCGAAAAAACGGAGCAGGAATTCGGACCCATCGACATCTGGATCAGCAATGCCATGACGTCGGTGTTTGCGGAGTTCGTGGAGATAACCCCGGACGAGTTCAAACGGGTAACCGACGTGGTGTACCACGGGCAGGTATACGGCGCCATGTCCGCCCTGAAACGGATGCTGCCCCGGGATCATGGGAAGATCGTCATGGTCGGGTCGGCGCTGGCCTACCGGGGCATCCCGCTGCAATCGGCTTATTGCGGAGCCAAGCACGGAGTACAGGGCATGTTCGATTCGGTGCGTTCCGAGCTGCTGCACCGCGACAGCCGCGTGAGCGTGACGATGGTGCAGTTGCCCGCGCTCAACACCCCGCAATTCAACTGGGTGCTCAGCAAGCTTCCGAACAAAGCACAACCGGTGCCGCCTATTTTCCAGCCGGAGGTAGCCGCCGATGCGATTTTCTGGGCGGCGCACCACGATCGCCGAGAGGTTTTCGTGGGCGGGCCGACGGTGAAGGCTATCGTGGGCAACAAAATCGCTCCGTGGTTTGCGGACCGCTACCTGGCCGAAACGGGGTACGGCAGCCAGCAGCGGGATACGCCGGAGGACCCGAACCGTCCGAATAACCTCTGGTCGCCCGTCGGAGGGGATTGGGGGGCGCACGGTGTGTTCGACGACCGGGCCCGGGACTGGAGCCCGGAACTCTGGATGTCGAAAAACAGGAAGTGGCTGACGCTGGCCGGAACTACTCTGGCGGGCCTGGCGGCTACGCTCTTTTTGACGCGCGGCAACGACCGCTGAACAGGGCCGCAGGAAGCTCATCGGCTTCCGAGGAGGGAATCGGGCTACATTTTAGCCGTAGCCAACTGCGATGATTTACGGCGACGGGGGGGACGGGGAGACTTGAACAGGCCTGCTTCGCGAGCATAGTCCACACAGGCCGCTACGAACGACTGGAACAGCGGATGAGGCCGCCCGACGGTGCTCATGTACTCCGGGTGGAACTGCGTGCCGATGAACCAGCGTTTCTCGGGCAGCTCCACGATTTCCACCAGGTCCCGCCCGGGGTTGATGCCGGTGAAGTGCATCCCGTTTTCGAGCAGTTTGTAGCGCAGCACGTTGTTCACCTCGTACCGGTGGCGGTGGCGCTCCCGGGTTTCGGCCTTGCCATAGATTTCGCGCGCGCGCGAGCCTTCCACCAGCCGGCATTCGTACTGCCCGAGCCGCATGGTTCCGCCCTTATCGGTAATGCGTTTTTGCTCCTCCATGATGTCGATGACCGGGTGCGTGCTCTCGGCGTGGAACTCCGTCGAGTGGGCGTCGGTCCAGCCGCAGACGTTGCGGGCGAACTCGACAACCGCCATTTGCATCCCCAGGCAGATGCCGAAGAAGGGGACGTCGTGCTCGCGAGCCCACTGTATGGTGAGGATTTTACCTTCGATGCCCCGGATGCCGAAGCCCGGCGCCACGACGATGCCCGCGAGATCCTTGAGCCGGTCGTCTATGTTGCTTTCGTCGATCTGGTCGGAGAGGATGTAATCTACCTCCACCTGCACCCCGTTGGAGGCGCCGGCCAGTACGAAGCTTTCCGTAATGGACTTGTAGGCATCCTGATGCTCGACGTATTTGCCCACCAGGCCGATGCGGACCGTGCCTTCCGGGTTTTTGAGCTTTTTGAGGAAGTCGATCCACTCGCCGAGGTCGGGTTCGAGCCTTCCGATGGCTTCGAGGTTGTTCCGCAACTCGAGCCGTTCCATGACGATGTCGTCCAGCCCCTCTTCTTTCAGGAGCAGCGGCACCTCGTAGATCGACTCGGCATCGAGCGAGGCGATGACGGCCCGGGGCTCGACGTTGCAGAACAGGGCGATTTTGCGGCGCAGGTCGGCGTCGAGGGGATGTTCGGCCCGGCACACGAGGATATCGGGCTGGAGACCCAGCGAGAGCAGCATTTTTACCGAATGCTGCGTCGGTTTGGTTTTCAACTCGCCCGCCGCCGCCAGAAACGGCACCAGGGTCAGGTGGATATCCAGCGCGTTTTTCCTGCCGATCTCGTAGCGCAGCTGCCGGATGGCTTCCAGGTAGGGCTGGCTTTCAATGTCGCCGACGGTGCCGCCGATCTCGCTGATGACCACGTCGTACTCGCCGGTGGCGCCCAGCTTGAGCATCCAGTTCTTGATCTCATCGATGATGTGCGGCACCACCTGTACGGTTTTGCCGAGGTAAGCGCCGGCCCGTTCCTTCGTGATGACTTCCAGGTAAACCCGCCCGGTGGTGACGTTGTTGGCCTGGCTGGTGTACCGCCCGAGGAAACGCTCGTAGTGGCCCAGGTCGAGGTCCGTTTCGGCGCCGTCCATCGTTACGAACACTTCGCCGTGCTCGTAGGGGTTCATGGTGCCGGGGTCCACGTTGATGTACGGGTCCAGCTTCTGAATGGTCACCCGGAGGCCGCGCGCCTCGAGCAGCCGCCCGAGGGAGGCGCACACGATGCCTTTGCCCAGCGATGAGGTGACTCCTCCCGTTACGAAAATGTACTTCGTCTGCACGTCGATACCTTGGTTTAGCCCGTTATGAGCGGGCGAGAACGGAGCATTCAGAGGGCACGAGCGAAGCGCCCGTTGAAAATACGTCTCCTCCGGACGGCGATCAAAAATGCATTACGAAGCTTACGTGACGTTCGGGAAAAGCGGGACGCTCATTCTCCATCGTCCCGCTTCTTTCTAACCCGTCGCAGGCTCCAATCGGGTATTCCCGGAAATGGACGGTATACGGGTAGCTTACCCTTGCAGTACGCCACTGATCGATACGAGGATTATCCTCCGGATAGACACGCACCTCCTGTGATCGGTGTTGACGGGTTGGTTATTGGCGCAAACTTCATTCTTTTAGTCTGGTGCCCCTCGCAAACATAGCATATCATTGAAGTTAGCCAATGTGTATCAGCACCGCACGGACAGGCGCTTACCTACTGCATATCCACTTGGTGGGCTTTAACGAGAATGCGAGATGCGAGCGTTTCCAGTTAACTCCTTCACGTGCGGCCTTGTGATGCACAGGGCTTTCCGAGTCTGCCTGACTATGGCATTCATCGCGCCGGCCCTCGTTTCCGGCTGTACGCTCCCCGTACCCGACGACGACATCATCCCGCCGACGC
>CBDUBS010000188.1:0-7239 GCA_965365445.1 uncultured bacterium | reverse complement strand
CTGGACATGGTTGAAGGACCCTCGCCGCTGGATGCGGCGGCTCGCGGTGGGGGCGCTGGGGCTGGTGATCTTTCAGGGAGTGCTTGGAGGGTTGCGCGTCGTCTGGCTGTCGCTGGATCTGGCGGTGGTGCACGCAGGGGTGGCGCAGCTTTTTTTCGCCCTGCTGGCGGCGATGGCCCTGTTTACGAGCCGCTCCTGGTGGGAGGGAGCCGCCCTGCCGTCCGGCCCGAAGCGGGAGACGCTGCGACGGCTGACCCTCGCGACGGCGGCGGCGGTGTTTTTCCAGATCCTGCTCGGGGCGCTGCTGCGGCACCCCGGCTCCGGGATCGATCCGTGGCTGGCCGCCCTGCATATCGGGGGGGCGTTTGCCGCCTCGGGGTTCGTGCTGGCGTCGGTGCTGTACGTCCGGTGGATGTTTGCGGAGCACCGGATGCTGGCGGGCGGGGCCTACGGGATGGCTGCGGCGCTGGTGGTGCAGATCCTGCTCGGACTGGTGGCGTACTTCGTGTTGCTGGATGAAGCCGGCGTGATCCGGCCGAGTAATGTGCAGGTGATCGTCAATACGGGGCACCTGCTGGTGGGCGCGGGTTTGTTCGTCGCGTCGGTGCTTACGGCCGTCATCGGGCTGCGCTCCGAGCGGCTGGTTTATCAGGCGGCTGCCTGAAATCAACAATCGTACGGTTTCCCTTTTGACCCCTCCTGAAAAAAACCTGTCCGTAGCCGCCGCGCGGCCGTCCGTCTGGCGGGATTACTGGATGCTGACGAAGCCGGAAATCTCCTTTCTGGTGACGATGTCGGCGTTTGCCGGGTTCTTGCTGGGGTCGCCGGAGGGGCTGGCCTGGGGTACGCTGGCCGTGTTGCTGGTGGGGGTGGGGCTGACCTCCGGAGGGGTGGGCGTGCTGAACCACTACTACGAGCACCGCCTGGATGAGCAGATGCGCCGCACGGCGGATCGGCCGCTGCCGGCCGGACGCATCCGGCCCGAAGCGGCCCGCCTGTTCGGGTTCGTGCTGGTTACGGCCGGGGTGGGCCTGCTGTGCCCCCTGACCAACCCGCTGACCGGCGTGCTGGCGGCGGTCACGGTGGTGCTGTACCTGTACGTATACACCCCGCTGAAACGCAAGACGAAATACAACACCCTCATCGGGACGGTGCCGGGGGCGCTGCCCGCCCTCGGAGGATGGACGGCCGCCACCGGCGAGATCGGAGCGGGCGGGGTGCTGTGGTTCCTGATCCTGGCGTTCTGGCAGATGCCGCACTTCCTCTCGCTGGCCTGGATGTACCGCAAGGATTACGGACGCGCCCGGTATGCCATGCTGCCGGTGGTGGAACCCGACGGCCGCTCGACGGCCGGGCAAACCCTGCTGTTTACCGGGCTTCTGGTGGCCGTGAGCGCATTGCCGACGGTGATCGGGGTGACCGGCCCCCTGTACGCCGCCGGCGCGCTGGCTGCCGGCGTTTGGTTTCTAGTGCCTGCGGTGCGGTTTTACCGCAGCCGCTCCACGCAGGATGCCCGGGCGGTGCTCATGGCCTCCATACGGTACGTGCCCCTGCTGGTGCTGCTCATCATAGCCGACAGGCTGGTCTGATGCCCCATACGGAGTTGGAAGAACCGGCCGCCCTGCTCGTGGAAGGCCTCTCCCATCGTTACGGGGACTGGCAAGCGCTTCAGGACGTGACCCTGCGCGTGGAAGCCGGTTCGCTCTTCGGCCTGCTCGGGCCGAACGGCGGGGGCAAATCCACGCTGTTCCGGATCGCGGCGACGCTCGTCCGCCCGACGGCCGGACGGGCGGCGGTCTTCGGGGCGGATACGGTGCGGGAAGCCGCCCGGGTGCGCCGGAGCCTCGGGGTGGTGTTTCAGCAACCGGCCCTCGACACCGATCTGACGGTGGCCGAAAACCTGCGTTTCCACGGGGCGCTGTACGGCCTTGGAGGCCGCGTGCTCGCCGGGCGTATCGATAGGCTGCTCGAGCGCTTCGGGCTCGCGGACCGTCGCAACGACCGGGTGAAAACCCTCTCGGGCGGTCTCGCCCGGCGGGCCGACCTGGCCCGGGGGCTGCTGCATCACCCCCCGCTGGTGCTGCTCGACGAACCTACCACCGGCCTCGATCCGGCGGCCCGTAAAGCGTTTCGGGAGCTGCTGAAAGGACTGGTCGATGAGGGGCAAACACTCATCCTGGCTACCCACCTCATCGACGAGGCCGAGGCATGCGACCGGGTGGCTATCCTGGATCGGGGGCGGCTGCGGGCCGTCGGGGAGCCCGGCGACATGAAACGGTCGCTCGGAGCGGAAACCCTCCGGCTGGAAAGCCGCGAGCCGCAACGCCTGGCCGAACACCTTCGCACCGGCTTCAACCTGGAAGCCCGGGTAATCGAGGGCGGGGTGCTGGTGGTGCATCCGGAGGCCCACCGGATGCTCGGAGCGGTGTATGAAGCCTTCTCCGCGTCCATCGAATCCGTCACGCTCCGGCGTCCGTCGCTGGAGGACGTGTTCATGGCGTACACCGGCGAGGAGGCAGGCCGATGAGGCGGGTCATTACGGCGCTCTGGCGGCGCGAAGTGCTCAAGTTCGTCCGGGACCGGGCCCGCCTCATCGGGTCCATCCTTCAGCCGGTGGGGTTCTGGCTCCTGCTCGGGATGGGGTTTCAGGGGTCGTTCGCCGGGCCGGGCGCGGGAAGCGAACCCGTGGGGTATCTGGCGTACCTCACTCCCGGCATCCTCGCCATGATCGTGCTGTTTACGGCCATCTTTTCCACCATCTCCATCGTAGAGGACCGGAAATCCGGTTTCCTGCAATCCGCCTTCGTCGCCCCGGTTTCGCGCACAGGCATCGCTCTCGGCATCGCCCTCGGCGGCGCTACGCTGGCCCTCGGCGAAGTGCTGGTATTCATGGCGCTGACACCGCTTGCCGGCCTCGCCCCACCCGTTACGGGCTGGCTGCTGGTCATCCTGACCACGCTCCTCCTTGGCTTCACGTTCACGGCGATGGGCATGATCATCGCCTGGCGCATGGACTCCACGCGCGGGTTCCACGCCGTCATGAACCTGGTGCTGCTGCCGCTCTGGATTCTCTCCGGGGCGGCTTTCCCGGTACAGGGCGCCGCCCTGCCGCTTCGCTGGATCATGCTCGCCAACCCGGTTACGTATGCCGTGGACCTGCTCCGGCAGGCTTTCTTCGGCCCGGCTGCGCCGGGGGCGACGGCTTCCCCCGCCATAAATCTGCTCGTTACGGCCGGGTTCTGCGGGGTGATGCTCGCCGCGGCCGTCCTCACCCTCCGCGGCCCCGCTTTGCAGCGGTCCTGACGGTCAGCCGCCTTGAACGCCCCACCCCTGACTTCGCCCCTTCAACCCGGTAGAGGGGCATAGCCAACAACCGGCGGATCGGACTCCGCCTGTTCGGAAACCTTCACGGCGAATATGTACTGCTTCAGAAATGAAACCGCAGGGCTTTCTGATCCATTTCGATGAAATGAAACGAGTCGAACCCATCAACTAATCTTTCCAGGTTTTGGATGAGGAGCGATTCGAGTCCGACGTTGCTTAAGTTGCCGGTCGAAACAAGTAGCAGTTTATACGGGAGACCACGCAAAATCAATGTATCTACAAAGTCGCTGTCTTTTGTAATCACAACGCGTTTCTCTTCTACAGAAATGCGGTTAATCTCACCGTCCGTGGTGCGATTGCCATCGATAAGAAATAACGTATGGATGGCATCATGGCCGTGCCTCTGGAGCAGACCGCACAAACGCCGGGTAAGCTGCGCATCGATCAGAAACTTCATGCGCCAAACGGATGCACGCGCCGCGTTCGGCTGAGCCTTGCTGCATACGCCAGCACAGCCAGGATGTCCTCACGCTCCAGGTCTTCATAATCCGAAAGGATGTCATCCACGCTCATCCCTCCGCTCATGAGCTCCAGCAGCATCTCCACCGGATAGCGGAGGCCACGTACGCAAGGTGCTCCGTGGCAAATCATGGGGTCGATAGTGATACGCTCAAGGTACATCGCTATGCACGGGTAGGTCGCAGAAAGGTAGGTAATCCATATACACGCAGCCTCTTCCAATGTGATCCCTGGAGGCCGTATTGACGGCCGGCTGACCGGCTATGCGCTCCTGCAGGAAGTAAAACGCAAGGCGGGCGTTATGAATAGAATACAGAAGGATGACTTATGCGTGAGCAGATTCCGGCTCAAGGCCGGTATGACGGGGTAATTGGGCGGCTGAAGGCAGGAAGGACGTTTTGGGTAAACGGATCGGGTCTGCTCCGGATTTCCGGGGCCCGGCAGAATGCGCCGAATGGCGCCGGAAGAAACGCAGGGCGGAGGCGAGCGTTCTAATGGAATGGAAACGAACGCACCAGAACCACCTCCGGACTCCCGGACGGATGTAAAGGCAATGGACCGGGCGGAACTGGAGGGATTCGTCGAATCCCTCGGCGCTCCCCGGTACCGGGGACGGCAGCTGTTCCGCTGGCTCTACGGCCGCGGAGCCCCTTCGTTCGGCGAGATGACCGACCTGCCCAGAGCCTTCCGGGAGCAACTCGAGCGCGAAGCCTATATCGGGGGGCTGCGCCCGGTGCTGGAGCGCACCTCGCCGTCCGACGGCACGGTTAAAGCCCTCTTCGAACTATCGACGGGCCGCCTTATCGAAACGGTGCTCATACCGGATTTCGAGGAAGCCGGCGACATCCGCCGCCTGACCGTGTGCGTATCGAGCCAGGTGGGGTGCCAGATGGGATGCACGTTCTGCGCGACGGGCCGCATGGGCTTCCGGCAGAACCTGACGGCCGGGGAAATCTACGAGCAGGTCTGGCGCATGAACGAAACGGCGCAGAACCGCTACGGCGAGCGGATTACCAACGTGGTGTTCATGGGGATGGGCGAGCCGCTGCTGAACTACGACGCCGTGATGAAAAGCATCCGGATACTCTCCGACCCGGACGGGTTCGGCTTCTCTCCCCGCCGGGTCACCGTGTCCACGGTAGGGCTCGCCCGGCGCATCCGGCAGCTCGCCGACGACGGGGCGCGCTTCGGACTGGCGGTATCGCTCCACGCCCCCACCGACGAGCAGCGCAGCCGCATCATGCCCATAAACCGGGCGCCCTCCACCGATCTGACTGCCCTGCGCGACGCAATCGGCTACTTCACCCGGAAAACCGGCGAGCGGGTAACCTACGAGTACGTACTGTTCGAAGGCTTCAACGACTCTCCGGAGGACGCCCGGCGGCTGGCCGACGTGGCCCACTGGGCCCCGAGCAAAGTAAACCTGATCCTGTTCAACCCGGTCGAGGGGCTGGATTACTGGAGAAGTCCGGAGGAGCGTTTGAACCGCTTCATCCGGGTGCTGGTGGAGAACGGAGTGACCGTAACGGTGCGCCGCAGCCGGGGACAGGATATCGATGCAGCCTGCGGACAGCTGGCGACCCGTGAGGAAGTTGCTAGAACGTCAATACGCGAGCGGGAGGAAGAACCGGCCTCGGGCGTTATGTAGTCGATAATGCATGGCAACTTCATACCTGGTACCCGGCGCCCATGGACGACATTCGGATGGATAGCGGTTTCAAACAGAGCCTGACCACCTGGCTTTTCGGCTTCTTCGGAGCGATCTTCGCTTTTCTGCTCCTTCCCCGCACGATCAAGTTCTTCATCAAACGCTTCTTCTTCGGCATCGCCGGCGAGGTGGTGGCCGTGTTGCTGGCGGGCCTGCTCACCGAAAAGGCGGTGGACAGGCTGCGCGACGACCGGTAGCCGCGACGGTCGGATTTCATCGGGGTGCGCTTTCGGACATTCCGGCACACTCCGGTTCAGCGGTTACGCTGCTTTCGCATATCCTCCCGGTCCCCGAATCGAGCGTGGCCCGCTCCGCAGGGTCCGCAGTGGCGTGCTGGTTCCGTGGATCGAGTACGGGCCGCCCTGATCAGGAGTCTGGCAGGCGAAACGATCAGGTGATACGAGTGAACTTGGCCGTACATGATGTATCTTACGGGTACAGCGTCACATAACCGGAGGTGTCATGGAAGCCGGCCGACCGAACGACCGCAAGGAAAAAATCGGGGTCATCACACAGGGTTCCCTCTCGAAAGGCGTCGATTTGAAGCTGGACGCGGGCGAGTCCGTGGAGTCGGTGATGGCGGGCACATTCGTCGTGGTTCAGGGCGAGCGGTACGATTTTTTCTCGATGATTACGGACGTGGCAATCGACGCCTCGAACGAGGCGATCCTGCTGAACCCTCCCGCCCCCGACGAAGGCCTGCTTCGCGAAGCGCTGAAAGGCGCGGCAACCTACGCGGTGGTATCGCTCAAGCCGATGCTCATGCTGCCGAATGCCCGGTCGCAGGAGTTCGACGACACCGCCCTCTCGGTTAAAACCGTCCCGGCGCACTTCGCTCCGGTGGCCCGGGCGACCACCGAGGACGTAGCCCGCATCTTCGGGGCGGAAGCCAACGAAGGCGGATGCACATTTTTCGAAATCGGCTCGCCCCTCGGGATGGACGGGGTGCCGGTGTGCCTCAACCTGAAGCGGCTCGTGGAACGCTCCAGTGCGGTCTTCGGCAAGACGGGCACAGGTAAGACGTTCCTCACCCGTCTGTTACTCTGCGGCACGATCAAAACCGACCGGGCCGTGAACCTCGTGTTCGATATGCACTCCGAGTACGGCTACCACGCCGGTCAGGAGAGCGATGGGGAGAGCAAAACGTTCGTGCGGGGCCTCCGGGAGCTGTTTCCGCAGAAAGTGGCCGTATTCTCGCTCGACCCGGCCACCACGCGCCGGCGCAGCCGTCTCAACCCGGACCATTCGGTTTACCTCTACGCCGATCAGATCGAACCGGAAGACGTCCTCCCGCTGGAAGATACCCTCAACCTGACATCTACCGCTTCCGAAACCATCCACCTGCTCCAGCGCAAATACAACCGGACGTGGCTGCTGCAACTCCTTAAAGCCGAGCCGGGCGACCTCGAAGGGATGGCCGTTGACATCGGCGCCCACGCGGCGGCATTGCAGGCCCTCCAGCGCAAGCTCTCGCTGTTCCGGAAATGGGACTTCTTCAAGGTCGAGTCGTCCTATGGTAAAGAGGACGTGCTCGATGCGCTCATGGAGACCCTCGACCGGGGCAAGTCGGTGGTATTCGAGTTCGGCAAGTACACCGACCTGCGCGTATATCTGCTGGTAGCGAATGCCCTCACCCGGCGCGTGCGCGACCGCTACGTGGACCGCACGAACGACTACCTGCAATCCGG
>CBDUBS010000187.1:0-7259 GCA_965365445.1 uncultured bacterium | reverse complement strand
CCCGTCCCTGCCGGTACTGGCCGGAGGCCGCGTCGTCGTCAGTCCGGAGCACACCGAACGGTTCCTCCGGGATTTTCGCCTGACGCTCTCGGAACTGATCGCAGAAAACTACTGGAGCCGTTTAACCGAACTGGCAAACGAGCGCGGAATTACGCTTATCGGTGAGGGATCCGGGCGGCAGATGATTCTGTACCACCCGCTGCGCTACCACCGGCCTGTGAACATCCCGATGGGCGAATTCTGAGATACAACGGAGCTCCGGGCGGACAACAAGAACGCCGCGTCGGCGGCGCATACCTTCGGAAAGCCGCTCGTGGCGGCGGAGTCGTTTACGAGCAACGGCAACTGGAGATCGCATCCGTACGTACTGAAAGCGCTCGGCGACCGCGCTTTTGCTGCCGGCGTAAACGCCTACGTATACCACACGTATGCGCACCAGCCGTATGAATGGAAACCCGGCTTCACACTTTTCCACTGGGGGGCTCACTTCAACCGGCACAATACCTGGTACGGGTTGATGCGGGCTTATAACGACTATGTGGCCCGGTGTCAGTACCTGCTGCGGCAGGGCGGGTTCGTGGCGGATGCAGCCTACCTGATCGGCGAAGGGGCGCCTGCCTACCTCGGAAGCCGCGACGAGTTGAGCGTACCCCTGCCGGAAGGATACGATTACGACGGGTTTGACGCTTCGCTGCTGCACGATAGCTACGTGTCGGAAGGCCGCCTCACGTTGCCTGACGGGATGTCGTATCAGGTGCTCGTCCTGCCCGACGACGACCGGATGACGGTGGAAACGGCCCGAGCGATCCGACGGCTCGTGGCCGAGGGAGTCGCCCTGGTCGGTCCGCGGCCGAAGCGGGCGCCCGGCCTGGAGGGGTACCCCGAAAGCGACCGTATCATCAGGCAGATCGCCGCCGAAGTGTGGGGCGCGGTGGACGGAAAAACACATACCGAGAACCGTTTCGGCCGGGGAAGGGTTTTCTGGGGCCTTGCCATGCAGGAGGTGTTCGCACGGCTGGCCGTTCCCCCGGATTTCTCGGCGGCGGCCGCAGAGGATGCGGCCGTTCACTACATCCACCGCCGGCTTCCGGATGCCGAGGTGTACTTCACCGCCAACAGCCTGTACCGACCGGAGCCGACCCGACTCACGTTTCGGGTGAAAGACAGGGAACCCTACTTCTGGAATCCGGATGACGGTTCCATCGAACGAGCCGCATGGTACCGGCAGGATGACGAGACGGTTACCCTGCCCTACACATTCGACCCGGCGGGGTCGGTGTTCGTGGTATTTATGAAAGCCGCCAGGCCCCTGGACGCCGTCGTGGATCTGGTCGGGCCGGTCAGGGTGCACCCCTCCGCCCTGCGGATAGGCGACGGAGGAATCGTCCTGGAGGCTTCTGCTCCGGGAACGTATACCGTGAAGCGGGCATCCGGAGCCGTCTCCGTCGTAGACGCCGCCGAAGGTGTTTCCCAGATCCTGCTGAATGGACCCTGGCGGGTTTCATTTCCCGAAGCGGATTGCGGCGCCGGCGAAGTGGTATTCGACGCGCTATCCGACTGGGCCGAGCACGCGGACGAGCGCATCCGGTACTTTTCCGGCACGGCCACATACACGCTAGAGTTCGATGCACCTTCCCGTTTCGCAAGACCTACCGGCCGGCTCGTCCTGGATCTCGGGGACGTGAAGGACCTGGCCGTTGTATCCCTGAACGGAGCGTCTGCGGATACCCTGTGGAAAGCCCCCTATCGGATGGACGTTACCGGCAGGGTAAAGCCCGGGCAAAACCGGTTGCAGATCCGGGTAACCAACAGCTGGCAGAACCGACTGGTTGGGGACCAGCGGTTTCCGCCGGCGCTTCCGGCGGAGAATGCCCGGTGCGGCCAGGAACGCACGACGTATCTTACCTTCCAACCGCAACAGCCCATCGAAGGCCTGAACCCTTCCGGTTTGTTGGGCCCGGCCCGCCTCGAATCGAGGCCGGTGTACCCGCTCGGAGAGTAACAGCGGACCAACCACAGCCGCCATGATGCTATTCCTGCTCGCTCTGATCCTAAATTTTCCTGGGCCATCCGTTCCGGACGGCGCAGTGCGCCCCGTAAACCTGCGCACCGAGTACCGGGTAGATCCGCTCGGCGTGGACGAGCAGCAGCCGCGCCTGAGCTGGATGCTTGAAGCCGAAGGCCGCGGCCGGAAGCAGACGGCGTATCGGGTCATGGTAGCCTCCTCGGCGGGAGCCCTGGACATGGACCGGGGCGACGTATGGGATTCCGGGAAAGTATCGTCCGACGAAAACCACCTCGTCCCGGTTGCCGGAGTAGAGTTGGAGCCGGGCCGGACGTACTACTGGAAGGTCCGGGTGTGGGATGAAACCGACAGCCCTTCCGGCTGGAGCGCACGGGCCGCCTGGACGACGGGACGGCTGGGGCAGTGGGACGCCGCGTCCTGGATGGGTCTGGATTCTACCGCTTTCCGGCAACTCGGCATGAAGCCCGACCAACTTCCCCTGTTTCGCAGGAGGTTCGACCTCGGCAAACCCGTCCGGCGGGCGCTCGTCCACGTAAGCGGGGTAGGGTTTTATGAGCTATACCTCAACGGCAGCCGGGTATCGGACGACGTACTGCAACCCGGCTGGACGGATTACGCCGAGTCGGTGTTGTACAACACCTACGACGTTACCGAGGCCCTCCGGCAGGGAGAAAACGTGCTCGGGGTAGGGCTGGGGTACGGCATGTACCATGTGCCCGGAAGCGGAGCGAACGGCCGGTTTGCCAAGTTTTTCGATTCCTTCGGCGCCCCCCGGTTCGTGGTGTACCTGAGCGTGGAACATCCGGACGGGACAGAGACGATCGTTACCAGCGATGACCGGTGGCGCGTTTCAGGCGGGCCTACCGTCTTTTCCTCCATGTGGGGCGGCGAGGACTACGACGCCCGGTTGGAGCAGGCGGCTTGGGCCGAACCCGGCTTCGATGACGGCCGGTGGCAACGGGCCGCCCGGATGGCGCCGCCGGGGGGGACGCTCCGGGCGCAGCCCATACCGCCGCTCAAGGTGCAGGAAACCTACCCGACCGTAAACATTACCGAGCCCCGACCGGGCGTGTACGTCTACGATTTCGGGCAAAACCTGAGCGGATGGCCTGTGCTCCGGGTGCGCGGGCCGGCCGGGGCTACCGTAAGGCTGCTCCCTTCCGAGGTGCTCGGCCCGGACGGGTCGGCGGACCAGACTAGCATGAAACACTGGGGGGTCATCTCCTTTGCCTACACCCTGAGAGGGGATGGAGCGGAAACCTGGCATCCGAGCTTCACCTACACCGGGTTCCGGTACGTTCAGGTGGAGGGAGCCACCCCCGATCCGGCGGAAGCCGCCGAACGAAATCTGCCGCTGATCCTGGACCTGTCGAGCCGGTTCATCCACGCCGACATCGAGCGCACCGGGCGGTTCGCCACCTCGAACGACACCCTCAACGGCATCCACGAAATCATCATCGACGCCGTCCGCAGCAACATGATGAGCGTGATGACCGATTGCCCCCACCGCGAGAAGCTGGGCTGGCTGGAGCAGGCCTACCTGCACGGTCCCGGCATTCTGTATAACTTCGGGGCAGCCACGCTATATGCCAAGTGGACCGACGACATGGCCGAGGCCCAGACGCCGGAAGGGCTCATACCGGATATCGCCCCGGAGTACACCGTCTTTCAGGCCGGCTTTCGGGATTCGCCCGAGTGGGGCGGCGCGTTCATCCTTGCTCCGTGGGTGCTGTACCGGTTTACCGGCGATCTGCGCCCCATGGAACGGCATTACGACCGGATGAAGCGGTATGCCGCTTACCTACGAAGCCGGATGGAGGACGGGCTGCTGCAATACGGCCTCGGCGACTGGTACGACCTGGCTCCTCCGTATGACCGGCCCGGTCCATCCAAGCTGACGAACCTGGGTGTTACGGCCACAGCGGTGTTCATCGACGTATTGCGAACCCTGGCGAAAACGGCTCCGCTGATCGGCCGGGCCGGAGAGGCGGCAGCATTCGAAGAAGAAGCCGAGCACGTGCGACAAACATTTCTCGAGGCCTACCTTGATCCATCGACCGGCCGGATCGACCGGGGCAGCCAGACGGCCCAGGCGATGCCGCTGGCTATGGGCCTCGTTCCGCCGGAAGCCCGCGAGCAGGTTTTCGAGCGGCTCGTGACGGACATCGAGGGGCGCGGCTACCACCCGACGGCCGGAGACATCGGGCACCGGTACGTGCTCCGGGCGCTGCTCGAAGGGGGGCGCTCCGACCTGGTTTACCGCATGGCGCTCAATCCGGAGCCGCCCAGCTACGCGGCCCAGCTTCTGGCCGGTACGACGACCCTTACGGAGGACTGGGCCGCTCTGCCGACGAGTTCCCAGAACCACTTCATGCTGGGCCACATCGAGGAATGGTTCTACGAAGGGCTCGGGGGTTTGCGCATCGAGCAACCGGGGTTCCGGCGATTGCGGATCGAGCCGCAGGTAGTGGAAGGCCTGGAGTGGGTGGAGGTAACCTACCGATCCATTCACGGCGAGATCCGGAGCGCCTGGAAGCGGGAGGGAGATCAACTGACCGTTGACATTACGACGCCGCCGGGCGTGCTGGCCGATGTGGTCCTGCCGATACAACCCGGAAGCATCAAAGAGAGCGGTATGGACATAACAGAGGCCAGGGGCGTGTTTGCCCAACCCGGCGCGCAGCGCGGAACGGCCTTGCATCTGGTTTCGGGGACGTACCGATTCACGGGTGCTCTCGTCGCCGGACGATAACATCCATCCAATACGACACCATGCTACGAGGAACGTTCATTGGCGAAAGGACGACCCTGTCCGGGGGCCGGTTTCCGGAGGCGCCGCTTTCCTCTGAAATCCCCATGCGCCGGCTGACGGGTCCGCCGGGGTTCCACTGGTTCGGGTACTACGACAAGTTCCAGTTTTCGCCCGACGGACGGTTTATCCTCGGCAACGAAGTGGATTTCGAGAACCGCTCGCCGCGTCCGAACGACCCGATCGGGGTAGGGATGGTGGATACGGTCCTGGGGGATCGGTGGGTGCGGTTCGGCACGAGCCGGGCCTGGAGCTGGCAGCAGGGCTGTATGCTGCAATGGCGACCCGGGCGCCTGAACGAGGTGATCTGGAACGACGCCGTGGATGAACCGACCGGGCGGCGCTTCATCGCCCGGTTGTTGAACATAGAAACCGGCCGGGAGCGCATCCTTCCCCGGCCCGTTTATACCCTTTCGCCGGACGGCCGGTACGCCCTAACGCTCGATTTCGCCCGGATCGACCGGATGCGCGTCGGGTACGGGTACGCCGGGGCGCGGGACGCCACCTACGACGAGAACGCCTCGGAGCGGGGAGGTGTATTTCGGATGGATCTCGACACCGGCGAGACGAGGCTGATTTTATCGTATGCCGAGGCGGCCCGGCGGCCGCACCTCGGTCTGGACGTTTCGAAAAAGTGGCACTACTTCAACGTGCCCCTGGTCAACCCGGATGGGACGCGCTTTCTGGTGCTCCACCGCTACCGGGATGCCCCGCTCACCGACCAGATGCGGGCCGACCCGCGGGCAAGCGCGAAGTACGTGCAGGGCAAGTACGGGACACGGATGTTCACAGCCGGCATGGACGGAAGCGACGTGTACGAAATCGACCCCGGCGATACGAGCCACATTATCTGGCGCGACCCCGAGCACGTGCTGGCCTGGACGCGCGGGCAAAAGTGGGAAGGAGAAAACGGCCGACAGGCGGGATACTGGCTCCTTCGGGATCGGTCGCCTGTGGCGGAACCCGTAGGGAAAGGAGTAATGACGGAAAACGGGCATCAAACCTACGTGCCCAACACGAATAATGAATGGATCCTGAACGATACATACCCCAGCCGGGAGGATCTGAAGCAAACGTTGTACCTTTACCACCTTCCGACAAACCGGAAAGTGGTCCTCGGGCGGTTTTACCTGCCGCCCGAGTATACCGGCGAGTGGCGAACCGACCTGCATGCCCGGGTCGGCCGGGACGGCCGGATGGTCTGCATCGACTCGGCCCACGAACCGGGCATCGGCCGGCAAATGTATCTGCTCGATATCAGCCCGGTCGTCGGACCCTGAGCGGTAATCCCCTGACAATCCAACCTGTGCATACGATTATGAAAACCTTTCTGGCTCCGGCAGCCCTATCCCTCGTTTTGTGGGCAGCCGGATGCGCCGGGAGCGCCACTCCGACGGATACACTCGACGCATACGAGAAGGCGGGGGAGAATGCCGCCCTCGCGCAGGAGGGCCTGGAGCGCTCCCTGTGGTTCACGCGGAGCTGGCTGGAGTATGCCGATCCGGCAACCGGACTCATCCCGCGCAACCTGGGCGACAGCGGGGATTACTGGAACGCCAAGGACGCCGCCGCCGACAACTATCCGTTCATGGTGTTGACGGCCGCCTTTACCGACTCGGCGCTGTTCCATGGACGTATGCTGGATATGCTCCGAACGGAGGAGCGGCTCACCTCGCGGCTCGGCGCGCTCCCGGACACCTACTCGTTCTCGAAGAACGGCTTTCAAACGGACCAGCCGGTACTGGCCGACATGATTTTCGGAGGGAGCGAGTACGTTAAGGACGGCCTGATGCCGCTGACGGAGTGGCTGGGAGACAGCCCCTGGAAGGTGCGGATGCTCGACATCCTGGATGCCATCTGGGAGAACGCTCCGGTCGATACGCCCGCCGGCCGGATACCCTCGGATAACCCGGAAGTGAACGGCGAGATGATGCAGGTGCTCGCCCGGGCCTACTGGATGACCGGAGACCAGAAGTACCTGGATTACGCCATCCGGCTGGGAGACTACTACCTGCTCAACGAGCGGCACGCTACGCGGAAAACCACCCCTCTGCGCCTGCGCGACCACGGCGGCGAGGTGGTCAACGGACTTACCGAGCTGTATGCTACGGTGCATCATGCACGGCCCGAGAAGGCGGCGGCCTACAAAGCCCCGCTGCACGATCTGCTGGACCGGATACTGGAACTGCGTACGGCCGACGGGATGTTTTACAACGTGGTAGATCCGGTGAGCGGGGCGGTTGTGGATTCGGCGCTGGCCGATACCTGGGGCTACATCCTGAACGGCCACTACACCGTGTACCTGATCGACGGCGACACCCGGTACCGGGATGCGGTGCGACAGGCCCTCGGGGGGCTCTGGCAGAGGTACCGGAACTACGACTGGGAGGAAGGCAACCACGACGGTTACGCCGACGCACTCGA
>CBDUBS010000186.1:0-7292 GCA_965365445.1 uncultured bacterium | reverse complement strand
GGGCGACGTGGGCGTCCTCCAGGGTTACATCTACCGTGCGGCGCAGCACGGGATACGAAATCAGCCCCAGGTACGGGGTTCCATTGGGCCGGGTGATGCCTGACAGGCGCAGGAGCCACAGGTAGAACCGGGTCTGCCACAAATGGGCTTCTTTAGCCGACAGGCTCTTTTTGATTTCGTACAGGACACCATCCCGCAGATCCGCCCGGTCGATGCGTCCCACGAGGTGGATGCCGTCCTCGGTTTGCGCTTCGAGGTCGATGGAGTCAGGAAGCCGGGCGTGGGCCGCCTTATCGATAAGGCGGCCCAATGCCACGTCTTCGGATTCCTGCTCCATCCCGAGGCCGTTAAGGGAAAGCCAGGCCTGCCGGGGGCACCGGATATAGTACCCGACGAGCATGCCCCCTATCCGGATGGTATCCATTTGTTCACGCTACGGCCTGGTGCAGTCGATCGCGGATGAACCGTGCTGCTTTTTCGGCAGCCAGTGGGTCCGCCTGGTCCACTCCGGCGATGTAGGCGCGAAGCGCGGGACTGATGAATAGCTCTACGCCGTCGATAGGTTCGACTACCGGAACGGCTTGCTGCCGTTCGGTATCGACGGCATCGGCCAGGTCGGCGCGTATGGCGGCGGCGATGCGGTTGGCGTTCGGACTGATGGCTACGGCCAGCGTTTCCTGCGGACTGTAGGTACGAGCCTGGTTGCTCGTAATCCGCCAGTGGATGAGGGCTTCCGAGAGCGCTTCGATGATTTCTTCACGGCGCTCCGGCGGGCACGCCAGCGTATGTCCTTCGGCCCTCCAACCCAAATCCCGGAGGCGAGCGGCCGTAGCGTTATCCACTTCGGGGTCGTAGGGGTCGGTTGAGACGGTAAATAGGCGCCGGAGGTCAATTGCGATGTCCACGACAAACAGGCCGGTGGCCCGAGGGCTTATTTTGCCTTTCGGCATAAACGTGCGCAGCTTGAGGCTGTCTCCGGTGTCATCGAGGAAGGCCTGTAGTTCCGGGCCCGGAACGAGTTTGCCGTTCTCATCTTCCACCATGAGTGAGTTGCCTTTTTCGTCACGGACGATCACCTGATGGTCGCCGGGAACGCCGGTCCGGTCGAACGTGACCGACTCCTGGTTCATGGAGGTCAGGAGCGGATGCAGGGCGCGCATGGCTGAAATGGAGAGGGGGCTTCGGCGGCGGTACACCCGCTTGGCCTCGCCTCCTTCTTCTTCCTTCTTTCCTTTCGTCTTGTCTTGTTTCTGAGCCTTCATCCACCCTCCGATGAGCTGGTCTGCAAAGGCGGGATCGGCGGCGGAAAGGGGTTCGCCATCTCCCAGGCTCGTTTTGCTGGTGGTTTTTTTAAGTACCTGAGTGATTTGCACCGGCGAGAAGGGCTCGCCCAGCATATCCAGCATGGCCTCCAGAACCGAGCGTTTTACTTGTTGGCCGCTGCTAAACGGGACGTTTGTGTTGAATACCGGATGCCGGTATGATTTCTGCCCGTCCTGCACGCAAAACACGGCATGATCGGCATGGCGGAGGATACGAAGGTAGAGGTAATGGTTGTTCTTCATGGCGTGGTCGGGTTAAGCTTTTTCGGAGGACGTCTGGCGGCTCTTGCCGGCGTATTGAAACTTGATGAGCGTGATGAAAAGGCGAAGCGATTCGAGCGACATGGCGTAAGCCCGGGCCGCCAGCTTTTCGAGGGCCGGGAAACGCGCCGGATCGCTTTCGACGATTTCGGTCAGTTTCTGGATGAAGCTGCGTTTGCCGGTCTGGTTGAGCAACTCCTTTACGAGGTTGTCGCGAGCGGTGCCGCGTTCTTCGCTGGCAAACGTCGCCAGCGACTCGGCCGTTTGACGGGCGAGTTGATAGAGGTCTTCGTGATCGGGTCCAAGCATGGCGAGAATCCAGGTTTGGTAGAGGAAGTAGTCTACGGGTTCTAGTGGTTTATTGGGTATGCTGCTGTTCGGGCCGGGGAAAAAGTTTGTGAGTCCGGATGGGGGCATGGATTGAAGCCCTATGGCCCCGCGCTCGCACGCCGAACGGAACGACTCGTCGGTGCGGTAAAGCCGATCCCTTTTCGTGTCGCTCAGGCCGGCCTCGTTGGAGAAATACTGATTCAGGATGGCGTACATACGAGCCACCTCCGGCAAACGCACCGGAAGGAAGCCTACGGTGGTATTCGTATTGCCCAGGTTGAAGACGTAAGCGGTGAGTGTTCGCGACGGATACACGCCGGCCAGCGCCATCACGAGCCAGGCCCACTCCATGGTATCGAGCGCCGCATCCTTGTAATCCGGGAGCGTGCCGGGCAGGTAATCGTCCGAAAGGCGGTGAGCGAGCCACCATGTGTTCCAGGTGTTGATCTGGCGGCCCTTCAGGTTCGAAACCGGTGGATGGTTGACGAACCGGCGGTACAGCGGCCATCCCTCGAACGTGGTCCACAGCACCTCGTCGTCCTCGATGAGCAGCGAAAAACCACCCCCGACGGTCAGTGCGAGCGCCGCTCCGATCCAGGAGGCAAACACGTCGTCGCGTGAGCCGGGTATGGCGATGTTGCTTACCTGCCCCGATGTGACGGCTTGTGCGCCGGCCGCCGGAAACCCGACGAGGAAGCTGCCGTCGGGAGGCTCGGTGTCGGCCTTGTGATGAAGCTGCGCCAGTGCCTCGCGGCGTTTCTGGGGAGGAGGATTCTTCTTCCACTCCGATTTTTCGAAGAGCACGAAGAATGGCGAATTGCCGATGTTTTGGAGGGGTTTCCGGTCGTCGTAGACGACCGGAAAGAACACTTCGTCGAAAAAGCCGCGTGCGTCATACCGGGCGCCGTGGCGTTCATTGTACAACTGTACGAGGCGGTGTCCGTAGGCGGATTGTATCATAGGAATACCCCGGGTAGGGCAACGGGTTGATTGTCGGTGGACGGGTCGAGACCGAGCACCTCGTCGTAAAACGAATTTGGGATGATGAACGGGTAGTTGCCGGTCCGTAGTTGTTCGAGCGAATGCCTGACCAGGAGCGGCATGAGCACGTGCCTGCTTACGGGAATTTCCAGTCCGCTGCGCCCGTGGCCGGCCGCGTAAGCCTCCGCATCGGACAGCCGGACGAGCGAATAGGAATCGATGTCGAGTTGTTCGGCCAGATACGACCGGGGGCGGTGCCGCATCTGGTGCAGGGTATAGGCGTCGTCCTTCCGAAAAAGGTGGTCTTTGATATCTTTGAGATCGAGCGCCGGATAAACCCGGTCGAGCCGGTCCTGAGTCTCTCGTTCGTGAAGGATGCCCTCGGGCAGGGCGGCATAGCTCGCTCGGACGACGGCCGGATCGTAGGGCCGAAGGGCTGCGTCCTCCATCGGAGGTTCCAGCACATGGACGGGGCGCAGCACCCGGTCATCGAGCGAATGGCGGCCCCGGTTGACTCGTCCGAAACGCTGCACCAGCGCATCCAGGGGGGCGGCGTCCGTTACCATGCGGTCGAACGAAACATCCAAGCTTACCTCTACGACCTGCGTGGTAAAAACCAGGGCGGGCGCGGTATCGCTTTCCAGGCGGGGGTACTTCCCCAGTTCCATGATCTGTCGTTCCTGTTTCTGCCGGTCGGCGCGCCGGTACCGGCTGTGCACGAGGCATAAATCCACTCCGAAGCCTTTCAAGCGGATTCTCGCTTCCTGAAACCGTTTCTGGGCTCGCGCCACCTGATTCGACACCCAGATCACGCGCTCGCCACGGCGGATTGCTTTCCGAATCGTTTTCCAGACCAGCTCTTCATCGCTTTCTTTACGGACTGTATGCCGGTCGAAGGAGTCCGTTTCTTCCGGCGTGAGCCGTACCTCGAGCACTCCCTCACCCAACAGACGGTTCAGAACGGCTTCGGTCAACGAGGTCGGCATCGTCGCGCTGCCGATATGGACGCGGCAGCCGAGCCGGACGAGCGCCCCGACCATTTCGAATACCATTGCCTGAGCTACGTCGTTGTAAACGTGCACTTCATCCAGGATTACGTCCGCTCCTTCCAGATCCAGCGCCATAGCCTCGTGCCCGCTCGTCCCGAAAAGCACCGGGGCTATCTGGTGGGGTGTGAGCACTTTAACGGCAGCGCCGGGATGCCGCTGGAGCAACTGGTCCTCCTCAGGGTAATCCTCGTGTTTGCGAAGCAGGCGGCTGGCGGCGTGAACCCGGCGCACGTCCACCTGTTCGTTCGACGGGCGGCGCTCCTCCTTCGGGCCGTTGAAGGCCCTATCGAGGCGTTCGAACATCGCGTTAATCGAGGCCTGAAAGGGAAGCACATAGAAAATGCGCCCCCGGCATCTGCGGAGCAGATAGTCGGTTTTCCCGGCTCCAGTCGGGGCTACGACGAGCGTGTGAGGGGCCGGATCGTCCGCCCGGCGCTGCGAAAGCGGGTACAGAGGATGGGGGCGTTCAAATACCTGCATGTCGGGTATGCCGAACAGCCGTCCGGCTTTCACCGGCGCTTCGTGCATCAATGCCGAGCCGAAATGGTCGGCCGCCATAAGCAGCCCCCGCCAGCGGGACCAACCTGCGCCCAGGCTGCGGGTATAGGCTACTGCAACCTCGAAGGCTTCCCGCGCTTCATCGATCGAGGGCGCTTCCGCGTCGATGCCGAAATGGGGCAATACTTCCCGGCATACGCGCGGAGCCCATTCTTCCCACACCCCGGCGTGCCGCTCGAACGTCCACTCCGGGCTGGAACGAACCATTACAAAATCCAGCAAGCCAAGCTCGCGCGCATCTTTCCGGATGGACTTGTGGTGCGCCGCTACCATCTCGATCAGCGCAGGCCATTCCGCATGGTCGAAAAGAGGCAGAAAAAGGAGGGACGAGATTTCGTGCCGAAAGGGCTCATCATCGAGAAAATCGCCCTCATCGTCTTCCGTGCGCTTGAGCCGTCTTTGAAATACAGAATGGCCCTTCCCCGTATCGTGTAGAATGGCCCCATGCCCGGCCAGACTCTCATCGAACCTCCATGTCCGCGCCATGGGCCGGATAACCGCCAGCACATGGGCCGTATGCTCCACCAGTGTGAGGCGGCCGTTGGTGGCGCTTTTTGCCATTAGCGGGTCGGCTATCATGGCTATTCCTCCCGAATCGCCCTGCCGCTCATCACAATTCTTCCCCACATTTCCGACGGAGCGCCGGTTTCTTCGGCGAACCGATTATAACCTACCAGAAAGGCCCCATCGGTTTTACCGGGTAGCAGCTCGAAACCGTCTAACTCCTCGAACTCTGCCGCACTTACTTCAGCCGGCCCTCCCTCCGGCAGCAGCACATCCTCGTTACGGCAGAGGCATACATGCTGCCGCGCCGCCGATTCGGCATCCTCCCGGGCGGCAAAGGCCAGATGCAAGAGCGGTTCGATGAGCACATACCGGGAGAGAATGCCCCCGTTCGCCAGTTTTGGCCCTTCAAGGATCATCCCGCGCTTCCAAAGATGCCGGTCCTTCTTCAGGCTGCCTTCCGTGTGGGCCTGTGTTTCCTCCGTCTGTCTGCTCAGGCCCAGGTACGATAAGCGGTGGCGCAGGATGGGCCCTGTCTCCAGTTTCCGGCGCATTCCCTCCACGATGCTAGGGGTGAGGAATTGCTGGCTGTACGTTTCGGCATCGCGTACGGCCGTCCACGGCTTGATAAAACCGAAGGGTCCGGTGTAACGCACGACATAATAACGATCGTTCATAGTGTCCTCCTCATTTAATCGCCCCGAAGCCGCTGCCGGTCATCTCGCCGGCCCCGACCGTCCAGAGGAATTCCAGCGCCTCGGGGGTGCCTTCCGCGATCAGCGGGCACTCGCTGCCCTTCAACCGGATGCCGTGCACCTCGAACAAGCGCACCCGCGCCCGCTGGTACCCCCGGTCGAACCCGACGCGGGCCTCCAGGTGCTCGCCGGTGTATCCGGCCTTCTCGAGCTTGCGGCGCAGGATTTCCGTCAGGCGCTCGTCCGCCTCCGGGTCCTCGTGCGTCAGGTGCTTGTCCGTGCCGTCCGGGCGCTCCTTCCGCACGATCACGCAGCCGTTTATGGCCATCCGGACGCGCTCCCCGAACCGGGGCGGCTCCACCGCCCGGACCTCGTGCACCACCATCCCGTAAGCCGCCCGGGGGCGCTCCAGGATGCCGTCCACCATCCGTTTCGGCATGTCCGGCCGGTGGAAGCCGAGCGTCCAGACGGCCCCCGCCGGGAACGTCAGGTGGTCCTTCCGGGGCCTGGCCCCTTCCAGAAACGAGTGGCCGTAGAGCGAGAGGCTTTCGTCGTGCCAGGGGTTGTTGCGGCCGAGCCAGTCGTGCAGGCACTTCGTCAGCCGCTGCTGGTAGCTGAAGGGCGCCGGCTCGGTGGCCGGCGTAAGCGTGAGTTGTAGTCGCATGACGTGTACGAAACCAATTGAGAGAAAGGGGTCATTCGAGATTAAGCGCCTGAGGCGCACGGCGCAAGGCTCCACGAAAGGTAATTGTATGAAGGCGGGAGCCGGACACGACCTGTCCGAAATGAAAAAGGCCGCCCCCGGGTGGAGACGTTCAGCCCAAAGCCTCAGGGAAGCCCATCGGGTCGGGAGGATGACGTTCACCACGGGAGGGAATAACCCCCGGCGCCTATCGGCCGGGAGGCCGGAGACCATAAAGGCAAAACGGCCTGCCTTTCCCCCGTACAGGGAGAGGCAGGCCGTTAGACGATGCCCTGTGGATCCATCTCCAACGCAGCAAGACCGCACAGCCCCTGGCCCGCGTGCAGCCGGTAGGCGACGCAACGGCAAACTACTGCCCGGGCGGCGGTAGTGCACCGATCTGACCGAGCATCCCCAGCGCGTCGTTTTCGTTCCACCCCTCCACGATCCGACCGTCCACGACCCGCTCGAAGCTCATCCCGGTCACCACCACCTCACGGCCCGTCGGAGGGATGCCGTTCAACTCGCCCTGATGCGTCCCCCGCATCGTGAGTCGGGCCGCTACAACCTCGCCCTCGGCCACCATGTCCTCAACGGTGAATCGGGCGTCGGGAAACGCCTGGCGGAAGCCGGTGAACCAACCCGTCCACCCTTCCCGGTCGAGCGGCTCGGTCGTTCCGGCTACGTGGCCCCGGTAGTCTGCCGCCAGGAAGGAGTCTCGGCGGGCGATGTCGCCCGTGCTCCAGACCTCTTCGAAGAAGCGGCGGACGTGCTGCTTGTTCGCTTCTTCCCTTTCCGCCTGGCTAACCTCTCCGCCGGCCGTGTCGGGTTCCGCCGGGCCGCACGCAGAGAGGGCGAGTAGAAGGCAAACCGCTAAGGGAAAGAGTCGTGTCATGGTAGACCTCGTGGA
>CBDUBS010000185.1:0-7361 GCA_965365445.1 uncultured bacterium | reverse complement strand
GGCGGTCCACCGCTCCACGGCGGAACCCGATTTCTACAAGCAGGCCATCGGATACGACATGCCGGGCGCGCTCGTAAACGGCATGGACGTACTGGCCGTGTACAAGGCAATGCAGGAACACGTCGAGATGGCCCGCAACAACCAGCCCTCGCTCGTGGAAGTGCGAACCTATCGGTACCGGGGGCACTCCATGAGCGATCCCGGCAAGTACCGCACGAAGGAGGAGTTGGAGACCAAGAAAAACGATGACCCCATCATTCGCCTGAAAGCCTACCTGCTCGGGAAAGAACTGGCCACGCAGGAAGCGCTCGACCGGATCGACGATGAGGTAAAGGAGGAAGTCATGGATGCGGTCGAGTTTGCGGAAAACAGCCCGTACCCTCCTCTGGAGACGATCTACGAGGATGTGTACACCCAGCAGGACTATCCTTTCCTGACTCGCTAGCCGACGACCCGTCGGCAATCCTTATACGGAACCTAAACTGTTTATATAGACATGGCGGAATTACAATACAGGGAGGCCATTCGCGCGGCCATGGTTGAGGAAATGGAGCGCGACGAAACGGTGTTCCTCATGGGCGAGGAAGTCGCCGAATACGACGGCGCCTACAAGGTGTCGGAGGGCATGTTGGCCAAATTCGGGTCCAAACGCGTGATCGATACGCCGATCAGCGAGGGCGGATTCGCCGGTCTCGGCATCGGGGCGGCCATCAATGGATTGCGTCCGATTATAGAGTTCATGACGTTCAACTTCTCTTTCGTCGGCATCGACCAGATCATCAACAACGCGGCCAAAATCCGGTATATGTCCGGCGGTCAGTTCAAGGTGCCGATCGTTTTCCGGGGAGCCAACGGGGCGGCAGGACAGCTCGCCGCGACCCACAACACATCGACCGAAGCCCTGTACGCCTATTTCCCGGGGCTGAAAGTCATCGCGCCCTCCAATCCGGACGACGCGAAGGGGCTGCTCAAATCGGCCATACGCGACGACGACCCGGTGATCTTTCTTGAGAGCGAGGTGATGTACGGCCTTCGCGGGGAGGTTTCGGACGAAGCCGATTACCTGATCCCTATCGGCAAGGCGCGTGTGGCCCGGGAAGGCGCCGACGTAACCATCGTGGCGCACAGCAAAAGCTACTGGGTGGCCCTCCAGGCGGCGGACCGGCTCGCAGAGGAAGGATACAGCGCCGAGGTCATCGACCCGCGAACCATCCGACCGCTCGACATCGAGACGATCCTGACGTCGGTACGTAAAACCAACCGGTGTGTGGTCATCGACGAAAGCTATCCGTTTGCGGGGATCGCTTCGGAAATAACGTTCCAGATTCAGGAGCACGCCTTCGACGCGCTCGACGCGCCGGTGTTGCGCGTGACGGCCAAAGACGTACCCGCCCCGTATGCCAAAAACCTGATGGAGTACTACATGCCGGGCGTCGAAGAAGCCGTTGCGGCCTGCAAGCGCGTGATGTACGTCGGGTGACGCCGCCGGATCACTGCTCCTTCATTACCCACTACAATTGGTTGCTTTCGGATGGCTATACCTGTTGAAATGCCCAAAATGAGCGACACCATGGAAGAGGGTGTGCTCGTGGCCTGGCTCGCCAAGGAAGGCGAGGAGGTCAACCCCGGCGATGTCATTGCCCAGGTCGAGACGGATAAGGCGACGATGGACCTGGAGGCGTACGACAGCGGGGTGCTGCTCAAACACCTCGTCGGAGAGGGAGACGCCGTACCTATCGGTGCGCTCATCGCTGTGCTCGGCAAGAAAGATGAAGATATTTCGGAAGTGCTGGCCCGGTATTCGGGTCAGGGTACGCCGGTAGCGGCGGAGGCTCCTGCGGCCGAAGCACCGGCCCGGGAGACGGCCGCCGTACCTGCTCCTCCCGCTCTGACCGCACCGGAACAGAAGCAGCCGGCCCAGGCCGGAGCGGCATCCTCGGGTGACGGAGCGGCGCCCTCCGACGATGACGGCCGCTATAAGGCGTCGCCGCTGGCTCGCAAGCTGGCGAAGGATTACGGTGTGGATTTATCCTCCGTGCAGGGGAGCGGCCCCGAGGGGCGTATCGTGAAACGGGATATCGAAGCGGCCGCCTCGAAGCCGAAACCAGCTGCGCCCGCCGAGGACCAAGCGGCCGAGCAGGCTCCGACGCCCGCGCCCGTGGCGGCTCCTGCCGCCCCTTCCGACGCGCCCTACGAGTCGCAGCGCATTTCGCAGATGCGCAAGGCCATTTCGCGCCGCCTGGCATCGAGCAAGTTCACTGCCCCCCACTTTTACCTCACGGTGGACGTGGATATGGAAAAGGCCTCCGCCTTCCGCGAGCAGCTGAACGAACTGGCCGAAAAACAGCAACGGATAAAAATATCCTACAACGACCTCATCACCAAAGCATGCGCCGTAGCCCTCAAAAAGCATCCATCGGTCAATGCGTCGTATCTGGAGCAGGAGGGCGAGATCCGGCGCTACCAGCAGGTGCATGTAGCCGTGGCGGTGGCCATGGATGAGGGCCTCATCACGCCGGTGATTCGTGATGCCGATCGGAAAGGGCTCGGCCAGATTGCCGAGGATACCCGCTCGCTGGCAGGGCGAGCCAGGGATAAGCAACTCCAGCCCGCCGAATACGAAGGTTCCACCTTCACCACGAGCAACCTGGGGATGTTCGGTATCGAGGAATTTACGGCTATCATCAACCCGCCGAATGCGTGCATCCTGGCTATCGGCGCCATCCGCGACGTGCCGGTAGTCAAGGGCGGCGAGGTGGTTCCGGGCAAGCGGATGAAACTAACCCTTTCCTGCGATCACCGGATCGTGGACGGGGCGACCGGAGCGCAGTTCCTCGCCACGGTACAACAATACCTGGAGGAGCCCCTCAACCTCTTGCTGTAGTAACGGTCCTTAAATTAATAGGGTCGGGTCGCCTCTTGCGACGGCAGGGGACGGCCCGCCCTATCTTTGATCGCATTGTTTCTGTAGGCCGGCTCGATCGTTTCATGAGCAAGGCCAACCTGAACCCACCCGGCAAGGATAACCTGTTCCCTCCCTGTGCCGAACGACGCAACGACCCTCTTCCGGGTTGCTCATATCTCCGATGTCCATTTCGGACGGATCACCCATCCGGAAATCGTTGATATCCTCGTTCGGGAAATCAATGCCTCCGGCATCGACCTGGTGGCCGCCAGCGGCGACCTGACGCAACGGGCGCGGCGATCTCAGTACCGGGCCGCCGCCTCGATGCTCGAGTCGCTGGACCCTCCGGTTATCGTCGTGCCGGGCAACCACGACGTGTATCCCTGGTGGAGGCCGGTATCGCGCTTCATCCGGCCGCTGGCCCGCTATCGCAAGTATATCCGGAACGATCTGTACCCGACCTTCGAGGGAGAGGGCGTGGCCGTGCTCGGCATCAACAGTGCCATAGGGCATACGGTAAAAGGGGGGCGGATTACTTCGAGCCAGATGGCGCGTATCGAAGCCTATTTTTCTCCTCTTGCATCCGCCACGTTCAAAATCCTCGTGGTTCACCACCACCTGGCGCAGATCGCGGCTTTGGGCCCGCATGATATAGCGCGTAATGCCCGGAAGACGCTCGAGGCGGCTTCCCGCGCCGGGGTGGATCTGGTTTTATGCGGGCACCTGCATATTTCCCACGTAGAGCCCGTCGAAATCGTGCCCTCCAACCACCGCGTCGTGATCGCCAGCGCCGGCACGGCTACCAGCAACCGGGGGCGCAAGACGAACCGCGATACGAATTTCTACAATATTATAGAGGTCAAACGAGATTCGTTTTTTATCCGGGAGCGCCGCTTCGATCCGGATACCCGATGCTTCGTCCAACATGCCGAAACGCGCTTTGCCCGCTTGCCGGAACAGCCGGGTGGAAGCGTCTGAGCCGGCAGGGGAGCACCGCTTTGGTCCGAATTATTGGTATTTACATAAAACACAAATTGATAACGCCGTTCCGGATACGGATGGTGTCGGCTTGCTAGTTTCGGGATTCGTATCTTTCCCGGCGTCCGTTCCTGAGCCGACGCCTGTTATCCGGGCCGGGCATGAAGGCCGGCAGGGTAGGGGGTTGTACGGCGCCCTATCTTTCACCGAACCCTAAACCGGCCGGCAGGCCGAACGAACTTGCACGCTATGGTTCATCTTCGGGTGGTGCTGCCGGTACTGCTCCTTGCTTTTCTGCTGGTCGGCTGCAACCGCAATCTTCCGCACACGAATCCGCTGGATCCGCTCTCGGAAGCGGAGGACCTTGGCAGCCTGCAAGGGCGCGTCGTTCTCATGACGTCGCCGGGCACCCCTGTGACGGGCGCACTAGTCGTGCTCCGGGCGGATAGCACCGGACCCGCCGCACGGCCGCGGTTCGAAACCCTGACGGATAATCAGGGGCAATACGCTTTCCGAAATATCCCCGTCGGGTCATATACGGTGGAAATCCGAAAAGAAGGCTTTTCTTCTACAGGCAATAAGGCGGAAGTGCAATTGGGGCGCACGGGAACGGTGGAGCCGGCCATGCTCAACGGGCTGCCCTCCGTTACCGTACAGAATGTGTACTCTACCCATGAAGACCTGTCCTGGGTGGCGGCGGACATTTACCGGGTGCGCGGGCTGGTTACCGTAGAGGACCCCGATGGGCCGTCGGATATAGCGCTGGTGTGGCTCGAAGCGCCCGACCTGGCTTTCAGGGATACGCTCGACCAGAAGAACGGATCGCCCGGCCAGTATGAACTCATGGTGGATGCCGAAAACCTGCCCTCCAAAAACCTGCACGATCTCGCCGGTCGGTGGATGGTGGTGAAGGCGCAGGACGCCTCCGGCGCCGTAGCTTCCTCGGCGCCGTTCGTCGTCAAACGCGTCATCGAGGACGTGCCCCAGCTCGAGCGGCCCGTGGATGCGGCCATCGTATCCACCAGATACCCGACGCTGTACTGGGAACGATTCATCCTGCCGTACACCTATCGCCTTCAGGTTTCCCTCTGCGAGTTCGTCGATCCGAACGTCGATTGCCGTCCGGTGAAAACGATTCCTGCGGAGGTACCCCCCCGGCAGGATTCACTCTATGTCGAGTTTTCGCTGAAACCCGGGGTATATATCTGGTCGGTAACGGCCATTGACGAATACGGCAACCGAAGCCGATCGAAAGAAGCGAGGTTCAGGGTACAATGAGCGCGATAGAGCAACCGGTCGACCGGGCGCAGTCGTCGCTCGAGGCCCTTACCGAAATAGCCCAGGTCATCAACGGCATCCAGGACCCCGAGGCGCTCCTCGAGAAAGTGCTGGAAATCGCGATGGAGACGCTCGCCGCCGAGCGCGGGTTCGTGCTGCTCAAGTCGGACAAGGACCCCCAGGGCTTCGACGTGAAAAGCAGCCGCAACTTTACGGAGAAGCAAATCGGCGACCTGGTACGCATCTCTACCAGCGTGGTCAACGAAGTCCTTCACCGGGGCGAACCGGTGCTGGTGTACGAAGCCCTCACCGACGAGCGCTATAAGGAAACCCAGAGCATCGTCCTCCAGAAAATCCAGTCTATTGCCTGCGTGCCGCTTCGGCTCAAGTCGCGCCTGATCGGGGCCATTTATCTGGACAGCCTGACCCGCCGGGGCCATTTCACCCGGGATAGTCTGCCCTTCCTGACCGCCTTCGCCAACCAGGCGGCCGTCGCCATCGAGAACGCCCAGCTCTACCAGTCGCTCCGGGAGGAAAACCGCCGGCTTCGCGAGGAGATACGCCGCGTCAGCGGGTTCGAGGAAATCATCGGGCAGAGCCCCCTGATGCGCGACGTGTTCGATATGATGTCGCGGGTGCTCGATACCGACGCTACGGTGCTCGTGGAAGGAGAAAGCGGCACCGGCAAGGAGCTCGTCGCGCGGGCCATCCACTACAACGGCTACCGGAAGGATAAACCGGTCGTGGCCGTATTCTGTGGCTCGCTCGCCGATAGCCTGCTCGAAAGCGAACTGTTCGGGCACAAGAAGGGGTCGTTTACCGGGGCCGTATCCGACAAGCGCGGGCTGTTCGAAGTGGCCGGAGGGGGCACCGTGTTTCTGGACGAGGTGGGCGACCTCAGCCCCCGTATGCAAATGGCCCTGCTGCGCGTGCTCCAGGAAGGAGAAATCAAGCGCGTAGGCGAAACCCAGACGCGCCCGGTGGATATCCGGGTCATCTCGGCGACCAACAAGAGCCTGAAGGACCTCGTCCGCTCCGGCGAGTTTCGCGAGGACCTGTACTACCGCCTCAATACCATCGCCATCACGATGCCGCCCCTGCGGCAGCGGCGTGTGGATATCCCCTTGCTGGCGCACCACTTTCTGGATAAATATGCCGTGAAGCGCCGCAGTCACATCCGGGGCATTTCGCCGGAGGCTGTCCGGGCGCTCCAGAACCACGATTGGCCCGGCAACGTGCGCGAGCTTGAAAAGACCATCGAAAGGGCCGTCGTGCTGGCGCGGGCCGACCTCATAACCGCCGAGGATCTGCGGCTGCCCGAGCGCGAGTTGCTCGACCCCTACGAGCCGGGCCTGGCCCTCAAGGAGGTCGAGCGGCGCGTGGTGGAACGCACCCTCCGCGACCACGACGGCAACATCTCCGAAACGGCGCGGGTGCTCGGCGTATCCCGCCGGTGGCTGCATTACAAACTGAAAGGATGGGAGTCGGAGCAGGTACAATAAGCGACATCCAGCCCTTTGCGGAGCTTTCCCAGGGGGCGACGGCTGTAGTCTACAAGGGCTACCAGCCGTCGCTGGATCGGTTTGTCCTGCTCAAAGTCCTCCGCACCGAGTACAGCGAGGACGAAACCCTTGCCCGGCGCTTCGAGGAGGAAGCCCGCCTTTTCGCCCGCGTCCAGCATCCGAATGTCGTAGCCCTGTACAACTACGGCAACGAGGACGGCCGCCTGTTCTTCGCCGCGGAGTACATCGACGGGGTGGATCTCGGCTCGCTCATCCGGAACCGCCGCGTTCCGGTCGATATAGCCACGTACATCCTCATCGAGGCGGCGCAGGGCCTCCGGGCCGCTCATCACAAGGGCATCCTCCATCGGGACATCAAGCCGTCCAACCTGCTCATTTCCTACGAGGGGCAGGTCAAGCTGACCGACTTCGGCATGGCCTCCGTTACCTCCGACGAGCAGGACCTGCTCGAAGTGCGGGGCACGCTGGCCTACCTGGCTCCGGAGCAGATTCGCGGCGAGGTGCATACCGAAGCGGCCGACCTGTTCTCCCTCGGCGCTACGTTTTATGAAATGCTGGCCGGAGCCCCGGCATTCGCCGCTGCAACGGCGGAGGGCTACCTGGATGCGATCCTCAACAGCGACCCCATCCCGCGGCTCGAAACAAACCCGTTGCTTCCGCTGGATATCATCCACGTT
>CBDUBS010000184.1:0-7366 GCA_965365445.1 uncultured bacterium | reverse complement strand
GTGTGCAGTTGCATTTCCAGCAGCCGAGCGGCGAGGAATACATCATTGAGACGCGCGTGAGCCTGAACTGATCGGCCGGCGGGTTCCCTACCGCTGCGGGTACCAGGTAATGCCCAGGTGCAGCCGGGAGGAGGTGGCGTCCACCTCGATATCCCGATCCAGGTCGCCCACTTCTATGCGCTCCAGCTCGCCGACCGTTATTTTCAATCCCAGATCCAAGGCGACGGGGCGCGAGGGAAACCATTTCAGGCCTCCTCCGAACGTGAACCCTCCCCCGGATACTTCCACGTCGGCGGGGCCAATTTCATACTCTGCCGCGCGGCCGGTCAGGGCCAGGTCGAAGTAGGGGCGGAAGGGCTGCCGCGGCGATGCCAGATGCAACAGTACGCCCAGGTCCACGTGGCCCAGCGAGTATTCATCCCCGAAGTCAGGATCTATAACCGAGCCGTTCGCGCTCACGTACGCGGTAACGGTATGGTTGAAGCCATAGGCCAGCGTCAGACCCGCTCCGCCGCCGCCTTCCCAGTCGTCGTCGTCGCCTACATCCTCCCGCTGCCAGGAGGCGCCCTGAAGGAACAGGCCGAGTGAGAAGCCCCGGGTATCGGATTCGAGGCGGCTGCTGCGGTACCGATTGCGCTGGCCGAATGCCGGCGCTGCCACCAGGACGAGAAGTATGAGAATGAGAAGGCGTTTCATACCAATGACAGGTTTATTTTTGGGGGTGTGTGCTTTCCATTAGCCGCGACGGGTCGGTAGCGGGTAACGTCGATCGGTTATGGCGGCTCCGGACAGGAGGCGTTCGAAGCGGTTTCCGTGCGGCTTCGTTACGATCCGGAATGGTCGCCCAGCACGTCTTCTACGTACAGCTTCTCGACCAGCAGCTTCACGACGACCAGCAGCGGCGTCGCGAGCAGGATGCCCGGCAGCCCGAACAGCACGCCCGCCACTACCGTCGCGACCAGTGTAAGTGCGGGGGGGAGTTCCACGGCGTGTTTCATGACGACCGGCGTAATGAGGTTGCTTTCGAGTTGCTGAATGACGAGGTACACCCCGGCAACATACAACGCCTGTTGCGGCCCTTCCAGGAACGCGATGAGCACGCCGGGCACGGCCCCTATCCACGGGCCGATGAGCGGAACGAATTCGAACAGGCCTGCCAGAAAGCCCAGGCTGAGCGCCAGCGGCATCCCGAGCAGCATGAGCCCCAACCATGTCATCACGCCAATGATCGTCATCGAAATGAATTGCCCGGTGAGCCAGCCCCAGAGCGCGTCGCCTGCATCCCCGAGCACTTCGTCCGCGCGGGGACGGGCCCGTTTCGGCACGAGCTTCACCAATCCTTTCCGGTACTTCGACGGGTTGACCGCCAGGAAAACGCTGATCACCAGCAACAGGAGCACGTTCGTCAGGATACCCAGCAGCGTCGAGAACACGCCGGTGACCCGCGTCCAGAGGTTTCCGCTGCCCGAGATCATCGACCCCGGCGACTCGGGGATTTGCTTTACCAGAAACTCGCCCCATGAATACCGGGAAAGGCTCTGCTCGATCTGGTCGTACGAGGTCGGGATGGTCTCGGTGAGCTGATCGAGCTGCGCCGCGATGCGTGGGGCCAGGAAGTAGCCGACGAGGGTCAGGCCGCCGAAGATGAGCACGAGTACGATGGCGAGCGCACCCCCGTAAGGCAACGGGGTGCGGCTGGAGAGCGCTTCGGCCGCGCCGGAGAAGATCACCGCGAGCAGCACCGCCGCGAACACCAGCATCAGTACGCCGGTGATGGAAGCCAGCACCCACAACAGGCCGAGCACGGCCACCGTGATGCCCACGGCGATGAGGACTTTTCTGGAGAAACTGCGCCCTTCCGGGTCGGTTGCTTCGAGCCCTTCGAGCATAGCGGCCTATCGGGTGAACTTTTTGATGAGGAACCAGACCAGCGCGACGACGATGACCAGCACGATTACACCGAGCCAGAAACCGAGCTCGAGCACGTCGCCGACGAGATCGCAGCCGGACAGAATGAATACAGCGGCAAGGGCAGGGACAAGGGAACGCATGGCGGGCAGAGTTTTTATGTAGAGTAGTTACCCTACAAAGGGCGCCCCGCAACCATTCGTTCCGTGCCCGTCGGCTCGTTGCGAATCTTTCACCCCGTTCCATCCGGTAGCCGCACGGTATTGCAAAACAGCCATGTCTGTGCTACTCTTTACCCTACCAAATGGTACGTCTTTCATACGGAGGGTTTTATGCCGTCTATGACCGTCGCTGCGGAGGAGTTGCGCCGGCTGTTCGACCAGGGGCATGAGTTTACCTTGCACGACATCCAGACCCGCATGGGGTATGCCTCGGATCGGCATGCCCGGCGGCTCCTGAAGGTCCTCGAAGATGCCCACGTGCCTGTCAGCCACCGCATGGCAGGAGGCCGCAAGTTGTTTTTCGTCCCGGAGGAGCACCGGCGGTGCCCCGTGCGCGGCTTCGAGTTTGACGAAGAGGAGATGCTGGCGATGGCCGTTGCAGCCGAGGCCGCCAAAGCCGCGCTCGGCCGGACGCCCCTCGGCCCGCCTCTTTCCCGGGCTTTCGGAAAGCTGCTGGCAGGTCTGGAATCCGAGGCGAAAACGTTCGAGGTGGACCAGCAATCGCGCCAGTGGCTTTTCGGGGCCACGTCGGCTTCCCATTTTAATCCGGCGGTATTCAAAACGCTCCGGCAGGCCATGGACGAGTGCCGCTCGGTGCGCATCGACTATCATACCGCCTCAACCGGGCTGTTCTCGAAAGGCCGGAAGATCGACCCCTTGACGTTCGCGGTGCGGGGCAACTCGTGGCTGCTGGTGGCCTATTGCCACCAGCGCCGGATGCTTCGTGATTTCGCCCTCTCGGGGATCGAGGATGCCGCCCTGTGCGATCCGGATCGGGAAGCGGCCTATTTCACGCTCCCTTCCGGATGGGATCCGGAATCGTACTTCAGCGACCGCTTCAGCGCGCTCGGCGGCTCGGAGGTGTACGTCATCCGGTTGCTCGTGGAAGCCGAGTGTGCTCCCTATTTCGAGCGGAAGGAATACCACCGAACCCAGATGATCGAGGAGCGCCGCGAGGACGGCCGGATCGTGGTGTCGTATGAGGTCGAAGGGCTGGACGAGATCCGCTCGTTTGTGCAATCGTGGGGTAAAGGGATCACCGTACTCGACCCGCCCGAACTGGTCAACCGCATCGCGGACGACATCCGCATCCTGGCCGACCGCTACGCCCCTGCACCGGCATGACCCATTTTCCATTGCACCCCTCGTCCTGTTTGGAATCGGTTCGCTGAAGGCGCCTGGACGGTGTTATTCCAGGCGGTATCTCCGCGATTACCTATCTTCTATGATCTGATGTAAGGGCAAAACAGGCGCTGCCGCATTACGTATAGTCGACGCGAGCGCTTTAATGAGGTGTTTCTTAATCTGGATCTCGGTGGATACGAGCCGCACCGTGCGGGAAGGGACCGGTTTCTCGAAGAGGCGCACTGATTCGGGAGCGTGCGATCCCTCGCCCTGGACGGCCAGCCAGGGGAGAAGGGTCATCCCGAATCCTCGGTCTACGAGGCGCTGGAGCGTTTCCAGGTTTCCACTTTCGAAGCGCACACTTCTCTGGATAGTCTGCTCGGAAGCACCGCTTCGGATAAGCCCCAGGGTTTGTTCCCTGAAGCAATGCCCCTCGCTCATAAGCCACAAGTCATCCACTTGCAAATCCGAAGCTGCTATCGTCTTACGGTCATACAACCGATGACCCGGTGATACATATCCGACGAATGGCTCCTCGAACAGAATTTCTTCAACGATTCCCCGGGAGGATACGGGTTCGGCAAGCAGTCCGGCGTCCAGACGATCCTGCCTGATTTGCTCTGCAATTTTTCCGGCAAGCAGTTCCTCGAAAATCAATGTGACCTTGGGGTACAGGCGGGAGAACGGCGAGATCACCAGCGGCAACAGGTAAGGTGAAATGGTGGACAGAATGCCAACGCGAAGTTCTCCTGCCATAACGCCGATACGTTCCTGGGTGATCTGATACAGGCGTTCCACTTCGGTCATCACATTTCGCGCCTGCGAGATCACCAGCAGGCCGATTTCGGTCGGTGTGACCGGCCTTACGGTTCGGTCGAACAGCATGGCGCCCAGTTCTTCCTCCAGATTCTGTATTTGCGTGCTCAATGATGGTTGAGTGACGTGACAGGCCTCCGCTGCCAGCCGGAAATGGCGATACCTGTCGAGCGCCAGAACATATTGTAGCTGGATAAGCGTCATGGCATAGCCTGCTCAGGTTGATAGATTCATGCTATGGAGTGATTAAAATATAAGATGAAACTAATAAGGCGGAAAACCGAACAATATTCTGAACATCACGGCCGCATCAAGCCCATAACGAGGCTGACAATGGCCCGGATTTGTTTATAAAGCAGGGGGTCCTCGCAGAGGGGATCGGATACTGGTGAATAATGAAATCAACGAGAAGAGTTCTTTTACCGACGGACTTCAGCCCCGGCGCCCTGCTGGCGCTGGAGCGCGCTGTCGAACTGTCTGCACGCACGGGGGCCGAACTTCACCTGTTGCATGTCGTCACCCCGGAAATAACCCCCGACGCGCTCGGATTCCCGGAACTGAAAGCATTCCGCGACAGGATGCATTCGGACGTATCCCCGTTTTTGAGCGGCAACCCCGAGGGCGATCGGCCCGTTGTGCGTTATGCTGTCCGCCGGCATTCCAAACCGGCGTGGAGTATCGTCACGTATGCTTCCGACGTTAAAATTGATTTGCTCGTTATGGCCCGGAGTGGACGAAATGTGGGCGAGCCTCTGAGTTTGGGAAGCACCGCTGAAAAAGTGATGCGCCTTGCGCCGTGTGATGTACTGACAAGTGGGATGGTGGGTTTATGGCGGCCGGATCTGGTGAAACGAATTCTTGTACCCGTTGATTTTTCCCAGCAGTCAGGGATGGCGCTCGAGCGGGCGAGAAGGTTCGCCGCCAGGGTCCGGGCCCACCTGACGGTACTCCATGTAGTCGAAACGACCCTCTATCCGGGCGTGATCCCCCGGACGGCTGTCCTCGAAACCGAATCGTTCAATAAAGCACGGATCTCGCTGGAGCGGTTTTATAGAAACACCAGGGGACCCGATGTGCCGCACGCCTTTTCGGTGATTCGCGGTCGGCCGGCAGATGGGATCAATGATTTCGCGAAGTACAATCACATGCATCTGATCGTTCAGGGGTCCAGAGGGCGTTCAGGGATCGAACATACCCTGCTTGGCAGTGTAGCCGAGCAAGTGGTGCGAAGGGTAACCTGCCCGGTCCTTACCGTGAAGTCGCCCAACGCCTCTCTCGTTCGGACCGCACGTAAGCGAACCGGCCAAACCACTGCACGCAGAGGTTCAGACAGCGTGGCAATCAATCAGTAAATCGGAATAAACAAATGAAAGATAAACCCATATACGTCACGGAAGCCGATCTTCTCCGCCTGCGGAAACTGCTCGAATCGCAAGGCAGCCTCGAGGGTGAGGCCAGGCAATACCTTCGTGATTTACGGCATGAACTGGATCGAGCCGTTGTCGTAAGCCCCAGTGAGATTCCTCCAGACGTGGTTACGATGCATGCTCGCTTTCGTCTCAAGGATCTGGATACGGGGGACATGGACGAGTATACACTCGTGTATCCTCGCGAGGCCAATATCGGCCGGGGCAAATTATCGGTGCTGGCTCCGATCGGCGTGGCGCTGCTGGGGTACAGGGAGATGGATGAGGTTGAATGGCAGGTCCCGGCAGGAACGAAACGCTTCCGGATAGAACAGGTGCTCTACCAACCCGAAGCGTCATCTGCTATCGTGGTCGGCTGAATAATACGTCGGATCAGGGAGCGCAAGTGTGGTATGTAGTGTGCGGCCTTGCCGTATTCCGGGAATCCATTTCGCAAGTGGTCATCCACTCGGTATGGCTCAGCCGTACGGATGGTTGCCAGGTAGTCCGTGCGAGATGCTTCTTTATCGGTATTCTTAAACGTAGTCGGCTATGGAAAACGGAGTAACTTTTAACCAGATAAGGCCCCCTTCCTTTGCGTTTAAACGGGCCTCGGCACTCGTTCCTGCCGATGATACTGATCCGGTAAGCGGCTCATGCCAGGGAGACGTACGCGAGCTGCATAAAGATATATGTACGATCTTCGAGGAAGTGAACAGGATTCGCCGCCGACTTGCGGGCTGGATTGGCCGCTGTAAGTTCGGGCCCGGATCGGATGCGGACCGCGATCTGATTCATCTCGCGGCGCGCATGGATGGTTTTATGCAGCAGGCTTCCCATGCGGTCATGCTGGTCGAAAGGTTGCCGGGCGGCTCTGCCGAGCCGGTTTTGTTCTGCAAGCCATTTGCAATCGGTTCAAATCGTTCAGGTCGGGCGCTCAGGTCAGGCCGAACCAGCGAAGCAGGGTAAAAACAAGGCCGAACAGGAACAGCCCGCCGAAAATCAGTTTGTTGTGTCGGGCGAGCCACACCGGCAGATAGATGTCGAAATTATCCCGCCGATCGTCGGTGTAGCGGGCGGCCATGTTGGTGAGTGGGCACCGCCACCGATTGAACAGGATGACGGCTACCTCGATGAATACCACGGCGATGAGGTACGCAGCGATCAGAAGCGCCCCATTATAGGTGAAAAGCGGAATGGCGAGGATGCATCCGGCAAAGAAAGCCCATACGAAGGTGTGCAGGGCTTTGACGAAGCGCAGGGAAGTCGTCTGTGTCATAGGGCGGCCCGATTGTTGGTCTGCGCCGACGTTGACGTATCCATGCGCCTGTTGTTGCGCATTCACGGAAGCTTCTCGGCCTTCAGCGGTTGGGTCCATTCGGGGGCCAGCGGGGCATCGGCGAGCAGGCGGGCCGCCCGCTGGAAGGCATCGGCGTAGCGTTGCAAGTACCTGAAGCTGAACGTTTCGTCCACCTCGTCGGAGGGCTGGTGGTACGTGCGAAGCAGCGCCGGGTCTTCGAATTTCTGGTATCCGGGCATGAATATGACGGCCGGGATGCCCTTACGGGCGAACAGGTAATGATCCGATAGCTCGTACAGATGCGCATCCTCCGGCGCGAACGGGACTGCGCCAAGTCCGGCGTCCCGGGCGGCCTGCCCGAGCAGGCCCGCGGCCGTGGTGCGTTCGAGTCCGCCTATCACGACCCGGGTGGTATCCGTATAGCCGACCGCATCGGCGTTGAGCACGAACCGGACCTGGTTCAGGTCTACCAGCGGGTTATCGACAAAGTGCCGGCTTCCGAGGAGGCCGTTTTCCTCACCGCTGACGGCCAGGAAAAGCACCGGGCGCAGGGGAGGATTCGCCGAGAGGCGCCGCAGCGTATGCAGAAG